>JBIOUO010000067.1:0-9474 GCA_044867195.1 Ilumatobacteraceae bacterium
ATGGGGGGTTCTCCTCTCGGTTGGACCCCACCGTGATGTGAGGTCTCAACCAGATGGCGTGACGCGTCCGTGACGTCAGTTGGAACGGTGGCCGAGGTCGACCGCGCACCGGTCAGGACCTCAGCCGCGACCCGATCAACGCGGCGGGTAAGGCGCCGTCCAACGAATAGTCGTTGCAGCGGCGACGAGCAGGTCCCAGATCGGCTTCTGGGCGGGAATCGTCTCGGATTCCGGGACGATTCCCGCCCAGATACGAATCCCGCCCAGCGCAGCCGTGCCGGCTCCGAGAGCGGGCCAACCGGATCGTGCGGAGCTGGCATCGGATGCGGGTCTTCACCGGCCTCGGCCGATCGGTGGTGACGTCGAGTGTTGCCCAGCTGGTCCGGGCGCGACCGGTCGCTGCGTCCTCCTTGGGAGCCGACTTTCCCCGAGGTCGAGAACCGACGCTGGCCCGTTGCACGCTGGCGCAGCGACCGCCGCGGTCGCGCAGTCGGCGCGGACGCGATGGTGGTCTCAAGCGTTGCAGGTGTCGGGATCGGACAGGGTCGCACGCTGTAGGGGTGAGTTCGTTCGTCACCTCGCGTGGCTCGTGGCTCGGCCCGGCGACGCGTCCGGTGTCGATTCCTGACGACTTGGAAACGACGCGAGCGCGTGTGACGAGCGGTCGTGGCGAGCTGCCGTTGCGGGTGGCCTGGAGTGGCCCACGCCGGACCTACGACCTGGACGATCCTCATGACCGACTGCTGGTCTACGAACTCGTGATGGCCGAGGCAGCGACGACAATGTCAGGACGGTCATCGACGTTCGCGTGGGCTGGAGGAGCGGCGCTGGTCCTGGCGAACATCGTCGATCGTGAGACTCGTGACCTCGACTACTTCGACCCGTCCGCCCGAGCGGTCGAAGCCGGGCGAAGTGCAGTGAGCGTGCGGCGCGCACCTGCGCCTGGGCAGAGGGGTCCGGCTCAAGGGCGGCCGAAGCCGGCGTCGCGAGCAGCGATGATTGCCTGGGCGCGGTCGGTCACACCCAGTTTGGTGAGGATCGTGGAGACACGGTTGCGGACGGTCTTCGGGCTGAGGTAGAGGGCGCGAGCGATGTCGGCGTTGGGCCTGCCTTGGGCGAGGAGTTCGAGTAGTTCGCGTTCCCGGTCCGTGAGTTGCGGGAACGGCGTCAGGCTGGGTGGCGCGCGGCCGGTCATCGATTGGAGGAAACGGTCCGAGACGGTGGGGCCGAGGGTGGAGCCACCGGCCGCGACAGTGCGGATGGCGCGTTCGATGTCATCTCGTCCGGCGTCCTTGAGGACGTAGCCGCGTGCTCCCGCACGAAGGGCGCGCAGCACGGTGTCGTGGCTTGCGTCCATGGTGAGCACGAGGACCTTGGTCGGCGTCCCACTCTCGATGATGCGGCGTGTCGCGGTGACGCCGTCGATGTCGGGGAGGTTGAGGTCCATGACAACGACGTCCGGTTGCGTAGAGGCGACGAGGGTGACGGCGTCGTTGCCGGTGGCGGCGTCGCCGACGACTTCGATGTCGGCGCGGGAGGCGAGAGCGGCGCGCAGTCCGTCGCGGACGATGCCGTGATCATCCACGATGACGACTCGGATCATGCGTCGTCGCTCTCATTCTCGGGACCAGGCACGGGGATGGTGGCGGTGACTGTCGTCCCGTCTGTGAGGCGCGTGACGCAGAGCTCTCCGCCGAGGGCGTCGGCACGAGCGTGCATCGACCCCAGACCGACCCGGCTGGTGGTCTGACCATTCGGAACGAAGCCGACTCCGTCGTCGTCGATGCGCAGGTGGAGGTTGCCGGCAGCTACGTGCACGTCGACGTTGCAGTGACAGCCGCCCGAGTGTCGGTGGGCATTGAGCATGGCTTCGGCCGCGATGCGGTAGGCGCCAACCTCGACCTCGGGCGCGACCGCCTCGAGTGTGGCTGGCCCGCACACGGTGATGGTTGGATGCCCAGGCGTGCCGGTGTCGGGGTCAGCGTTGAGTTGATCGCCCAGAGC
Organism: Ilumatobacteraceae bacterium; assembly: GCA_044867195.1. Lineage (GTDB taxonomy): Bacteria > Actinomycetota > Acidimicrobiia > Acidimicrobiales > Ilumatobacteraceae > JALZMG01. Next base: position 2,005 of record JBIOUO010000067.1, read on the forward strand.
GTGCAGCGCAGCCATGAGACCGAGGCGATCGAGTTGGGTTGGCGCCATGCCGTCGATGATTCGCCGTATCTCGGCCTTCGCGCCGGTCGCGGCTCGGTTTGCTTGCTGCAGCGAGGCCACGAGGGTGTCGCCGGCAGGTGCGCGATCGAGTGCGGCGGTCAGCTGCAGTGAGATCGCAGTTAGCGCGGGGCCGAGGCCGTCGTGGAGGTCACGCCTGATGCGTTGTCGCTCATCTTCGGCAGCGGTGAGCGCACGCTGTCGGGACCGGGCGAGCGAGCTCGTCAGCCGGAGCGCGTCGGCGGCGACAGCGGCCTGCGCGGCTACGTCGTCGAGGAGTCGACGGTCGGCGTCGTTGAGTGGCTCGCCGGGTGATCGTGCTGATGCTTCGAGTGTTCCGAGTCGCAGTCCTTGATGGATCATCGTGACGGTGTGTTCGTCACCGTTGGGGCTGCCGTGGACGGCGATCGGTTCGGCCGTCTGGTCGTCACCGAGGCGGATCGCGACGTGGGGGAGTCGCAACGCGACAGCGACGGCGTCGACGAGTTGCTGGAGGGCGTCGGCGGGGTGGCTGCTGGCCTGGATCCCTCGGCTCACCTCGGCGAGCACGGCGTAGGGTTCGTCTCGACGCCCGTAGGTGATGCGGTCAACGAGGCGTTGCGTTCGTACTCGCAGCGGCGCGAACGCGATTGCAACGAGAGCGGCGAGCGGAATAGCGGCACTGAGCTCGCTGACTTGCAGCAGCGCCTGCACGGCGACGACGCCGGCGGCGTAGGCGGCGACCAGACTGATCGTCACGACGAGGTAGACGACTGTCCGGTTGACGATCGCCCGAACATCAAACAGGCCGCGGCGCAGCACGGCGTAGGCCAATGCCAACGGCAGCGGCAGCAGCGCGGCGAGGAAGACGGGCTCCGGGGCGACGACATCGAACGCATCGATTCCGACGTTGAGAGCCGTCAGGGACAGCACGGTGATCAGCGTTCCGCTCCCGACGATGGCCAACTCGGTGCGCAGAGTGCGGTCCCGGCGGGCGTGAACAAGATTCGTCACCAGGTTGACGACGCCGGCGAGCAGGAACAGCAGGCCCGGCAACGGCGCCAGCGTGTTCAGCGTAGTGAACGAGCGGGTTGTGGCGTGACCTGTCGAGATGAGCACGACGGCAGCGACACCGGCTGGCAGCAGTGTGGCGGCATAGGCGAGCAGCACCAGCGACGGTCGCCGTGATAACAGACTGGGCGGGCGTGGGAAGACGAGCAGGAACTGGGCGAGCGAGCCGATCATCACGCTGAAGGTCAGCACGACGAGGAAGAACGCCGTCCACCACAGCCACGGACGAAACGCCAAGTCAGCCGGTTCGAGCGTGACGACTGATCCGATGATGCTGGCGAGAAAGCAGCTCCCAAAGGCGAAGAAGGCGGCGGCTGCCTGCTCACGGGGTCGACGTATCAAAACGTAGGCGCCGAGCACCGCGATGACGACGCCGACCGACAGTGGCAGGGCGACCCCGCCGAGACTCCGACCGACACGTGGTTCTGCCAGGCGAACCGTGACGTCGCGCACACGGCCCTGCTCGAGGACGCGATAGTCGACGTCATCGCCGACCTGATGGCGGCCGTCGACGACGACACCCGCGAGGAGATCGTCGACCGGCACGTCACCGATCCGCTCCACGACCATCCCGCGACGCAGCACAGTTGCTGACGGATCGGGCGGATTGACCTGGAGCCCAAGAGGATCGAACACCTCGCCGTCGACGTGCCCGCCGCCGTCGGACGGCAGGGTGCTTCGGGCGATCAGTGCAACCATGGTCCCGAGCACCACGATGAGGCTGAGAACCACGGGAACAACGATGACCGGGGCCCACCGCGCCGTTCGTGGCTCAGCCATCTCGTGCTCCCTCTGTCTCACCGTCCGGCACGCCCTCAGCAGTCCCGGTTGACCCCGAGCTCCTCAACGAGTGCGTCGGCCTTGTGGAACTCTGCTTCGTCCGTCTCGAGCAGACGGCGAGCCGTCGACGCATCCGCTGCAGCCTCGTTGATCGTTGCCGCGACCCGCCTGCCCTCTCCAACCAACTCCCCGAACAACCCCTCGTCCTGCCCGGCCGGTTCCAGCGCCGCGAACGCTTCCACAAACTCGGTGAACACCGGACCCATCTCAGCGTAGAACGCCTGCAGCTGCTCGACCGTCGGCGGCGAGGTCTGCGACGGGAAGTGCTTCTCTGCGAGCGACGTGCGCGTCTCGATGAGCGTTGCGCATAGCGCGTTCGCATCCTCCACGAACGCGGCCCGCGTACGACCCCCACCGTCCTCGCCACAGCCCGAGAGCAGCGCCCATGCAACGACCAACGGGACCGCGACGCCCCGACCAACCATCCCGCTCATCACTGTTCCTCCTGACGGGTCCCGCAAGTGCGGCCCCGAACGACCGTGGCAGGCACACCGTCCCCGACACAGCGGCCGGCCGTCCCCACTTGTGACGCCGTGGTCCCATCGAGCGCGACCTTCGACCTGTCGGCACGCTTCTCACCGGAGCGATGCGTCCGGTCCAACCTGACCACCGGAACTGGCCGAGCCTCGACCCGTACACGCGGGTCGGAGTTCACCCGGCGACTCGAGTGCACACGGCCGCCGACACGTCGCGCGCCCAACCGCGCAGGCTCGACGAAGACTGAACGGACCCAGCCGACTGTCCCGCCCGCATCGTGATCATCGTCCCTGGTGCCGGGACGCTAGGCCCGCGACGATGGCCTGACCGCAACCACTAGCCGCGGGAATGAGTTGGCGTGGATGAGTTCATGGTGCGGGCTGACCACGTTCAGGCAAGAAGGAGGTAGCACGACGTGTTCAGCCGATCTAGCTCAAGTCCGAGGGCCGCGCCGCCGCAAACCGAGGCTGTGTCATTCGGGCCACGGGTGCCCTGCCGCGCAGACACTCGCCGAGGAGGATCCCAGGCGAACCGCTATCCCCCGAATGAGGTACGGTTGCCCCTCGTGGGCGATCGCGGGTCAGCGCGCCGGATTGCGTCACCGAATCCCGGCGAATGCTCGTGCGGACCGTGACCACCGCACGTCGTGGCGCCGCCCGAGGGTATCTGGCCGCCGGCGTGGCTCTCGCGGTGCTGGCAGGGTGTGGGGACTCCCGCGAGGACGACGCCGCCTCGACATCGCCACGGTCCCGAGCGACGGCCGCCGCCCCGAGCGCACCACCTGAGCCGACAATGGCGCCGTCGACGGTGCCGGCCACCGCCGGCCCCACCATTTCCGCCACCTCGCAACCGACCGAGACCGGAACGACGGAGCTCTCGCCGACAAGCACGGGTGCCATCGAAGGCCCGGCGATCGATCCCCAGCTCGCCGAACGCATCCCGGACGTCGAGGGCTACACCGCTGTTGCTGGGTCCCCGCCAGCGTGGATGTGGGACTTCTACGACATCCCTGACGGGCTGCGTGTCAACCCCGCCCTGATCAGCACGGCCGAGGGTGACGAGATTGGGCGGCTGATCGTCGCCGACTCCGATGACGGCACCGCGCCGATCGACCGCTACACCGCCGCCGCGTTCGCCGGAGAGACCAACTTCGTCAGCGGCGCAACCTACGACGAGGCCACCGAGCAAACCATTGTCGCGTCCAACTCGGACATCCCCGGCTGGGCCAACCTCGACGGTGGTGCCGTGATCACCGCCTCCGTCCCCGACCAGAACGCCTACCAGTGGGCCTGGAGCGCCGACGGACTGCTCTGGATCGTTCGCGGCACAGCGGCCGCCGAGGGCTATGTCCGCGCCCTGCTCGCGCGCCAGCTCCCATCAATCGAGCCGTTCGACCAGCAAGGCATGCTCGGCGACCTCTACGATCGCACACCCACCATCAGCGGCTACACCTACCTCGACCTCCCGCGCGAAGCCGTCCTCGCTTCGCTCCCCAACCTGACCATCCCGGACTGCTTCGCCCACGTCTACCTCGGCTACATCCGGCCCACCGGACAGCCGGTCACGCCGCTGCAACCCGACGACCTCGCCATCGCCATCTTCGACCTCGCCGACGCGTGCGTTGATCTCGGCTACGCCGACCACGTCCGCGATGCGCTCGACACCCAAGGCTGGCGGCCAGCTGACATCGCCGGGATCCCCGTCGTCCGCGACGCCAACAACATCGCTGTCTTCGACGACGACACACTCATCCATCTCCGCAGCGACAACCCCTCTACCCTCGACGACTTCGCTCCCGTGATCCAGCAGATCCTCGCAGGCCAACCCTGACCTCACGACGCGCACCATCGCTCCCGAGACAGGGGCATCGGCATGGGACTGCCCCGGAGCCCGCCGGTCGACGTGACACGACCCGGGGCAAGCTCGCCATGGTCTTCGCCCAACTCGAAGTCGTCGACACCGATGACGACCTCGTCGACCGAGCCGCAGAGCAGTCCGCGCTGCGGGCCTACGACGCCGTTCATCTGGCTGCGGCCAAAGGCATCTTCGACGCGGATCTCGTCGTCGTCCCTGGGGACCAGCCTTGATTGCGACCACGGATGAACTCGGCATGCCCACGGCGGTTCGTCGGCGCTGTCGGACGACAGGTCGAGGGTGGCGCTGTCGGTGATGGCGTTCGCGTCGGCTGGCACCTGCGAGATGGTCGTGCGCGACACGAGGTCATCGACCTGGAGGTCGACTGCTTGGGCGGACGGGTCGTGGGCGCTAGCCGATGCGCTCGCTACCCCGGCGTTCACGCTGAGACTCACCGAGGCCCCGTGCCCGGTGCCGACAGTGCCCTGGCCGTCAGAGATGTTGGGCGCCTGGGTCGCGTTGCCCTCGCCGGTGACGGGCGACGGCACGTCGGCTCGGGCTGTCACGGTTGCCGGGCCGACTTTGACGCCTTCCTCTGTGACCTCGATGCCATCCTCGGCGACGACGATGCCGTCGGCGGACTCAACGGGGGCACCTCGCCGTTCCGAAGCTCGCCCAGGCGGAACTCACCGGACTGACCCCCGAGCCTGCTCTGCCCGACGCCGCCCTTCATCACCTGGTCCTCGGCCCGTGTAGGCAGGAGGCTCTCAGCGGGCAGCGTGAGGATGTAGGACGAGTGGTCGCAGACCCGCTGCGCCAACTCCTGCACCTGCTCACCGTGGTCTTCGTCGGCGAACGAGCCCAATAGGTGCTCACCCCCGGCCTGGGCCATACCACCGGCAACGCCGCCGACGATGCCAGGAACGAGGACCAAGGCGGTCCACTTGCCGATCGACCTGAGCGTGCCCAGGAGCCCCTTCGTATCGCCGTCCTGGCAGAGCTTGATGAGGCGATCAGCGAGCGAGATGAGTCTGTTGGCGACGGCGTTGAGGTCGTCGGCGTCGTCGCGGCGCAAGCCAGCCGTAGCCCTTGGCTTGGGCCTGCAAGGCCATGGCGAGCGCTCGGCACTCGCCAGACAACGCCTCGATCTCTCCTGCCGCTGAACGCTTCGCCGCCACCGCTGCCAACGATAGGTGGGCTTCCCACCGGAGCTGGGCACTTGCCCCAACCGTCGTGCTGACTATTTCAGGTGCACCGCAGACCGGACCGTCCCTTGTGGCGAACACTCCGCACGCCAGGGGCGGCTGATGGGGCACACCGACAATTCGAGGTACAGACCGCAGTTCGTCGTTCCTAATGTCCGACGACGATGAGCGACGATGAGCCGTTCGGCGGCCAGCGGTCGAGCAAACCTTCCACCGAGGCGACAAATAGGCCGCGGACGTCCGAGCGGGACGGGCGCTCGAACTGCGGACGGGCGGGCGACACGTACTGGATCGGCCAGGCGCTTCGGCGGGCGACGCACCGACCAGCGCGCCAGAACGTCGCGCCCGAACGAACGCGGCGCATCGCGTCCGAGCGCGCCATAACGGCATGTACATCGCGGGGACGGCAACCGTCGGCGGGCGTGTCAGTCGATGGAGCCGGCTGGGACGATCCAGGCAGTGACCTGGCCCGTGATTGTGGCGATGTGTTCGAAGTCGCCGTCGTAGTGGACGACGGCCATCCCGTGGGCTTCGGCCGCGGCGGCGATGAGGAGGTCCGGGACCTTGCGGCCGCGGAGCCCGCGATTGGCGAGTTGGCGCTGCACCTGCTGGGCGCGTCGGAAGTGCTGCGGCTCGATCTCGATCCGCTCGAATGCCTCGAGGGCACCCACGAGCGCGTCGAACTCAGCCGCGTTTCGCGCTGAGAATCCGACTTCGAGGTCGGTGATCGAAGCGCGGGCGAGGCCGGCGTGCTCGGCGGCGAGCTCCTCGACGCCGGCGCGTACCGCGTGGACAGCGAGCCGGGTGATCACGCTCGTGTCGAGCAGGTGACTCAGCGCCACGCCACATCGCGATCGTCGAGCTCGGCCTCGGCGAGCACGTCGAGGGCATCGGCGATCGCGTGCCGGCGCGTCTCGGCGGTGGCGCGCAGCGCCTGGTTGACCGTGTCCTTGATAGTGGCGGTGCCGAGCTTGGCTTGTGCCTCGCGGAGGGCGTCGTCGTCGATGTCGATCAGCCGCTTCGTCATTACGTCGAGTATATACCACAATCATCGGCGTATAGATCGAGTCCGCTGGTGAGGTACACAGGCACCACCGAACGATGGGTCCGAACATCACACCGTCGAGGCCGAGACGGCGCACATAACGGCACGGGTGTGTCGTGCGTGGGTTGAGCACCGTCAGCATAGATTCCTGGCTCCACCGGCCGGGGGCGCCTGCTGCGTTGTGGTCGGGGTCTCCGGCCACGACCACACGGAGGCTGCTCCCATGCCCGATCCCACCACCGCGATCGCGCGGTACCAACCGGTGCTGTCCGATGTCGAGCGGATGACGCTGCTCGGCTTCTTGGCCGGCTACCGCGGCTATACCCGCGACGCGTACGCCCTGGACCTACGCCAGTTCACCAGCTGGTCCTGGCAACATGAGCATCAACTGTTCGATGTCCGCCGCGTCGACATCGAGCGCTTTGCCCGCGATCTCGAAGATCGCGGCAGGGCCCGAGCCACGGTGGCTCGCCGGTTGTGCACGACCGTCGGGTTTTACCGTTACGCCGAGGAGGAAGGCGTGATCGAACACTCGCCGGCGGTGCACATCCGCCGGCCGCGCATCGACTACGAGTCCCACGTCGCCCACCTCGACCGCAACGAGCTCGGCGCCATTTTGGTCACCGCCGGGCTCTCGTCGCCACGCGATCACGCCCTGGTGTCGCTGCTGGCGTTGAACGGCCTGCGGGTCTCCGAGGCAGTCCCTCGACCGGCACGCCACCTACATCGTGGCCACCTTCATCGCCGGTGCCGCCCGGTAAGAACGCCGATGCTGGCGCCCGGTGCGCTGCGCGAGCAGCGCACCCGGCGCCGGACCGGACGATGTTGAACCGACTTGGGCCTGCGCCCCGCGTCAGAGCGCGTCAACGACTGCATGATTCAGTGCTCGCGAGCAGTTGAGCGCGGGCCGTCGGCACCTCTCGAATGACGCGCGGCCCCTGA
>JBIOUO010000068.1:0-2325 GCA_044867195.1 Ilumatobacteraceae bacterium
GATGGTGCCGAGGTTGTTGAGAGCGTGCACGCGCACCTCTTCGCGGCGCGGCCCCGACGGCAGTCGCTCGACAAGGTCGAGGGTGCGGCGGCCCCAGTCACGCGTTCCCGCGAGGTCCTGGGACAGCATCCGAAGCTGGGTCCGGTTGCTGTACGCCATCGCCTGCTCGACGGTCCCGGTGCCCTCGAGGAGGTCTACTGCCACCGCGGCCTCGCGCTCGGCGGCGTCGTTGCGTCCCGCCATCCAGCTCAGCCTGGACAGGCAGCGCCACGCGTCGCCGACGCGCACCGACTTGCCGGAGGCGTCCCAGATGTCCAGGGCCTGACGGGTCACCTCGATCGCCTCGTCGATGCGGACGGTGAGGTAGCACTCGTACCCCAGCGACCACAACAGCTCGGCTCGGCCATCGGCCGGCAGCCGGTCGGCGTAGCGAAGCGCCCTGCGGTACTGGCGCACCGCCTCCTGGTGGGCACCAAGGGCTGCGGCGCGCGCCGCGGCGACGGGTGCGTGGGCCAGGACGGCGGCGGCGTCGCCGGCCGCCTCCGCGTGGTGGGCCAGCGTGGCCGGGTCGGCGCCGCGGTCCTGCAAGGCCGCCAGCAGCCGCCGGTGCACGTGGATGCCACGACCGACCGGCACCTGCTCCACGACGGCGAGGCGGGCGAGCTCGTGCCGGAAGACGACGGCAGCGTCGTCCTCGGTCCGCCGCAGCAGTCCGCGCGCGAGCGGCTCGTCGATCGCCGTGAGCCCCTGTGCCAGCAGGTCGGCCAACAGGCCGGCGGCCGCGCGCGCGCCGGACAGCGCGACCACCTCCAGCGCACGCTGCGCGGGCTCGTCGAGCCTGGCGACCCGCGCCAGCACGGCATCTCGGACCGTGGCGGGCACCTGCGAGGTCCCCGCCGACAGCGCCTCGGTGACGAAGAAGGCGTTGCCGCCGGTGATCTCGTGCAGTCGCTGGGGGTCCGCGGCGGCCGTGCCGGGATGGTCGCGGGCGTGCTCGGCGGCGAGCGCGGCGACGCCGTCCGCGGTCAGCGCCGACAGGTCGATCCGGCGGGTCCCGGTCGCGGAGGCGGTGTCGCCGAGCAGGATCCGCAGCCCATGCCCGCCGGTCGCGTCCTCGGGACGGAACGTGACCAGGACCAGCGCCCGGCAGTCGTGCACCCGGCGGGCGAGGAAGCGGACCAGGTCGAGGGTCGCCTCGTCGGCCCAGTGGGCGTCCTCGACGACGAGCAGGTACGGCGGACCCGGGGGCGGCCCGCGCAGCGTCGCGAGCAGCCGGGCGAACACCTCCGGCCGCGTGGCGTCGCGAGGCCACAGCCCCGTGGGCAGCGCGGGCAGCATCTCGGCGAGCGGGCCCAGTGGCGCCGGTGTGGCCGACCCGTCGCACGTCCCCACCGCGACGCGAGCAGACCCGCGCGCGTCCGCCACGACCCGAGCGACGAACGAGGACTTGCCGATCCCGGCCTCACCGCCGACGTACACCAGCCGGCCGCGTCCCGCCGCCGCCTCCGCCAGATAGCCGGCGGCGGCCCGAAGCTGACCTTCGCGCTCGAGCAGCGACACGCCTCGATGCTACGAGCATCGGCGACGCGCGGCCTCGGTTCGCGGCGGCCACGATCGCCGGCTGGGCGTGGTCTGCGACTCGTCAGCGGCTCGGTCTCCTTGGTGGGGAGGTTGCGACGGCTCGGCGTGGTTTCGCCGGGAGGTTGCGACGGCTCGGCGTGGTTTCGCCGGGAGGTTGCGACGGCTCGGGGTGGTTTCGCCGGGCGGTTGCGACGGCTCGGGGTGGTTTTGCCGGGAGGTTGCGACGGCTCGGCGTGGTCTTGTGGGGAGGTTGCGACGGCTGGGCGTGGGTGGGGTGGGCGCCTGAAGGTCAGTCGTCCTCGCCCCAGGTCATCGAGTAGACCTCGAACGGCGCGGCGAAGGTGACGCCCAGCCGGGAGCCGGCCATGCGGCCGAACCCTTCGAGCATCTCCCGCTCGTCGAAGCCCTCCCAGCCCAGCCCGTCGATGTAGGCGCGGTGGGCCTTGAGGCTGTCCACGCCCTTGTGGAAGGTGTCGGTGGTGTCCACCGCGTGCGCCGCCTGAGGCGACCCCGCCGCCCAGACCGCCGTGACCCCGCCCCACTTGTCCAGCCCGTCGGTGAGCTGCTCGGGGAAGACCCAGCGGTTCGCGGCGTCCCGCACGCCGTCGAGGACGGCTCGGCCCACGTTGATGTGGTCGGCCTGGTTGAGCGCGCCCGGGCCGAACGACTCGCGCATGTTGCCGGTGATGACGATCTCCGGCCGGTGCCGGCGCACGACCTTGGCGACGGCGCGGCGCAGGTCGA
>JBIOUO010000069.1:0-4798 GCA_044867195.1 Ilumatobacteraceae bacterium
AGCACACAGGTATGGGGGTAACCCGTCGCGCCCGCGCACGAGTTGCGTGGGCGCTCTCGGTGATCGCGCTGCCGAGCATGGTGGCCGTCACGTCGCATCACGCAGCCGCCGCGCCGACCGCGCCACCGGCGCAGGACACGCCGGCGGCGACGCCGTCGGACGAACTACCGAACCCGCTGGAGGAGAAGCGTCGCGAGCTGCGCGAGACAGCGCTCGAGCAGGTGCTCAGCGGTGAAGCAGACGTCGAGCAGCGCGGGCCGAGCACAGTCGTCAAGGTCTCCGAGACGGCCGCGCCGAGCCAGGGCAACCTGGACTCGCCACGCGCCAACGGCACGAACGGCGGCGGTGAAGACCAGTACGTCGAGCTGTCCCGCGAGAAGACGGACAAGATCTTCGTCATCCTCGCCGAGTTCGGCAACGAGCGACATCCGAACTACCCGGACCAGGACACCGATCCCGACACGCCGGGCCCGGCCCGCTTCGACGGGCCGCTGCACAACCAGATCCCCGAGCCCGACCGCCGTGTCGACAACTCGACCGTGTGGCAGGCCGACTACTCCGCCGACCACTACCGCGACCTGTACTTCGGCACCGACACCGACCCGGAGTCGGTGAAGACGTACTACGAGTACCAGTCGTCCGGGCGCTACAGCGTCGACGGCCAGGTCAGCGACTGGGTGAAGGTGCGCTACAACGAGGCCCGGTACGGCCGCAGCAACGGCTACCCATGCGACTCCATCGTATGCAGCAACACGTGGGCGCTGATCCGTGACGCGATCGATGCGTGGGTCGCCCAGCAGCATGCCGCCGGCAGGACCGACGCCCAGATCGCTACCGACCTGGCGTCCTACGACGTGTGGGATCGCTACGACTACGACGGCGACGGCGACTTCAACGAGCCCGACGGCTACATCGACCACTTCCAGATCGTCCACGCCGGCGGCGACCAGGCCGACGGTGACCCGTGGCAGGGTGAGGATGCGATCTGGTCGCACCGCTGGTACGCGTTCCTGCCCAACCCGGCCAACCCCTCCGGCCCGCCCGACAACCAGCTCGGCGGCACCCCGATCGGCACCACCGGCCTGTGGGTCGGCGACTACACGATCCAGCCGGAGAACGGCGGGATGGACGTGTTCGCCCACGAGTTCGGTCACGATCTCGGGCTCCCCGATCTGTACGACACGGCGGCCGGGCCGAGCCCGGTCGAGTGGTGGTCGATCATGGCCCAGAGCCGGGTCTCGGCGCCGGGTGAGGGGCTCGGGACACGGGCCGCGGACCTCGGCCCGTGGGAGAAGCTGACGCTCGGCTGGCTCGACTACGAGATCGTCGTCGCCGGCCAGACCCGCACGCTCGAGCTCGGACCGCACGAGTACAACAGCGACAAGGCCCAGGCAGTCGTCGTCGTGCTTCCGCAGAAGGAGGTGGTGACCGACGTCGGCGACCCGTTTGCCGGGACCAAGCAGTGGTGGTCGGGCGAGGGCGACGACCTGACGACGACGATGACGAAGTCGGGCATCGCGCTGCCGGGTACCGCCACGCTGACGTTCCGGACTCACTGGAACATCGAGGATTGCGGCGCGGATGCCTGCGACTACGCCTACGTCGAGGTCGACGACGGTTCCGGCTGGATCCCCATCGCCGGTGACATCACCAATCCGGACGAGCACAACGGCATCGACGGTCTGCAGGAGGACTGGACGGCAGCGACGTTCGACCTCTCGGCGTACGCCGGCAAGACGATCGGTCTGCGCTTCCGGTACGCCACCGACGGCGCCGTTCAAGGCACCGACGAGGACCAGGTCGCCGGCCTGTTCGTCGACGATGTTGCGATCACGGCCGGCAGCACGGTCCTGTTCAGCGATGGCGCCGAAAACGACGCCGGCGGCTGGGTCTTCGCCAGCACCGACGACGTCGGGTTCCACGCAGTCGGCGCCTCGGAGACGAACGACTACGACAACTACTACATCGCCTCCAACCGCGAGTACATCTCGTTCGACCAGTACCTCAAGACCGGCCCGTACAACTTCGGGTGGGCGACGACGAAGCCTGACTACGTCGAGCACTTCCCGTACCAGGACGGCCTGCTGATCTGGTATTGGGACACGTCGTTCAGCGACAACAACGTGAGCGTCCATCCGGGACAGGGCGAGATCCTGGTGATCGACTCGCACCCGCGGGCGATCTTCCGCCTCGACGGCCAGCCGTGGCGGTCGCGCATCCAGCTCTACGACGCCCCGTTCGGGTTGCAGAAGGCGGATTCGTTCACGCTGCACTTCAACGGCCGGGCGAGCTACCTCCGCGGCCAGAACGCTGAGCCGCTGTTCGACGACAGCCGCGTCTACTTCGACGAAGACATGCCGACCGGCGGCGTCGATGTCCCGGACACGAACACCCGGATCCGGGTGCTCTCCGAGCACGGCACGTCGGTCCGGATTCGCATCGGCGTCGGCTGAGCGAGAGCGAGTACCCCGCGCCTGGCCGACCGGGAACCATGCCGGGCCGGTGAGCGTCCAACGTCCGTGGGATCACGGACCCGACGCCACCGGACCGGCATGCTCGCCTTGGCGGCCGCGCTCGCCGTCGCCGGCGCGGCGTGCGGTAGTGATGACGGCAGCGGAGGGGCGGTGACGACACCGAGCACAGGCGACCAGCCGGGGCCGACCGATCCGGTCGCGGCGGACACGACAACCCCCGCCGAGACGACGCCAGACTCGGTACCGATGAGCGACACCAACCTGCCGATCATCAGCAGCCCATCGGGCCCACCGAAGAAGCCGACGGACTCGTTCAGCCCGATCACGTTACGCGGCCGCATCACCGTCGGGGCCACCGCGGGCTGCCTCGAGCTGGTCACCGAAGGCGGCCGCTACGCGCTCGTCGCCGATCCGGCGACCGACCTCGCGCCGGGCGTGGAGGTCGAGGTGATCGGGCTCCCCGCGCCGCAGCTGCAGTTGCCCTGCGACGGCACCCCCCTCCAGGTCTCGCAGATCCGCCCGCTCTGAGCCGGCTCCCCAATCTGGGCGGGAATCGTCTCACTCGGGCATCTGGGCGGGAATCGTCTCGGAATCCGAGACGGATCCCGCCCAGATCGTGGGCCGGTTCGTGGTGCGGCAGCCAGCGGCGAGCACCGATCGTGGCACCACCCGCCCAGCGCCCCTCGCACGCTCACTACCCTGCGCAGGGTGCACGACAACGCAGCCCCGATCATCTACACCCACACCGATGAGGCGCCGCTGCTGGCGACCTACTCGTTGCTGCCGATCATCCAGGCGTACGCCGGAGTCGCGGGCGTGCCGGTCGAGTCGCGCGACATCTCTCTCGCCGGGCGCATCCTCGCCCAGTTCCCCGAACGACTGAGCGACGACCAGCGCGTCGGTGATGCCCTCATCGAGCTCGGCGAGCTGGCCAAGCGGCCGGAGGCGAACATCATCAAGCTGCCGAACATCTCGGCCTCGATGCCGCAGCTGAAGGCGGCGATCGCCGAGCTGCAGGGCAAGGGCTACGACGTCCCGAACTATCCGGACGACCCCTCGACCGGCGAGGAGCGCGACGTCCGGACCCGTTACGACCGGGTCAAGGGATCGGCCGTCAACCCGGTCCTGCGCGAGGGCAACTCCGACCGCCGGGCGCCGCATTCGGTCAAGGAGTACGCCCGCAAGCACCCCCACTCGATGGGCGCGTGGAGTCCGGACTCGATGACCAACGTCGCCCACATGACCGCCGACGACTTCCGCTCCGACGAGCGCTCGGTCGTCATCGAGGCCGACGGCAGCCTGCGCATCGAGCTCGTCGGGGCCGACGGCACGATCACCGTGCTGCGCGAGTCGGTGCCGGTGCTCGCCGGGGAAGTCGTCGACGCCACGGTCATGCACGTCGCCGCGCTGCGCGAGTTCATCACCGCCCAGATCGCCCGGGCCAAGGAGGAGGACGTCCTGTTCTCCGTGCACCTCAAGGCGACGATGATGAAGGTGTCCGACCCGATCATCTTCGGTCACGTCGTGCGGGCGTTCTTCCCCCAACTGTTCGAGGAGTTCGGCGACGTCCTCGCCGCCGCTGACATCAGCCCCAACGACGGCCTCGGCAACCTGCTGACGGCGGCGGCCCGGCTTCCCGAGGGCGACGCGATCAAGGAGGCCGTCGACGCCGGCCTGGCCGAGGGCCCCGAGCTGGCGATGGTCGACTCCGACCGCGGCATCACCAACCTCCACGTCCCCTCCGACATCATCGTCGACGCCTCGATGCCGGCGATGATCCGCACGTCCGGCCACATGTGGGGTCCCGACGGCGAGGAGGACGACACGCTCGCCGTGATCCCCGACAGCAGCTACGCCGGCATCTACCAGGTCGTCATCGACGACTGCCGGGCCCACGGCGCGTTCGATCCGGCGACGATGGGGTCGGTGCCCAACGTCGGGCTGATGGCCCAGGCCGCCGAGGAGTACGGGTCGCACGACAAGACGTTCGAGATCGCGGTCGACGGTACCGTGCGCGTCGTCGACCGCGCCGGCAACGTGCTGCTCGAGCACGAGGCCGCGGCCGGAGACATCTGGCGGGCGTGCCAGACCAAGGACGTCCCGATCCGCGACTGGGTCAAGCTCGCCGTCACACGGGCCCGGGCGACCGGCGCGCCGGCGGTGTTCTGGCTCGACGCCAATCGGGCCCACGACGCCAAGCTGATCGCCAAGGTCGAGACCTACCTCGCCGACGCGTCGCTCGTTGGGGACACCGATGGCCTCGACATCCGGATCCTCCCGCCGGTCGATGCGATCGCCTTGTCGCTCGAGCGCATCCGCCGCGG
>JBIOUO010000070.1:0-11544 GCA_044867195.1 Ilumatobacteraceae bacterium
AGTTGACGTCGACGCACACGGCGTTGACGAGGGCGGCGCCGAAGAACAGCTCGAAGTGCTCGATGCTGTTCTTGTCGAGCAGGGCGACGCGGTCCTGCGATCCGACTCCGCTGTCGGCGAGGCCCGCTGCGGCGCGGCTGGCGCGCTCGTAGAGGTCGCTCCACGTCAGGCGTCTGTCGCCGAGGACGAGAGCTTCCTTGTCGGGCCGGTTGGCGGCGTGTGAACGCAGCATGTCGCCGACGCTGTAGACCGTGCTGGCGTCAGAGGTCGTGTCCGTTCCCATGGGCGGACGTTAGCTGTGGCGGGCGGCCCGCTGTGGCGGGCGGCCCGCTGTGGCGGGTGCCGTCAGCAACCGGCGGCGTCGAGCCGGGCGAGGAACGCTCCGGCCCCGACCACGGTCGCCCCGGCCGCGGCGGCGTCGGACGCCAGCGCCCGATCCGACGTAACGACCTCCACCTCGCTGGCGGCTGGGGCGGCCGCGAGCAGCTCGCGGATCCGGTCGTCCGCGGCGTCACGGCCGCGCCGGGTGGCGAACAGGACGCGCACGCCGTTGACATGCCCGATGTCGGTCGGCGGTCCGTCGAGCACGAGTGCGACCTCGAGGCCGGTCGCCGCGGCGTAGCAGGCCAACCGATCGAGCAGGCGGGCGGCGGCGGCCGGGCGGTCGCGCCACCAGCCGTCGGGTCGGGCGCCGATCACGTTGTTGCCGTCGACGATGAGGATGGCCTGCACGGTACGACGACGTAGCGTCGCAGGGCATGCACGTCCCGCTGTTCACCGGTGTCGGCGTCGCCCTGGTGACGTTGTTCGACGACGGCGGCGACGTGGACGTGGACGCCACCGCCCGTTTGGCGGGCGACCTGGCGGCGGCCGGGATGCGAGCGATCGTGATCGCCGGGTCGACCGGCGAGGCGGCATCGCTCGACGGGCCGGAGCGGGTGGCGTTGGCGAAGGCGGCGCGCGACGTCGTGGCGCCCGGCGTGCCGATCGTCGTCGGGACCGGGGCGCCGTCGGCGCGCCAGGCCGCTCGCCTGACCGCCGAGGTCGTGGCCGGCGGCGCCGACGGGTTGCTCGTGCTGTCGCAACCGCGCGTCAGTGATCCCGTGCCGTACTACCGCGAGGTCGTCGCCGCGGCCGGCGGCGCGGCGCCGGTGCTCGCCTACCACTTCCCCGTGATGTCGGCGCCGGGGATCGAGGTCGACGACCTCCGTCGTCTCGGTGAGATCGGGGTCGTCGGGGTGAAGGACTCCTCCGGCGACCCGGCGCGGCTGGTGCGCACGCTGGAGACGTTCGACGGCGCGCTGTACGTCGGGTCGCCGTGGCTGCTGTCGGCGGCCGGGCCGCTCGGCGCGACGGGCGCGATCCTCGCCGTCGCCAACGTCGAGCCGGCGTCGTCCGTCGCCGCGTTCGGCGGCGACGTCGCCGCCCAGCGGTCGCTGGCCGCGGTGATCCCTGGTGCATCCGGTCCGGCGGGCGTCAAGGCCGTGCTGGCGGCGAGGCGGGGAACTTCGACGCACGTGCGCACCGCCTGACACCTCCCTTGGATCTGGGCGGGGATCGTCTCGGTTTCCGGAACGATTCCCGCCCAGATCGCCGTGTGAGACGATTCCCGCCCAGTTTGGGCGTCACAGCATGGACGTGTCGACGTCCTGGCCGAGGAGGGCGCGGCCGAGGGTCTCGTAGAGCTTCGGGGCGGCCTGGATGTGCTGCGTCGGGACGTGGGCGTCGCGCTGGCAGCGCTGCAGGACGCTCGACGTGTACACGCTCGTGCCGCCCGCCAGCGTGTACGCGGTGTCGGCTGCCTCGGCCGCCCGCTGGGCGGCGTGGACGGCGGCGAGCCGGATGGTGATCCGGTCGGCGATCGGCACGCTGTCACCGGCGACGGCGCGATCCCACGCCCGGCCGACCTCGTCGTGGAGGAACGCCCGCGCCGAGCGCAACCCCGCCTCCGCACGCGCCAGCTCGATCTGCGTGAACGGGTTCTGGGCCAGCGTCCGCGACGAGAACTGCGGGCGCTTCCCGGCCGCCAGCGCGGTCAGCTCGTCGAGCGCGCGCCGACCGATGCCGAGACTCGTCGCCGCGATCCCGGCGGCCAGCAGCGTGAAGTTCGGGAACCGGCCGAGCGGGGCGTCGATCGCAGGGCCGTCGACGAACGGCCGGAACGTCCGCTCCAGCGGCACGACTGCACCGCGCACGGAAAAGTCGAGCGACCCCGTGCCGCGCAGGCCGCTTGCGTGCCATGTATCGTGGAACGACACATCGGCAACGTCGAAGAAGCACAGCCGCAACACGTCGTCCTCACAGCGCGCGCCGGCGACGATCCAGCGGCAGTGCTGAGTGCCGCTCCCCCACGCCCAGCGCCCGTCGACCGTCACCATCCCGTCGCTCACCACGCCGGTGCCGTTCGGTGCGAACACACCCCCCGTGACGGCCGCCGGGTCGCCGTAGATCAGCTCCGCCGCGACGGGCGGCAGGAACACCGACAGCGACGACGTCGTGGCGGCGATCATCGTGCACCACCCGGCCGCGCCGTCGCCATGGGCCACCACTTCGATCGCGTGCAGGACGGTCAACGGGTCCGCTTCCGGCCCGCCGTAGACCGCCGGCACGCACATCCGCATCAACCCCGCGGCGACGAGCGCGTCGACGGTGACCGGTGGCAGCCGGCGCAGCCGCTCAGCCTCCTCCGCATGCTCGGAGACGACACCCGCCACCACTTCCGCAGCGGCGACCAGATCACTCATTGGTGCACGGCATCATGATGCGTACGCACCGCATCGTCGAACGTTTCGGGGCACCAATGAGCGACAGACCGTGCCGAATCGTTCGCTCGCTCGACGCGCTCCATTGCCTCGCTCGCTCGAAGACTCGCTCGCTCGAAGACTCGCTCGCTCGGACAGTCGCTCGCTCACCACCGGCGACCGTGCCGAATCGGAATCGTTCGCTCGCTCGACGCGCTCGATTGCCTCGCTCACCACCGGGTGACGTTACGACCGGCGCCAGCGCCGGGCAGCACTAGCGTCGGACGCCGATGACCAACGGCTGGAACTTCGCAGACGTCTTCGAGGCGCTGGCGGAGCGCCAGCCGGATGCGATGGCGTTGAAGCGGGCGGGCGCGCCGACGGTCACGACGTGGTCCGAGCTCAGCCGCCGCGCCGACGGCATCGCCGCCACGCTGCTCGCGGCCGGCGTCGCCGAGCAGGACAAGGTCGCCCAGTACCTGTACAACGTCCCCGAGTACCTCGAGTCGGCGTTCGGCGCGTTCAAGGCCGGTCTGGCGATCGTCAACACCAACTACCGCTACACCGCCGACGAGCTGTTCTACTTGTGGGACAACGCCGACGTCGTCGCCGTCGTGTTCCACGGCGTGTTCAGCGAGCGCATCGCCGAGCTCCGCCACCGCCTGCCACGCATCCACACCTGGCTGTGGGTCGACGACGATCACGGCCCGTGCCCGCAGTGGGCGTCCCCCTACGAGGACGCCGCCGCGGCGGCGCCGAGCGGCGCGGTGTCAGGGCCGTGGGGCCGCTCCGGCGACCACCTCGTGCTGCTCTACACCGGCGGCACGACGGGGATGCCGAAGGGCGTGATGTGGCGCCAGGACGACCTCTTCGGCGCGCTCGACGCCGCCAACTCCAAGCGCCTGCCACCCGACGCCGACCTCGGGGCGGCGGCCGAGCGGGTGACCAAGCCCGGCCCGCGCAACCTGCCCGCGGCACCGCTGATGCACGGCACCGGCTTCTTCAACGCCCTCAGCAACCTGATGATCGGCGGCAGCGTGATCACGCTCGTCGGGCGCCACTTCGACCCGGTCGAGCTGCTCGACACGGTGCAGAGCGAGCGCATCAACTCGATGTCGATCGTCGGCGACGCGTTCGCCAAGCCGATCCTGCGCGCCCTCGATGCCGAACCCGACCGCTGGGACATCTCGTCGCTGCGGGTCATCGTGTCGAGCGGTGTGATCTGGTCGGCCGCCACCAAGGCCGGGCTGCTGCGCCACAACGACCGCCTGATCATGGTCGACTCGCTCGGCTCCAGCGAGGCGATCGGGATGGCATCGAGCACGGTGACGTCGGAGGAGGCGGCGCAGACGGCGACGTTCAAGATCAGCCCCGACACCCGGGTCGTGACCGAGGACGGGCGCGACGTCGTCTGGGGGTCCGGCGAGATGGGACACGTGGCGATGCGCGGCTTCACGCCGATCGGCTACTACAAGGACCCGGAGAAGTCGGCGGCCACGTTCCAGGTGATCGACGGCGTGCGCTACTCGATCCCCGGCGACTTCGCCACCGTCGACGCCGACGGCACGGTGCGCCTGCTCGGGCGCGGCAGCCAGTGCATCAACACCGGCGGCGAGAAGGTGTATCCCGAGGAGGTGGAGGAGATCCTCAAGCTGCACCCGACGGTCAACGACGCCGCGGTCGTCGGCCTGCCCGACGAGCGCTTCGGCGAGGCGATCACCGCGCTCGTCGAGCCGCACGCCGGCGACACCATCGACGAGGCGGCGCTGATCGCCCACGTCAAGGAGCACCTCGCCAGCTACAAGGCCCCGAAGCGGATCATCACCATCCCGTCGGTCGGCCGCGCCGCCAACGGCAAGCTCGACTACAACGCGCTGAAGGTGGTCGCCGCCGCCTCGTAGGGCCGCGCACGCCGCTACGTTGCGGCCCATGGCACTCGGGTTTGACGGCAGGGTGGCGATCATCACGGGCGCGGGCGGCGGGCTCGGCCGGGCGCACGCACTGTCGCTCGCGTCGCGCGGCGCGTTCGTCGTCGTCAACGACCTCGGCGGCGCGGTCGACGGGTCCGGCAGCGACGCCGGCGCCGCCCAGCTCGTCGTCGACGAGATCAGCGCGGCCGGCGGCGAGGCTGTCGCCGACACCAGCTCGGTGGCCACGCCAGAGGGTGGTGCGGCGATCGTGCAGACGGCGATCGACGCCTTCGGGCGCGTCGACATCGTCGTCAACAACGCCGGCATCCTGCGCGACAAGACGTTCCACAACATGGCGCCCGAGCTGCTCGACCCCGTCGTCGACGTCCACCTCAAGGGTGCGTTCAACGTCACCCGGCCGGCGTGGGTCCACATGCGCGAGCAGCAGTACGGGCGGGTCGTCAGCACGTCGTCGGCCGCCGGCATCTTCGGCAACTTCGGGCAGACCAACTACGGGGCGGCGAAGATGGGCCTCGTCGGGCTCACCAGGGTGCTGGCCGTCGAGGGCGCCCGCTACGGCATCCGGGCCAACGCCATCGCCCCACTCGCGCTCACCCGGATGACCGAGGACATCCTCGGCTCGTTCGGCGACAAGCTCAGCCCGTCGCTGATCAGCCCGATCGTCACCTACCTCGCCCACGAGTCGTGCGAGGCGACCGGGCGCATCTTCTCCGTGGGCGGCGGGCGAGTCGCCGAGGTGTTCATCGCCGAGGCGCCCGGCTACTACCAACCGGACCTCAGTGCGGAGGACGTCGCCAACCACTGGGATGCCGTCACCAGCCGCGACGGCTACAGCGTGCCGGCCAACCTCGGCGAGGAGACGGCGCTGTACATGCAGGCGTTCTCTTGATCCGCGGTCCACGGCGGCCGGCGCTCGACGTGCAATGCTGGCGGCGTGTACGAGAAGCGCGTCGAGCAACCGGAGGAGAAGTCGGGGATCTCCCCGTCGCTGATCGCGCTGATCGTGGTCGGCGTGCTGGCGGTGATCTTCATCCTCCAGAACGGCGAGTCGAAGCGGATCGACTTCCTGATGCTCGACTTCTCGGCGCCGACGTGGGTCGTGCTGCTGCTGGCGATCGCCGTCGGCGTCCTCCTCGACCGGCTGTTCATGTACTGGCGGCGGCGCCGCCACAGCCGGTCGGAGTGAGCTCCCGACGCCCCGGCTGATGCTGCGCGCCCCGTCGACCGACGGCGTCGCCGTGGCGATCCACGAGCTGGCCGGCCGGGCGGGCCACCCGGTCGTGCTGCTCGCCCACGCCACCGGATTCCACGGCCACGCCTACCTGCCGATGGCCGCCCGCCTGGCGCCGGCGTTCCACGTCTACGCGCTCGACATCCGTGGCCATGGCGACACGCCACTGCCAGCAGGGTGGCCGCTCGCGTGGGAGGGCTTCGGCGACGACGCCCTCGCCGCCGCCCAGACGGTCGCCGCGCTGCCCGGTAGCGGCGGCGGGATGGTCGGCTTCGGCCACTCGATGGGCGGCGCCAGCCTGCTGATGGCGGCCGCCCGGCAGCCCGAGCTGTTCCGGCTGCTGGTGCTGTTCGAGCCGATCGTCAATCCCGGCACGTGGTCCGGCGAAGGGCCGCCGAGCCCGCTGATCGAGGGTGCCCGGCGCCGGCGCGCCGAGTTCGACTCGTTCGACGCGGCGATCGCCAACTTCGCGTCGAAGCCGCCGCTCGACGCGTTCGACCCCGACGCGCTGGACGCCTACGTCCGCCACGGCTTCCGCCAGAACGGCGACCACGTCCGCCTGAAATGCGACCCGGAGACGGAGGCCACGGCGTTCGAGCGCGGCGGACTGCACCACACGTGGGATCTGCTGCCCGGCATCGACGTCCCGACCGTCGTCGTCGCCGGGCGCAGCGAGGACACCCGGCCCTCCGAGATCGCGCCGCGGATCGCCGAGCGGCTCCCCCACGGCCGCTTCGTACGCGAGGAGACGATGGACCACTTCGGCCCGATGACCCACCCGGCCGACGTCGCCAGATTGATCGCCCGCGAAGCCGCAACCGTCTGACCCATTGGAGTGTTTGCGCCGTCGGAGTGTTTCCTCGGGGGATGTCCCGGCGGAAACACTCCATTGGCGGAAACACTCCAATGGAGCCAACCGCCATCCCCGGTGACGGTGACACCCCCGTCGTACGATGGTGATGTGTTCGAGGTGCCGACCAGCCTGTCGCCCAGCCGGGTCGAGCAGTTCACCACGTGCCCGCTGGCGTTCCGCTTCGCCAGCATCGAGAAGCTGCCCGAGCGGCCGTCGATCCACACGACCCGCGGCTCGCTCGTCCACCGCGCGCTCGAGCTGGCGTTCGCCCGCCCGCCCGCCGCGCGCACCACCGACGCGTTCCGCGCCTCGCTCGACGCCGCCCGTGACGAGTTCGCCACGCTGCCCGAGCTCGTCGATCTCGGCCTCGACGGCGAGCAGGCGGCGCTGCTCGACGGCGAGTGCCGCGACCTCGTCGAGCGCTACCTGACGATGGAAGACCCGACTGCGGTGCGCTCGATCGGCCTCGAGCTGCGCCTCAGCGCCGATGTCGGCTCGCTCGCCCTGCGCGGCGTAATCGACCGCCTCGATCTACGCGACGACGGCGAGCTGATCGTCGTCGACTACAAGACCGGCCGCGCCCCGACCGTGAACTGGGAGCAGAAGAGTCTCGCCGGCGTCCACTTCTACTCGTTCCTGTGCGAGCGGGTGCTCGGCCGGCGCCCGGCCGCCATCCGCCTGATGTACCTGAGCAGCGGCGAGACGATCTCGGCCACGCCGTCCGAGCAGTCCGTCCGCTTCATCACCACTCGCACGACGGCGGTCTGGCAGGCCGTCGAGCGAGCCTGCATCACCGGCGACTTCCGGCCGCGGGTCGGGCCGCTCTGCGCGTCGTGCGGCTTTCAGCAGTGGTGTCCGGCGTTCGGGGGTGACCCCGAGCACGCCGCCGTCGAGGCCGCTGCCATGCTGGCGCCGACTCTGGTCCCCACGTGACCGACCCAGCCTCGCTGGCTGCGGCCTCCCAGATCGAGACGGGCCCGGCGCCGCTGGTCGCCCTTGCGCCGGGGCGGCACTCGCTCGGCCCGGCGATCGCCGCCTTCGACCAGTGGGTCGATCTGGCGCTCGAACGAGTCCGCGGCAATCCGATCACCGACGCCATGTTCACGACCGCCACCCATCTCGGCGACTGGAGCCTGATCTGGCACCTCGTCAACGTCACCCGCGGCCTCACCAGCGAGCGTCGAGCCGACCAGGTCCCAGCCCTGGCTCTCGCCCTCGGCGCCGAGAGCCTGCTCGTCAACCAGGGTTTGAAGCGCCTGTTCCACCGTCCACGGCCGACCGCCGACGGCGACCCCCGCTACCCCGTCCGCCGCCCCCTGACGTCGGCGTTCCCGTCCGGCCACGCCAGCGCGGCGGCGTTCAGCGCCGTCTTGCTGATCTCGTGGGACGGCCGGCGATCGGCGCCGCTGTGGGTGGCGGTGGCTGCGGTCGTCGCCACCAGCCGCGCCTATGTCCGCATCCACCACGCCTCCGACGTCGTCGCTGGGATGGC
The DNA here is from genome assembly GCA_044867195.1 of Ilumatobacteraceae bacterium. Lineage (GTDB taxonomy): Bacteria > Actinomycetota > Acidimicrobiia > Acidimicrobiales > Ilumatobacteraceae > JALZMG01. Next base: position 8,249 of record JBIOUO010000070.1, read on the forward strand.
CACCGGGGGGGTCCTCGGGCTCGCCGCCCGTTTCGCGCTGCGCCGTGTGGGAATGCCCCTTTCGACAAGGAGGTTGCGCCTCTCATGACCCGCCCATTCGCCGTGACGTACGACTACCGCTGCCCGTACGCACGCATCGCCCACGACCATGTCCTCGCCGGCCTGCGTGCCGGCGCCGACTGGGACGTCACGTTCCTGCCGTTCTCCCTCGGCCAGGTCCACGTCGCGGAGGGCGAGCCGCCTGTCTGGGAGCGCCCGGAGTCCGACTCCGGGCTGCTCGCCCTGCAGGTGTCGGTCGCCGTCCGCGACACCCAGCCGGCGCGGTTCCTCGACGCCCACCACGCCCTGTTCGAGCACCGCCACGCCGCCGCGGGCAAGCTCAACGATCGGGTCGAGCTGACGCCCGTGCTCGAGTCGGTCGGGGTCGACGCCGGCGCCCTGTGGGCTGAGGTCGACAGCGGGCGCCCGCTGGCTGTCGTGGAGAAGGAGCACACGACCTACGCCGACTCGCACACGGTGTGGGGTGTGCCCACGTTCCTCGTCGGCGACGCGGCGGTGTTCGTGCGCCTGCTCGAGCTCCCGACCAACGCCACGATGGCGACGGCGACGATCGAGCGGCTCCTCGACCAGATCGAGTGGCCGATCCTCAACGAGCTCAAGCACACGTCGATCCCGCGCTGACCTGACTCCCGCTCTCGTCGCCTCGACGCGGGCTGTGCGAGGATCGCCGCCGTGGCAGACGAGCGGAAGATGTCGGACTCCGAAGGTCTGATGTGGCGGGTCGACGGCGACCCCCATCTCGCCTCGACGTTCAGCACCTTGTCGATCCTCGACCGACCACCCGACTTCGACGCCCTGCGAGCCCGCATGGAACGGGCGACGATGGCGGTGCCGCGGCTGCGGTGGCGGATCCAGCCCGCGCCGGCCAACCTCTCGGCGCCGCAGTGGATCGACGACCCCGACTTCGACATCGACTACCACGTCCGGCGCATCGCCCTGCCCAAGCCAGGGACCCGTCGCCAGCTGTACGACCTGGCCACGCTGCTCACCGCTGATGCGTTCGACCGCACCCGGCCGCTGTGGCAGTTCGTCGTCATCGAAGGCATCCGCGGCGGCAAGGCGGCGCTGCTGGGCAAGATGCACCACACCATCACCGACGGTGAGGGCGGCATCCAGATGGCGGCGCAGTACCTCGACTTCGAGCGCGACGCGCCGCCACCGGCCATCACGGCGATCGACGCCGCCACCGCCGAGCCCTCCCCGCCGGCCCGATCCGCGGCGACAACTGTCCGCAACCTGATGATCGGCGGCTTCAAGCTGCCGTTCGACGTCGCCGCCAAGGTCACCGAGATGCTCGCCGACCCGACGGCGTTGCCGAACGCCAGCGCGGCCACGCTCGACACGATCCGCAGCGTCGTCACCCAGCTCACCGATGTGGAGAAGGCGCTGTCGCCGTTGTGGACCGAACGCTCGCTGCGGCGTCACCTGGAGATCGCGCGGGCACCGTTCCGGCCGACCAAGGACGCCGCCAAACGGCTCGGAGGCACACTCAACACGGCGTTCTTGACGGCCGCCGCTGAGGCTGCGTCGCGCTACCACGTCGAGCACGGCGCGCCCGTCGAGCACCTGAAGACCACGATGGCGATCAGCACGCGCACGTCTGCGGACGAGGCCAACGCCTTCTCGCTGACCCGGCTTCTCGTGCCGACCGGCGCGATGCCGATCGCCGACCGCTTCAAGGCGATCCAAGAGATCGCCGACACCGCACGCCACGCCAGCGAGGGCCCGTCGCTGCAGACGCTGGCCACCGTCGCCGCCGCGCTGCCGACGTCGATCGTCACCCGCCTCGCCCGCCAGCAGGCCCAGACCGTCGACTTCGCGACGTCGAACGTGCGCGGCTCCCCGGTTCCCGTCTACATCGCCGGGACGCAACTACTCGAGAACTACCCGATCGGACCGCTCGCCGGCGTGGCGTTCAACCTGACGCTGCTGTCGTACAACGGCAGCCTCGACATGGGCGTGCACTTCGACGCCGCCGCCGTCGCTGCGCCCGACCGTCTCACGCACTACCTCGAGCGAGCCTTCGCCGACCTCGCCCGCGCCTGAGGCTGCTCCCACCCGAGTATTTGCTGCAGCCGAGTGTTTGCTGCAGGGCTTTCCCCCAGCAGACACTCCGGTGCACGTAGCACTCGGGTGCGCGGACTGCGGAGCGGTCAGACCTGCTGGGGTTCGCGTGCTGGGGTCGTCAGCGCGGAGCGGACGTCGAGCAGCAGATCGGCGACCTCGTTCGAGGACACGATCTCGCGGCGCATCATCCGCCCCAGCGCCTCGTCGATCACCGCCACCGCCTCGGCGATCACGGCGTCCTGCGAACGATCGAGCTGCTCGGTCATCGCTCTCAACGGTACCCGCTGGCGAGGGCTCGCACTCGGCCAACGGGCAAGTCCGAGGTCACGCGCCTCTACGATCCGGCGATGGACCTCACCGACCGCCACGTCGTCGTCACCGGAGCCGGCCGCGGCATCGGGGCCGCGCTCGCCGGCCGCTTCCACGCCGGCGGCGCCCGGGTCACCGTGGCCGACCTCGCGGGGGCCGACACCGTGGCGGCCGAGCTCGGAGACAGCGGGCGGGCGATCGGCGTCGTCGCCGACGTGTCGTCCGAGGAGGGCAACGTGCGCCTGATCGCCGCGGCCGAGGAGGCGTTCGGGCCGATCGACCTGTTCTTCGCCAACGCCGGCATCGGCGGCGGCACCGACCTCGAGAGCACGTCCGAGGAGGAGTGGCAGCTGGCCTACGACGTCAACGTCAACGCCCATCGCTGGGCCGCCAAGCACCTGCTCCCTGGCTGGCTCGCCGCAGGCGAGGGTTACTTCTGCTCGACGGCGTCGGCGGCGGGCCTGCTGATCCAGATCGGCTCGGCGCCGTACACGATCACCAAGCGCGCCGCCGTGGCGTTCGCCGAGTGGCTGGCCGTGACCTACGGCGACCGCGGCGTGCGCGTCAGCTGCCTGTGCCCGCAGGGCGTCAACACCGAGATGCTGCGCAACAGCACGCAGCTCGGCGGCGGGGCCAACGTGGTGCGCTCGACGGGCGTGATCCTCGAGCCGGAGCGGGTGGCCGACATCGTCGCCGACGCGATCGCGGAGGAGCGCTTCCTCATCCTTCCCCACCCGGAGGTCCACGACTTCATGCGCCGCAAGGCCGACGACCCCGACCGCTGGCTGCGCGGCATGCGCAAGCTGCAAGCGCGAGTGCTCGGGTGAACGCGTTGTACCGTCGCCGGCGATGACTGGAGC
>JBIOUO010000071.1:0-16091 GCA_044867195.1 Ilumatobacteraceae bacterium
CACCCGACCCATCATGCCGGGGCACCACTCACCTCGCGCGACCGCTGCATCTGGGTGGCCGTGGTCTCATTCCGCTTTCTGGGGCGTGACGGTCTCGAAACTGAGACTGGCACGCCCCAGAAGGCCCGGAACGTCAGCTCGGCAGCTCGCCGGTCTCCAGCAGATGCTCGAACCCGTCCTCGGTGATGATCGGGACGCCGGCCGACTCCGCCTTGGTCACCTTGCTCGCACCCGGCGCGTCGCCGACGACGAGGGCGAACGTCCTGGCGCTCACGCTGCCCGGGCTCTTGCCGCCGCGAGCGACGATCGCCGCCTCGGCCTCCTCCCGCGTGTAGCGCTCCAGCGTCCCGGACACGACGACCGCCTTGCCGGCGAGCACCTGCGGCACGCTCGGCGGGCGGGCCACGGCGACGCCGAAGTCGACGCCCGCCGCCCGCAGCTTCTCGACGAATGCCCGGTTCGGCTGGAGGGAGAACCAGGTCGCGATCGAGGAGGCGATGATCGGGCCCAGCCCCTCGACAGCCGCCAGCTCCTGCGGCGTCGCCGCCATCACCGCGTCGAGCGTGCCGAAGTCAGCAGCCAGCGCCTGCGCCGCGGCCGGGCCGAGGTGCTTGATCCCGAGCGCGGTCAGCAGGCGCGGCAATGGGCGATGCCGGGAGCCGTCGATCGCCGCCAGCAGCTTGTCGGCGCTGATCTGGGCGAACCCGTCGAGCCCGAGCAGCGAGTCGCGGTCGAGCGAGTACAGGTCGGCGGCGTCGGCGACGAGCCCGGCGGCCGTCAGCTGGCCGACGGTGCGCTCGCCGAGCCCTTCGATGTCCATCGCCCCCCGTGAGGCGAAGTAGATCACCCGCTGATCGCGCTGGTACGGGCACGCCGGCTCGACGCAGCGCGTGTCGGCCTCGCCCTCGAGCCGCACGAGCGTGCTGGCGAGCGGGCACGGGCAGGTCGTCGGAAACACCCACGGCTCGCTGCCGGCAGGGCGCATCGACGTCACCGGCCCGACGACCTCGGGGATCACGTCGCCCGCCTTGCGCACGATCACGGTGTCACCCGGCCGGACGTCCTTGGCGCCGACCTGGTCCTCATTGTGCAGCGTCGCCACGCCGACGGTGGAGCCGCCGACGAACACCGGCTCGAGCATGGCGAACGGCGTCGCCCGCCCGGTGCGCCCGATCGACACCTGGATGTCGCGCAGCAGCGTCGTGCGCTCCTCCGGCGGGAACTTGTAGGCGATCGCCCACCGCGGCGCCCGCGAGGTCGAGCCCAGTCGGATGCGCTGCTCGACGTCGTCGACCTTGACGACCACGCCGTCGATCTCGTAGCCGAGATCGTGGCGGTGCTGCTCCCAGTGCGCGCAGTGGGCGGCCACCTCGTCGAGCGAGTCGAACGCCTTCGTCTCCGGGTTGATCGGGAAGCCCAGCCGCCCGGCGTAGTGCAGGCTCTCGCTGTGCGAGGCGAGCGGCGGCCCGCCCACGAGCTCGCCGAGCTGATACGCCCAGAATGACAGATCGCGCCTGGCGGTGATCGTCGGGTCCTTCTGGCGCAGGCTGCCGGCGGCGGCGTTGCGCGGGTTGACGAACAGCCGCTCCCCCGCTGCCTCGGCCTGGGCGTTCATCCGCTCGAAGCTGGCGACCGGCAGGTACACCTCGCCGCGCACCTCCAGCACGTCGGGGATCGGCACGCCCGGCTCGGCGACGAGCACCTTGGGCACGGCGCGGATCGTCGCCACGTTGGCGGTGACGTCCTCGCCGGTGCGCCCGTCACCTCTCGTCGCCGCCTGCACGTAGCGGCCGTGCTCGAAGCGGGTGCTCATCGCCACCCCGTCGATCTTCAGCTCGCACACGAACCGCACCACCTCGGCGGGGAGACCCCGGGCCACGCGCTGGCCCCAGGCCATCAGCTCCTCGGTGCTCATCGCGTTGTCGAGGCTCATCATCGGCACGGCGTGGACGACGGGGGCGAACAGCGCACTCGGTGCCCCGCCCACGGCCTGGCTGGCCGATCCCTCGACGACGAGATCGGGGTGCTCGGACTCCAGCCGCCGCAGCTCGCGCACGAGCAGGTCGAAGTCGGCGTCCGTGATCTCCGGATCGTCGAGCTCGTGGTAGCGGCGGTTGTGGTAGGCGACGAGGTCGCCCAACGCAGCCATCCGAGCGGCGATGTCATCGCGGTCGCCGGCTCCCGCCGCGGTGTGCGCGGCCTCCGTCTCCGTCACGCCGGCGAGGCTAGACAGCCGATCACGTGCCGAGGGCGAAGCGGCTGGCGACGGCCTGATCGTGGACCCGCCGACCGATCTCCCTCGTCAGCCGGACGACCCGTTCGGCGACCGATGGCGTGTGCAGACCCAGCCCGCACGCCGGCGTGACGAGGCAGCGCCGGCGCAGGTCGAGCGGGTCGCACCCACGAGCGACCAGCTCGCGCCACACCTCGCTGAGCAGCCGCCAGACCCGGTCGCTGGTCGTGGCGATCGGGCGGTCGGTCGGCAGCACGCCCCAGGCAATCGTCCCACCGTTGTCGAGGAACCGGGCGAGGTAGCCGGCGACCGTGACGAGTCGGGCGTCGAGTGGCAGCGAGAGCATCGCCGGTCCCGCCGCGAGGAGCGACGCCACATCGGCGCCGGCGCAGCAGTGCACCCCGACGCTGGCGACCGCCGCTCGCACCTCGAGCGCGGCCATCGCCGTCGACAGCAGGTCAATGGCGGGGTCGGGGGCGATCGGGAAACCCGGGCTCATCAGCTCGCCGAACCACGGCTCGTCGAGCCAGACGACCTGCGGCGAAGACGGCAATGCAGACGCGACGGCGGTGCTGACGGCGGCGACGTGTGCCCGCACGGCCTCGGCGGCGACGGCGAATGCACGGTCCACCGGCACGCCGACACGGCAGAGCGCGGCACCCAGCGTGACCGGCCCGGTGAACTGCCACTTCACCGGGCCGCGCAGCTCCCGTGCCGTCGCCGTGGCGAGGAAGGCCCGCAGCCCGCCGTAGGCGTCGTGGCCGAGATCGGTGGCGACGGGCGCGGCGGGATCGAGGCGCTCGGCGTCGACGGCGATGCTGCCGTACTGGCCGAGCGTGACGCCGGCGATCCCGACCAGAGCCTGGGCGATCATGCCCTCAGCCGGCGAGCGGCGCGGCAGCGACGGGATGGCGGGCACGTCGTACTCGCGCAGGGCGAACGTGGCTGCCTCGTCCGCCGAGCGGTGCGGCAGGCTGCCGACACCGGTGACTGCGCCCGGGCGCAGCGGGCTGGACTGTGTCCGCACGCGCTCGTTCTACTCCACACCGTGGCTCGGTGACGGATCGATACTCGGCCCTTGGCGGCCGTCGGCAGGACGTTCGGCGGTCGTTCGGCGGGGAGGGAGCGGTTCGGCAAGTGTTCACGCCGTGCCGGAGCGTGACCCGCCCCACCGCGCCTTCTGGGCGCGATCTCTGCCCAACGCCGATCTGGGCGCGCTCGCTGACGACGGTCGGCAGCGTCTGCGCCCAGATCGCCTTGGATCCGTGATGCTGTGGGGCGCCCGGCTCGCCTGGCTCGCCGCAGCGATCATCGGTGGGCGTGCGGTCGGCGACGCTGTGGCGGGTCGCAGCGACGCCGTGCAGGTGGCGGCGACTGTCGGCGCCTGGATCGGCTGGGCAGGTGGCGCGCTGGCCCTGGCTGTGACCGGCCTGCCCACCCTCACGGCAGCGCGCGCGCTCGTACCGGCGTCGGTGGTCGTCGCCGCCGTCGCCGCCGTCGCCGGTGCGTCCGGAGCCAGCGTGCTCGCCCTCGCCGTCCCGAGCGCCGTCGCCGCGGTGCTGGTCGGCGCGGCGGACACCGGGCACGTCTACGTCCAGGCGTCGGCCTACGGAGACGAGCGGCGCTATCTCCTGCGACCACCGCTCGGCTATCTGGCGGCGACCGTGGTGACGTGGTTGGTGTGGGTGGCCGCGGTGCTCACCGCCCCGCTGGCGCTCGCCGCCCGGGTCTGGGTGCTGGGGGCCGTTGCCACGGTCGTGGCCGTCGCGGCGACGTGGCTGCTGCCGCCGCGGTGGCACCAGCTCAGCCGGCGCTGGCTGGTGATCGTGCCGGCGGGACTCGCGCTCCACGACCCGGTCGTCCTCGCCGAGACGGTCATGCTGCGACGCCGGCAGCTCGTGGAGATCGGCGTCACCGGCAGATCACGCGACACGTCCCTGCTCGACCTCACCGGCCCGACGCCGGGGATGGGCATCGGGATCCGACTCACGGCGCCGATCACCGTCGTGCTCGCGCCCCGGCCGGCGACGCCGAGGGGGCAGGCGTTCCACGGCTCGGCGCTCGTCGTCGCCCCCACACGCCCAGGCGCCGCGCTGCGCGAGCTCGCCCGCCGCGGCCTGCCCGTCACCGGCTGACCGTGCCCATCAAGGCCGCGTGCGCGGCTGCGAGACGGGTGCCGGCCGAAAGCCGGCTCCGTCAACTCGCCGAGCAAGCTCCGCTTGCGAGGCGAAACGCTCAGCGGATGAGCTCCTCCGCCAGGAGGTCCATCAGCAGGCCGTCGTGCCATTCGCCGTCGGGACCCTGCTCGTATCGGCGCAGCACGCCAACCGGGCGGAAGCCGACCTTGGCGTAGCAGCGGATCGCGGCCTCGTTGTCGGCGGCCGGGTCGATGGTCAGCCGGTGGTGACCGACGTCGTCGACGAGGTGCACCGCCAGCGTGCGCACCGAGTCCTCGCCGATGCCCCGGCCGTGCAGTTGCGGGTCGACGAAGATGTCGATCCCCGCATGGCGGTACTCCGGGTCTTCCTCCTCCGACCACTGGATCGCGCCGGCGATGCGCCCGCCGACCTCGATGGTCAGGGCGTGGAGATCCGGGGCGCTGACCGAGTCAGCGACATCGCCCGGTAGGTCGCCGCGCCACCGCGCGTAGACCTCCGGCAGGGCGCGGATCGCCGCCAGCGCTTCGACATCAGCGACCGTCGTCGGTCGCAACGTCACGAGGCGACCGCACAGCACGGTCATCGGGTCACGAGGCGGCGACCCCGCCGCCGAGGACGTACGTGTCGCTGGCGTCGTAGAGCACGACGCTCTGGCCGCGCGCCACGCGCCGTTGCGGCGCGTGCCAGCGCACGTCCAGCCCGCCGGCGACCGGCGTGACCGTGGCCGGGCGCGCTGGACCGTGGGCACTGCACTGGGCGAGCACGTCACCGCCGACCGGCTCGCCGACCCACGTCACGTCGCGCAGCGTCGTGGCCACGATCAGCAGCTCGCGCTCGTCACCGACGACAACAGTCGCTCTCGTCACGTCGACGTCGACGACGTATCGCTTCGGTCCGCCACCGGGAAGCCCGAGCCCCTTGCGCTGGCCGATCGTCACCAGCTCGGCGGCGGGGACCTCGCCGAGCAGCGCACCGGAAGCGTCGACGACCCGCGCCGGGTGCAGCGCCAGCCGGCGTGCGAGGAACCGCGCCCGCCCGCCGCTGGACGTGATGAAGCACACGTCCTGGCTGTCGGGCTTGGCGGCCGTGCGCAGGCCGAGCTCACCGGCCAGTGCGCGCACGTCGGCCTTGGCGGCGAAGCGCCCGACCGGGAACAGCGTCCGGGCCAGTGCCGCCTGGTCGAGCATATGCACGACGTAGCTCTGGTCCTTCGCCCGGTCGGCTCCGCGCGACAGCGTGGACCGACCTGCGTGCCGGTCGATCCGGGCATGGTGTCCAGTGGCGACGGCGTCGAAGCCGAGCAGCGCGGCCCGCTCGGCCAGCCGGGCGAACTTCACCCGCCGGTTGCACTCGATGCACGGGTTCGGCGTCGAACCGGTCGCATGGGCGTCGACGTACGGCGACACCACGCCGGCGTCGAAATCCGCCGTGAAGTTGAACACCAGATGGTCGATGTCGAGCTGCTGGGCGACGCGGCGGGCATCGTCGACGTCGGCCACGCTGCAGCACCCGGTGTCGCTCTTGCCGCCCCACAAGCGCATCGTCACGCCGACGACATGATGGCCCGCGCGACGGAGCAGCGCGGCGGCGACGGACGAGTCGACCCCGCCGCTCATCGCGACCATGACCTTCATCGCGTCGCTGCGGCTCGCGCGGCACGCGCCCGCAGCGTGTGCACGGCCGACGTGATCGCGTCGACGGCCACGTCGACGTCGGTCGCCGTCGTCGTGCGACCGAGCGACAGGCGCAGCGCGCCGGCGGCGGCCTCGCGGCCGATCCCCATCGCCGCCAGGACGTGCGACGGATCCATCGCCCCGGCGGCGCACGCCGACGCCGCGGACGCGCACACCCCCGCCTCGTCGAGCAGATACAGCAGCGACTCGCTCTCGACACCATCGACGAGCACGTGTGCCGAGCCGGCGACCTTGTCCGCCGGTGCGACCGTCTCGCGCGCGCCCGCCACGCCCGCCACCAATCCGGCGACGAGGCGGTCGCGCAGCGCGGCGATGCGCGCTGTCTCGGCGTCGCGCTCCGCGTCGGTCGCAGTCAGCGCGACCGCGAGGGCGACGATGCCCGCCACGTTGTGCGTGCCGCTGCGACGATCCGCCTCCTGGCCGCCGCCGACGATCAGCGGATCGATCGCCGCGCCGGTTCGCTGGACGAGCACGCCGACGCCCTTGGGTCCGCCGAACTTGTGCCCACTCAGCGCCAGCAGGTCGACGTGCGGCCACAGGTCGCGCAGGTCGAGCCAGCACGGGGCCTGCACGGCGTCGGTGTGCAGCAGCGCACGCGGCGCCCGCTCGCGGACGACGGCGGCCACCGGCGCGAGATCGGTGACAGTGCCGACCTCGTTGTTGACAGCCATCACGCTGACGATCGACACGTCGCCGGCGAGCGCGTCGGCCAGGGCGTCAAGATCGACGCGCCCGGTGCGGTCGACCGCCACCACCGTGCCGCCGGCGCGCTCGACGCTGTGCAGCACGGCGTGGTGCTCGGCGGCCGGGCACACCCCGCGACCGCCGCGCCGGCGCACCGCGCCGGCGACCGCGGTGTTGTCGGCCTCGGTGCCGGACCCGGTGAACACGACCTCGCCGGGCCGGCAGCCGATCGTCCCCGCCACCGCGTCGCGTGCCTCGTCGACGGCGCGCCGCGCGTCACGCGCGAAGCGATGCGACCCGCTCGGGTTGGCGAACCGCGCGCCGAGGAACGGCAGCATCGCGGCCACGGCGTCGTCGCGCATCGGCGTCGTGGCCGCGTGGTCGAGGTACACCAGCCGTTCCACGCCCGACCACGCTAACCCCGCGGGCCGGCGGGCAGGCGGGTGTAGAACCGCCCCCATGGACGGCTACTCGACGGCGTCGTACGGCGACGCCTTCGCCGACGTGTACGACGACTGGTACACGGGCCTGACCGACGCCGAGGCGACCGCCGACGTCGTCGCTCAGCTCGCCCGCGAGGTCGCCGGCGGCCGCGCGCCGCGCGTGCTCGAGCTCGCCGTCGGCACCGGGCGCCTGGCGATACCGATCGCCGCGCGCGGCATCGACGTTGTCGGTGTCGATACCAGCGCGGCGATGCTCGATCGGCTTCGCGCGCATGACCCGAAGGGTGCCGTGACCGCGCTCGTCGGCGACATGGTCGACGACCTTCCGGACGGGCCGTTCGACGTCGCGCTGCTCGTCTACAACACGCTGTTCAACCTGGAGAGCGCGGCCCGCCAGCGAGCCTGCTTCGCGGCCGTCGCCGCACGGCTCGGCGAGGGCGGGCGGTTCGTGCTCGAGGCGTTCGTGCCCGAGGACCCGCCGCGGCGGGGAACGGTCGTCACCGTGCGATCGATGACCGCCGCCGAGGTCGTGCTCTCGATCTCCGAGCACGATCCCGACGAGCAGCGCGCCCACGGCCACTTCGTGCAGTTCACCGACGGCGAGCGGGTTCGCCTCCGTCCGTGGTCCATCCGCTACGCCCCGCCCGCCGAGCTGGACGCCATGGCGGGCACCGCGGGGCTCGAGCTGCTCACCCGCTGGGAGGACTTCGACCGCCGCCCGTTCGGGCCAGACAGCCCGCAACACGTGTCCGTCTACATGCTGACCAGGGGTAGCGAGAGCGCACGCAGTGGTGCGCACGCGCTGACGTGACGGGTGCGTATCCTGAACTGCATTGTGAGTCAGTTACGTCTCAACCCACTCACCGGGCGGTGGGTCACGATCGTGGCCAAGAGGGCACAGAGGCCGAGCGACTTCGCACCGCGCGAGCCAGAGCTCGACATCGATCACGGCCGACGCTGTCCCTTCTGCCCGGGTCACGAAGACCCATCGGTCGTCCCGCTGGACAACGTCGAGCGGGGTGACGGCTGGGAGATGCGAGTGATCCCCAACCTGTATCCCGCGTTCGACGGCGATACCGGCTTCGTGGTTCACCACCTCGGCCCCGTCCACGTCACCGCCGACGCAAGTGGCGTGCACGAGGTCTTCGTGTACACGCCGGACCACCACGGCGGCCTCGACCAGCTCGACGACGACGCCGCGGCCGACCTGATGGGCGTGCTGCACCGGCGGCTGGCGGCCCACGCGTCGGCGCCCGAGGTGCGCTACACCCAGGTGATCATCAACCACGGCCGGGAGGCCGGCGCGTCGCTCGTCCATCCGCACGCCCAGATCCTCGGGCTGCCGTTCGTACCGGGAGAGGTCCTCGACGAGGAGCGGGCGTTCGCTCGCTTCGCGGGCGGCTGCGTGATCTGCACGACGATCGAGGCCGAGCTGTCGAGCGGCGATCGCGTCGTGTTCGCCGACGACGAGATGGTGTGCGTCGCCCCGTTCTGGAGCGGCGCCCCGTTCGAGCTGCTGCTGATGCCGCGCCAGCACGGAGCGCACCTGCAGGAGGCCGGCCGCGTCGGCCTCGACGCCATCGGGCGGGGCATCCGCGACGCGGTCAAGCATCTCAACGCCGCGCTCGGCGACATCGCCTACAACGTCGGGTTCCACACCGCCCCGCATGAGCACGGCGGGCAGTACCACTGGCATGTTCACCTCTGGCCGACGCTGGTGACGGCTGCCGGCTTCGAGCGCGGTACCGGCGTGATGATCAACGTGATGCCGCCCGAGACGGCGGCCGAGACGCTGCGCGCCGTTCGCACCCCCGCGTGACGCGGATCCGCGTCACCGCCGACTACGACGCCGCGCCCGCCGACGTGTGGCGCGCCATCGAGGCGGTTGACACACACGTCGACTGGATGGCCGACGCCGAGGTGATCCGCTTCCTCACCGAGCAGACCGAGGGCGTCGGAACGCGGTTCGAGTGCGTCACCAAGGTTGGCCCGCTCCGGGTCACCGACCAGATGGAGATCACCGAGTGGGAGCCCGAACAGGCGATGGGTGTGCGCCACGAGGGTGTCGTCACCGGCACCGGGCGGTTCACACTGCAGCCCCTCGACGGCGGGCGACGGACGCGGTTCGCGTGGGAGGAGGAGCTGCGCCTGCCGTGGTTCCTCGGCGGCGTGATGACGACTGCGCTCGGTGGTCGCACCGTCTTGAAGCGGATCTGGGAAGGGAACCTGCGTCGCCTCAGGCCGCTCGTCGAACGCCGACCGTGACCGCCGCGATCGCCGCGATGCCGCGACGCCGAGGCTCCAACTCACGGGACCTCAGTGTCTGTGGGAGGGAATAGACGCGTTTCGCGTCTATTCCCTCCCACAGAACCCGGATCACGGCGGGGATCGTGACGAAAGCAGTGCCCGGTATGGTGCGACGCGTGCGGGTGCTGATGCTGGTGTGGGAGTTCCCACCGCGGTCGGTCGGGGGGGTCGCCGCCCACGTCGACGGCTTGGGCCAGGCCCTGGCGGCGGCCGGTAACGAGGTCGTGCTGCTCACGCTGGCCCACCCCGAGGCGCGCGACGACGAGCTGCACGGCGCGGTGCGCGTGCTGCGCGCCCGCACCGATCTGCCGTGGCTGCCCGACGAGGCGATGGTCGCCCAGGTCGCCTCGGCCAACCACCACCTCGTGCAGCTCGCCGCCCGCCTCGGATCGTGGCGGCCACACGTCGTCCACGCTCACGACTGGCAGGTGGCGTGGGCGGCCGACACGCTCGCCACGCTCTACGACGCCAAGCTGGTGGCGACGTTCCACTCGACCGAGCGCGGCCAGCACGCCGGCCGCGTGCCACCGGGACGGCCGACCGCGATCAACGCCGTCGAGTCGTGGCTCGCGCACGCCGCTTCCGACGTCCTCGCCAACTCGCGCTTCATGGTCCGCGAGGTCGTCGGCGGGTTCGAACTGCCCGCCGAGCGCACGCACCTCATCCCCAATGGCATCGACCCGACATGGTGGGCCGCCGGCGAGCCTGCCGGCCGCCGCGACCAACTCGTGTTCACGTGGGGTCGGGTGCAGTACGAGAAGGGCTTCCAGGTCCTGGCGCGGGCGATGAGACTGCTGCGATCGCGGGTCCCGGGCATCGAGTGCATCATCGGTGGCCGCGGCAGCTACCTCCCGGAGCTGCAGTCGCAGATCGACCTCGAAGGTGTCAGCGACCTGGTTCACCTCACCGGCTTCCTGCCCGACGAGCAGCTGCGCGCCACCGTCCACCGCGCTGGGTGCGTGGCGATCCCGTCGCTGTACGAGCCGTTCGGCGTCGTCGCCCTCGAGGCGCTCGCCGGCGGGGCACCCCTCGTCGTCGCCCGCACGGGAGGACTCGCCGAGCTGATCGAGGGCACGGGCGCCGGCCTGCTGTTCGAGCCGGGCAACGCCGAGGGGCTGGCGTCATGCATCGAGCAGATCCTCGGCGACGACGCCCTCGGCGCCGAGATGCGCAAGCACGGCGCCGAGCTGCTCGCCGACCGCTACTCGTGGAACGCGATCGCCGGCGCGACCGCGAGCGTGTACGCCGGTCATCCAGCGGCGCCGTAGCCGCCCGCGCGGCCAGGTTGGGCGAGCGCCGCTGCGTAGCGGCGGCGGCGAGCTCGGGAGGCGAGACGAGCCGCTTGGCGGCGAGCCGAAGCCCGAGTGTCACGGTCCGTTACCTTGGCGGCGCATGCGCCCCGTTCGACGCTTCGAGGTCTCGCCCGCGATCCCGCCACCGCTGGCTGCGCTCCCCGAGCTCGCCGCCAACTTGCACTGGACATGGGACCCCGAAGCGACGCGACTGTTCGCCCGGATCTGGCCGGGATGGCGGCCGGGAAGCGCGCACCCGGCGGAGATGTTGCGCACGACGCCCGCCGACCGGATGGGCGAGCTGGCGGCCGATCCCGGTCTCGTCAACGACCTCGGCGCGGTATCCCGGCGTTTGCACACGGCGTTGAGCGGCACGACGTGGTTCGGATCGCGCGACTCCCCGCTCCGCCAGGTCGCCTACTTCTCCCCCGAGTTCGGCATCACCGAAGCACTCCCGCAGTACTCGGGCGGCCTCGGCGTGCTCGCCGGCGACCACCTCAAGGCGTCGTCCGATCTCGGCGTGCCGCTCGTCGCTGTCGGGCTGCTCTACACCCAGGGGTACTTCCGCCAGCGCCTCGATGCCGACGGCTGGCAGCAGGAGAGCGTTGCCGAGTTCACGCCCCAGTCGCTCGGGCTGGTCGACGCCGGGGCGGAGACCACCGTCGACCTCGCCGGTGACCCGGTCAAGGTGCACATCTGGCGCGCCGACGTCGGCCGCATCGCGCTGTACCTGCTCGACACGGACGTCGACGGCAACACGCCCGATGGGATCGCGGTCACCGATCGCCTCTACAGCGGCGACGAGCATCACCGGCTGCGCCAGGAGATCGTGCTCGGCATCGGCGGCGTGCGGGCGCTGCGGGCGCTCGGCATCCACCCTGACGTGTTCCACACCAACGAGGGCCATGCAGGATTCCTCGGGCTGGAGCGGTTGCGCGAGCTGGTCGCCGGTGGGATGTCGTTCCGCACCGCCATCGAGGCGGTCCGTGGGGGCGGCGTGTTCACGACCCACACGCCGGTGCCGGCGGGGATCGATCGCTTCCATCGCAACCTGATGGAGGACTACTTCACCGCCTTCGCCAAGAAGCTCGGCGTGAGCTTCGACGAGCTGTTCGCGATCGGCCAGCGTGACGACGAGCCGGACGGCAAGTTCAACATGGCCGTGATGGGACTGCGCCTGGCGGCCCGCTCGAACGGCGTCGCCCGCCTCCACGGAGCGACCAGCCAGCGCATGTTCCAGGGCCTGTGGCCAGATCTGGCCTTCGACGAGGTCCCGATCGGCTCGATCACCAACGGGGTACATGGCCGCACGTGGGTCTCGGCGCGAGTCGACGCGCTCCTGTCGCGGGTCGTCGGCGAGGACTGGGCCGGCGCCGACGCCCAGCGCTGGTCGCGAGTCCGGGAGATCGACCCGCTCGAAGCCTGGTCGACGCTCAACGACGGTCGTGACGAGCTGGTCCGCCTGGCGCGCCAGCGGCTCGGCGAGGACGTCCTCGACTCGTCGGTGCTGACGATCGGCTTCGCCCGCCGGTTCGCCACCTACAAGCGAGCGACGCTGCTGCTGTCCGACCCGGATCGGCTGCGCGCCCTGCTCCATGACGCCGAACGGCCGGTGCAGTTCGTGTTCGCCGGCAAGGCCCACCCTGCGGACACGCCAGGCAAGGAGCTGATCCAGCGCATCGAGCAGTTCGCCCGGACGGCCGACGTGCGCCACCGGTTCGTCTTCCTCGCGGACTACGACATGTCCGTCGCCCGCGCGATGTACCACGGCTGCGACGTGTGGCTGAACACGCCGCGCCGGCCCAACGAGGCGTGCGGGACGTCGGGCATGAAGGCGGCGCTCAACGGCGCGCTCAACTGCAGCGTCCTCGACGGCTGGTGGGACGAGTGCTACGACGGCACCAACGGGTGGGCGATCGAATCGGCCGGCGACGACCCGGACCAGGAGCGCCGCGACCTACGGGAGGCCGGCAGCCTGTTCAACATCCTCGAGAACCAGGTCGTGCCGCGGTTCTACGACCGCGGCCGTGACGGGGTGCCCCGCCAGTGGGTGTCGATGGTGCTCCAGGCGTGGGCGACGCTGGGCCCGCAGGTGACGGCGGCGCGGATGGTGCGCGACTACACGACCGACCTGTACGAGCCGGCCGCCGCCTCAGCGATCCACTTGCTGTCCAGCTCCGGGAAGCCGGCGGCCGCCCTCGCCGCTTGGCGGGCGCGGGTCGACGAGGCGTGGGACGGCGTGTCGGTGACCTCGGTCGAGCTCGATGACACCCCGTTGCAGGCGGGGGGAAGCTGCAACGTCGTGGTGACGGTCGATCTCGGGGGACTCAAGGCCGCCGACGTGCGCGTGCAATGCGTGCACGGCCCCGTCGGCCACGACGGCGAGTTCCTCGCCGAGCTGGAGGTCGTCGAGCTCCAGCAGTCCGCTCCGGGCACGTACACTGGCTCGATCACGATCGCCGTCGCCGGAACACACGGCGTGTCGGCCAGAGTCGTGCCGGTACACCGCGACCTCGCCAACGCGTTCGACGTCGGACGCATCGCCTGGGCCGAGTAGCACGCCGGTCCACCTCCCCAGAATCTGGGCGGGAATCGTCTCACACCAGCATCTGGGCGGGATTCCCGCATCGGAGCTGTCCGCCGAAACGGGCCCGATGAGGTCGATTCCGGCTGACAGTTCCGGTCGGTCTTTCCCCTTCCGGTCGCTCGCCGCACCCAGGAGGGCATGGCAGCTCTGCACGCCCTGATCCAGCTGATGGCCGCCCAGCACGGGACGGCGTCGACCGCCCAGGCTGCCGAGCTCGGCGTGTCACGGCGGGTGCAGCGCCGGCTGCTCGCCGACGGAACGCTGCGCGCGCCGTGCCCGGGCGTGCTGGTCAGCGGCGCGACACCGCTGACGTTCGAGCGACGGGCGATGGCGGCCGCCCTGTCCCGCGGCGTCGTCGCCGTCAGTCACGGCGCGGCGGCCCGGCTGCACCGGCTCGACGGCTTCGACCGCCACGACACCGTCGACGTGCTCGCGGCCCGCGGTGCCCATGTCCACGCCCGGCTCGGCGTCGCCGTCCACCTCACCCGCGGCGACGCCCGCCCGCACGTGACCGACGTCGCCGGCATCCCGGTGCTGACGGTCGCCGCGACGCTGGCCCTGCTCGCCCCGTCCGCAGGCATCGGGCGGACCGCCCAGGCGCTCGACAGCGCGTTGCGGCGGGGCGTCGACGCCGGAGAGCTGCGACGGGTCGCCCTCGACTGGCGCCAGCAGGGCCGCGCCGGCCCGCCGGCGCTGCTGATGCTGCTCGGCGAGCGGGTCGAGCGCCGGCTGCCGCGCAGCTGGTTCCAGCGTCTGGCCGCCGGCGTGCTCGCCGCGGTGGGGGTTCGCTTCGTGGACGAATACCCGGTGCGCGATCAGCGCGGCGTGCTGCTCGCGGAGCTCGATCTCGCCGACCCGTTGCGCAAGGTCGGCGTCGAGTGCCAGAGCTGGGAGTGGCACGCCACACCGACCGCGCAGCACCGCGACGCCCGCCGCCGGGGCATGCTGCGCCAGCTGGGATGGGAGGTCGTCGACGTGTGGTGGAGCGATCTGCGGCACCCGGAGCGGGTCATCGCCGAGCTGACGTACGTGCTGCGCTCCCGCCGGCCGAACTGTCCGCCGAATCCGGCCCGTTCGGGCCCGACGTGACGGACAGGACCGCGCCGAGCATTTCGTCCGCGGCAGTCCAGGGGTCGAGGTCGCGAGCCAGCACGTCCTCGGTCAGCGCGTCCCAGCGCTCGCCGGTGCAGATCTCGCGGGCCCGCTGCTCGAGTCGCCGGGCGACGATCTCCCGCAGCTCCTCGCCGAGGCGGAAGCGGCGCCGCCGCTCGAGCACACCGCTCGCCGTGACGTGGTCGCGGTGGGCGGTGATCGCCATCCACAGCTCGGCTGCCCCGGTGCCGGTGGAGGCGACGGTGGCCACGATCGGCACCCGCCACCCGGCGCTCGCCGGCGCCGCGGTTTCGGAGGCCAGCTCGAGCATCTGCTCCAGGTCGCGCCGCGTGTCGTCGACGCCGGGGCGATCGGCCTTGTTGATCGCGAACACGTCGGCAACCTCCATCAGCCCGGCCTTGCTGGTCTGCACGCTGTCGCCCCATCCCGGGTTGACGACGACGACGGTGGTGTCGGCCTTGCCGGCCACCTCGACCTCGACCTGCCCGACACCGACGGTCTCGACGACGATCCAGCGGTGCCCGAGCGCGTCGAGCAGGCGGATCGCCTCGGGCGTCGCCAGCGCCAGCCCGCCGAGGTGACCGCGCGTCGCCATCGAGCGGATGAACACACCGGGATCGGTGGCGTGCTCCTGCATCCGCACCCGGTCGCCGAGGATCGCCCCGCCGGTGAACGGCGACGACGGGTCGATCGCCAGCACGGCGACCTCCTCGCCCTGGCCGCGGAGGTAGGTGATCAGCGCCGAGGTGAGCGTGCTCTTGCCGGCACCCGGTGCTCCGGTCACCCCGATCGTGTAGGCGTGGCCGGCCCCCGGGGCGGCCAAGCGACCCACCTCTCGCGCCCCGTCGCCGCCTCGCTCGATCAGCGACAGCAGGCGGGCCTTGGCGGACCGATCCCCGCCCGCCGCCGCAGCGAACAGCTCCGTGGGGTCGCGCGGTGAGGAGCGGCTCACGCACCCTCACGATCTGGGCGCAATCTCCGCCAGACCGCGTTCTGGGCGCGCAGGCTGCCAGCCGTCGGCAGGTTGTGCGCCCAGATCGGGACCGGCGGTCGCTCGCCGCGCTCGATCATGCCACGTCGAGGGCGTCGGAGAGGTTGACGACCTCCGTCACGCCGTCGACGCGATCGCGCATGATCCGCTCGATGCCCGCCTTGAGCGTCTGCGTCGAGGCCGGGCAGCCGACGCACGCGCCGGTCAGCGTGACGGTGACGACGCCGGTCGTCTCGTCGACGTCGTTGAGCTCGATGTCGCCGCCGTCGGCCTGGAGCGCCGGGCGGATCACCTGGATCGTCTTCTCGACCTGTTCACGCATGTTCGGGGGTCATTCAATCAGAGGCCGCGCCGGACTCGGGGAGGAACCGTCCGTACGATGCAACACGATGGTCAACGCCTGGGCGGCCGCCACCATTCCGGCCGCCGTCGTCGCCCACCAAGGCGGGTGGGACGAGATGCTGCTCGTCGCCGGCCCGATCGCCGTCGTCGCCGGCCTCCTATGGCTGGCCCGCCGCCGCGTCACCCGCGCCGAACACGCCGCGCCCGAGCAGCCCGACCACCCGAGTGTTTGACGCACCCGAGTGT
>JBIOUO010000072.1:0-3663 GCA_044867195.1 Ilumatobacteraceae bacterium
GAGACTGCCCCGACGACATGCTGCTGCTGAACCTGCTGCGCGCCGGCGTGCCGATCGTGTCGAGCATGAACGCCAGCGTCCGCTACTACCTGGGCGGGATCTCCAATCCCCGGCCGGTTGCCGCAGCGGGCGCCGAGTCGACGTAGACGTGCGGTGGCCGCCGGTCGGGCGGCCGGAACATCCCGCCGGTCGTCTCGACCCAGTCGATGATCCGGTTCGCCGCGTCGGCGACCGAGAGCGTGGTCACGTCGAGCTCCAGTGACAGGATCGACGACTGGTCCACGAGCGCCCGCACGCGATCCTGCTCACGCGCCAGCCTGTCCAGATCGGTGTAGCGCCACGGGTTCTCGGAGTAGGTGAGCCGTTCCTCGCGAGCCGCCTCGAACGAGTGACGCTCCCGCGTGAGGAACACGAGCCGGAAGCCGATCGCAGCCAGCCGCTCGTCGACCCACCCGAGGTCGTAGCGGCGGCCGTTGACCGCCTCCTGGTGGATGATCGTCGAGATGTGGAAGCGGTCGACGATCCAGTAGTAGTCGACGTGCAGCTCGAACAGGCGCAGGTAGGTGTGGAAGCACTCCAGCGCCCATGCCTCTTCGTGCGGCTGGAACGTGATCATGCTCGATCCCGGTGCGCCCTTTGTCGGCTGGACGTCGGCGCGGGTCTCCCATTCCGACGACACCAGCGGGATGTGCCAGCGATGGTGGCGGTCACCGATGATCCGTGGGTGCTCCGCCAGCTCGAACGCGGTGTCGGTCTTCCTCGTCAGCGACGTGCCCTCGAGCAGGATCTTCGGCTGCGGGATCAACTGGTCGGGCGGGGGGACGTTCATCGGACCGCGATCCGCTCGTCGATCGATCCCATCGTCTGCTCCTCTCGTGTTGCTCGTGATGCTCGGGACAGTGCTTGGCAGACCTCCTCGGCGCCGGAGACGCAGGTCGAGATCTTTCCGGAGAACAGCGACACCACCGTTGGTGCGACCCAGCTCACCTCAGTCGGCCGCTCGTCGGTGTGCTCCACGCCGGCGGGCACGGTGCGCAGCTCGAACTTCGACGCCACGTACTGCAGGCGCTCCCCGCCGTGGATGAACCGGGCCGCGCCATCCCGCATCGCGGCGAAGTTGGTGATCGCCGGCTCGGGCCGGATCGGGCCGCCGAGCAGCCGCGACCACCGGCTGTCGTAGGCCTCCTCCGCACAGTCATACGACGCCAGCACACTGCCGCGCACGCCGTACAGCAATGACAGCCCGTGACTGGGCAGCGGCGCCAGGGAGATGAACGGTCCGTCGAGGATGACGATGCTCTCATCGGCGAGGCCGCGGCTGTGCACGATCGGGATCTCGCAGACGTCGAATCGACGGGCCGGGAGCGGCAGCGACGCGGCGCGCAGGAACGCGTTGATGCTCTCGTAGTTGGCGAGCACGACGTAGCTATAGTGGTCGATCAGCTCCGGGCCGGCGCGCTGCGACAGCTCGACGCGCACGTCGCTGACCGCCAGCCGGCGTTCGACCTCGCGGCGCAGGGCGAGGTAGTCGATGTAGCCCTCGTCGGCGAGCACCGCTCCCTGCAGCCTGTCGTGGCGCAGGATCGGATGGCGCACGAGGTCATACGTCAGCCCGACGATGTCGCAGTAGGCGAGGAACTGCTCGAAGCTGGTGAGCGAGTCCTCAACGGCGACGGCGTAGAGGTGCCGGTGGCGGCGGGTGACGGCCCGGCCGTACCACCGTTCGAACTGCGCCGCTCCGGCCCGGGCCAGCAGCCCCGTCGCCACGCTGCGCGGGTAGTGGTAGCCGCGATGGAGACGGAACAGGTTGCGCCGGGTGGCACGCTCCATCAACCCGGACTCGGCTTCGTACAGGTCCACCGTCGCCCCGGCGAGGTCGAGCATCAGCGCCGTCGTGCAGCCGAAGATCCCGCCGCCGACCACCGCGACGCGCAGGCCCCCCAGCGTGCCCGTGACGGCACGCCCGTCAGCTGAACGTCTGCTCGATGACACCAGTGACCTCCGTGACGAGGGCGGGCTGACGGGCCATTCGATCGGCGGGCGACCGGATGTTGGCGGCGAAGCGGGCGAGCTCACGCTCGACCGGCGATGGCGCCGGAGCGAGCGGGACGACCCGCCAGCCCTGCCGCCACACCGCGAGGCTGTTGTCGCACCACAGCAACGTGCGCTGCCCGATCTCGACTCGGACTCGGCGCGACTTGGGTCGTGTGCAGTCGCGGGTCAAGCGGACCGACGCGCAACGTCCGGAGCTGGCGTGCACCTCGCACTCCAGCGCGTCGTCGGTCCGGCGGCGGACCTCGATCCCCGCCGGAGGCTCGTCCCACAGTACGGACAGCACGGCGAGCTCGTGGGGGAGCAGTTCCCAGTGCAGCGGGCCGGCGAGGTGCGGGCGGTTCCAGTCGAACGCGATCGAGGCAGGTGGCCCGCCGGCGATCGCCGCGCGAAGAGCCTCGAACGCTGGCTGGTGGAGATAGACGTATCCGACGAACAGCTCGCGATCATTCGACACGGCGAAACGGCGCAGCGTCTCGGCTTCGGTACGCGAGAAGCAGATCGGCTTCTCGACCAAGACGTGCATGCCGAGCTCCAGCGCCAGGTGGGTGAACTCGGCGTGAGTCGCTGACGGTGTGGCGATGACCACGGCGTCGTGCCCGCCGGAGCGCAGCAGCGCCCCGGCATCCGTTCCGTGCGGGACGTCGGGGAATCGGTCGCCGATCCACGACAGTGAGTCGCTCGAACCGGCACAGGCAATCCCCGACAACTGCAGCTGTGCATCGACACCCTCGATCAGAATGCGTCCCCAACGACCTGCGCCGAGCACGCAGCAACGGAGAGGGGGGTGAACAGGATTCATCGTCATGACATCAGCATCGGTGCCGCCGCGCACCGGTCGAAGCACCCTAATGAAGTCGAGCTCCGGCGTCTCCGATTTTCGGCCCGGTGGACCGGGCGCCGCGGGCGGTGGTCCGCGCCCACCGCCGATTCCGGCCTCCCACGCGGACCAAGTCGCGCAGCCTGGGCCCGGACGGTCGCGCGCGGCCGCGCGGGCCGTACGATCTGCTGAGGCAGCCCCTCTAGCTCAATGGTAGAGCAGTGGACTTTTAATCCATTGGTTCGGGGTTCGAGTCCCCGGGGGGGCACCTACAAACGCCCAGCTAGAGTGCTTAGCGGGTACGGCCGCCTGAGTTTTGTCGGCCGTAAGGTTGCTACCGGGTTGCTACGCACCGGAGCGGGGCACGGACGCGGGTGGCGCGTTTGCCGAACCCTCGAGTGGACCTGGGTGGGACATGTCACGCGGCAAATCGGCTCCGGCGCGTACTCCGCACCCTGACACCGAAGGGCAAATGGGTAGGCCAGCCCGAAGGGCGGAACCAAACCGCCAGCGTGACGGGCGGACATGTCGGGCCGAGCCAGATTCGGCTTCCAGTATGGTCCCACTACTGACCGCGGGGCAGTTCGGCCGACGGTGCGAAGGCGTTGATCGCCCGGAGAGAGGACGTGGAATGGCCAAGAAGCGAGGGTTTCTCGCCGAGATGAATCGACAGCTTCAGCAGGATGCCAGGCGTCGTGAGCAGGCGCAGCGGCAAGCGTCACGGGCACAGGCGACTGCGCAGCGAAGCGCTGATCAGGCTGCTCGACAGGCTGAGCGGGCCCAGGCCCAAC
>JBIOUO010000073.1:0-21554 GCA_044867195.1 Ilumatobacteraceae bacterium
GGCCGTCCCGGGCCGGCAGCGTCCGGCTCTGTGCGCACTATGCGGTCGGAGCGTTACCCGTGCGCTACCCGGCGGGCGCTCCGCGGCCCCGATCCGACAACCCCACTGCCGATTCGCGGCATCGGAACCGACGCCGGTTGCCGCCGGCCCGGGACGGCCGTAACATTGATGTCTCCAACGCGGGGTGGAGCAGTCCGGTAGCTCGTCGGGCTCATAACCCGAAGGTCGCAGGTTCAAATCCTGCCCCCGCCACCAACGAAACACCAGGTCAGAGGCCCTTTCCAAGGAACCGGAGAGGGCCTCCCAGCGTCTCAGGGGCCGATGTCTAACGGACGTCCGTGCGGACGTGCGCTGAGGCCGGTCAGGCGGGGCGGACGAACGCCACAGGCGGGCGGTCGCCTCCTGGAGGGGAAGACCTGGGGCGAGATGCCGAGCAGCGTGTCGTACGGTTGACCAACGCTGCTCGCTGGAACAGCCATTCGACCGGTTTCAGAGGTCTTGGGTCCCTGTGTTTCGGCCACCTTGCACGTCGGGGCTGGTCTCGCCGACGCACGGGGGCCAGGCTGACCGGAGTGGGTACCGGGCGTGTCCGTCGGAGGGGCACCTCCCCGTGCGGGGAGGTGACCCTCGTGTCCGACCGGGCGATCGGGGTCTGGTGCCGCTCGACGTCGGCACGAGCGGCACCAGTGTTCTGGTTCAGCAGAGATGCTCGAGGTCGCGCTCGTCGGCGGCGGCAGCCGACTGTCCTGGCTCGGCCTGGTCGAGTTCGTGCATGAGGTGGACGCCTTCGATGTCGAGGTTGGGGAGTGTTCGGTCGAGCCAGGTGGGGAGGTGCCAGGCTCGTCGGTCGAGGAGGCTCATGACAGCGGGGACGATCATCATCCGCACGATGGTGGCGTCGAGGAGCACGGCGACGCTGAGGCCGATGCCGAGCATCTTGATGATACGGGTTGTCGCCGACGATGAAGCCGGCTAAGACACTGATCATGATGAGGGCGGCGGCGGTGATGACTCGGGCGGAGTTGGCGAGGCCGCGGACGACGCCGTGGTGGGCGTTGCCGGTGCGGCTGTACTCCTCGCGGATGCGGCTCATGATGAACACCTCGTAGTCCATCGACAGCCCGAAGAGGATGGCGAACATCAAGATCGGCAGTAAACTGATGATCGGCACCGTCTCTCTCTTGCAGGCCGATCACGTCCTTCAGCCAGCCCCATTGGAAGATGGCCACGACGACGCCGAAGCTCGAGTGCGGGCACATCGTCATCGACGACGCCAGTCACGTCCTCACCGCCGACGGTGAGACGGTGGCGGTGACCCCGACCGAGTACCGCCCTGCCGCGCTACCTGCTGAGCAACGCCGGCCAGGTGCTGTCGAAGTTGCAGGTGCTCGACGTCGTCTGGCAGTTCGATTTCGGAGGCGACGCCGGCGTCGTTGAGACGAACATGTCCTCCCTTCGCCGCAAGGTCGACCCGCCACCGTCACGCGTCCTGCAGACCGTCCGTGGCTTCGGCTACACGGCCCGCACCGCCAAGGGCTCATGACGACCACGAACCCCATATCGCCTGCTCCGGTTGGCGCTGCCGACGACGAGATCGCCCCGAGACGGCGCCGGCGGCGGTTGACCAGCCGCCAGCGACTGACGGTTGGACTCGTCGCCGGCCTGACCGTGCTGTTCGCTGTCGTCGGGGTCATCACCGTCGCCGTCGCCGGCCGGGCCCTCCAGGACCGCATCGACCGCGATCTCGTTGCCGTCGCCGTCAACACCGCCACCACACTCGAGCTGATCCCACCGGCGGACTACCCGGCCCTCGCGTTGCGACCAGCGGTCGCCGATGAGACCTACAGGTTCGTGCTCATCGGCCCGGACGGCACCGCGACGAACCTCGGCCAACGCCAAAACGCCAACGAACGGGCGCCCGTCGACGTCCGCCCAGCCGACGCCGTCAAGCTGCGTTCCCAGTCCGGAACGCCGTTCACCATCGACAACGACGCAGCAGCGGGGCGGCTCCGAGTCGTCAGCGCCGCCATGGACAACGGCTACGTCGTCGTCGCCGCCCGCTCCCTCGACGAGCTACGCGACTCGCTCACCGTCATCGAACGAGTGCTTCTCGTCGTCTTGCTCGTTGCGCTCTGTCTGCTGGTCTGGTTCGTTGGCCGCCAAACCCTCAAACCACTCGAGGACGTGATCGCGACCACCGACAGCATCGACTACGACAACCTCGGCGAGCGAGTCACCCCGACGTCCAACGCTCGCGACGTCGAACACCTCGCGCACGCAGTCAACGGGATGCTCACCCGGATCGAAGCATCCGCCGCCGGCAAGGACGAGGCCGACCGACGGCTACGCCAGTTCGTCGCCGACGCCTCCCACGAACTGCGCACACCGCTCGCTGCAGTGCTCGGCTACACCGAGCTCTACCAGACCGGCGTCGCCACCGTCCCGACCAGGTCGACAAAGCAATGCGACGCATCACCATCGAAGGCGACCGCATGCAGCGACTCGTCCAGGACCTCCCCACGCTTGCCCGCCTCGACGGGGGCCGCCTCCAACAGCCATCGACGGTCGACGTCAACCACGTCGTCGCCGAGCTATCGCCGCAGCACAAGCAATCGACCAGCAGCACACGTTCACCATTGATTCGACGAACCCGCCCGTGGACGCCTGGGTCGATCCCGACGCCCTCCGCCAAGTCATCGACAACCTGCTGGCCAACGTCCGCAGTCACACGCCGCCCGGCACGACAGTGACCATCAGCATGCGATCCGACAACGGCGTCGCCGTCATGACGATCGCCGACGACGGCCCAGGGATGACTTCAGCCGACCGGCAGCGAGCATTCGACCGGTTCTGGCGCGCCGACGCAGCACGTGCCCGACCCGGCGGCAGCGGCCTCGGACTCGCCATCGTCCACGAACTCGTCCACGCCAACCGCGGCCACATCAGACTCGACGCCACCCCTCCGGCGGACTGCTCACCGACATCCGACTCCCCGCGCGCCGCAACGTAGACCTCGCCCGGCACTATTCGTGAGTGCCGCACTCAGTGTTCAAACGAGCGACCGCGACAGTGGCTGCTCTCGTCGGAGAGGAATCCCGGGGGCTCCGCCTCCGAGGTCGACCGCGTACACCCGGGCCTTCAGTTCGGCGAGCCACACGGCGTAGCCCTCGGGTGGGTCGACCACTGCCAGCGGCGGCTCGATGCCCTTCCCCGCGCGATCCGAGCTGTTCGACATGAGCGGGCCTGCCTACGGCTCCTCATCGCCGACGAAGATCAAGTGACCGACGATCGAATGCGCTCGGGAGACCGAGTCGGTCGCGTCGTTGAGCATCGCGGTCGCCGGCGCGGTGAACGAGCGAATCGAATCTCCGCCGTCATCGCGTCGACGGGTCGGTCGTCGTCGCTTCTCATCGCTCGGCCCGACGTCTGGGCGAGCTCATCGACGATCTGGGCAAGCGTTCCCGGACACGCGTGATCGAGCCGAACGACGCGTAGATCGTCGCCGGGTCATCCCTGTCAGGTCGCTCGTGGCACCAAGCGCGCAGCGATTCGTAGGCGTGGGGCCATGGCGGCGAGGGAGACGACGACGGCGGTGATTGCGATGAGCGTGGCAAAGGAGGGCAGCGTGATCGCGGTCGGGATGAGTGCGGCGAGCACGGCGCAGCCGATCCATCGGCGTACGAGCGGCTGGTGGGTAGTGACGTGCAGGTACCAGGTTTGGGTGGCGACGTAGAGCAGGGCGCCGCCGGCGAGGAGCAGTCCGGTGGTCAGGGATCCGTCAGCGTGTGGGTCGTTGATGACGGTCTCGCAGCCGACGGCGGTGGCGATGAGCCCGGCGAGGACGACGTATTGGCCGTTGGCGCCCATCCGCGCCGCCCAGATCGGGTTGGTGGCGGGCGCGGAGGCGGGTTCGACGATGCGCGACGATCCGGCGAAGTAGAGCGCCCACAACGAGGCGACGAGCGTGAACGCGGCGACGCCGGCGAGCAGGGTGAGGGCGTGTGTGGGGGCGATGGCGGTGCCGGTGGTGAGGATGGCTTCGCCGAGAGCGATGATGAGGAACAGCCGGAGTCGTTCGGTCATATGGGCGTCGTCGATGGCGATCTCGCTGGCGTTCATCCGGGAGTGGGGCCAGGGGTGGGCGAGCCAGATGCCGGTGACGTCGATCGCCGCCGCCGTGGCCCAGACCCACAGTCGTGGTCCGGGTCGGACGGCGGCGCCGATCAGCCAGAGCGGGGTGGAGGCGAGCATCCAGGTGAGTGCCCGCCGGTAGTGCTGGCGCAGCGGCGGTGTGGGCGCCCGGGCGGAGGTGATGACGCCGCGAGCGAGTTGGGTGATGACGAGGAACCCGGCGAAGACCCAGGCGGCGTCGTCGAACGCGTCGCTGATGGCCGCGTTCATGAACAGTCCGAGGGCCATCGCGGCGAGGAGGCCGATCTGGGTGTCGCGGCGCGTGATGTCGAAGTAGGTGGCCTCGAAGGTGGTCTGTACCCACACGGTGAACACGGCGCAGAGCAGCACGAGTGTCTCGGCGGCGCCGCGCCAGGTGAGGTTGGCGAGGAGATGGCCCGAGAGTTGGGAGATGGCGAAGACGAAGACGAGGTCGTAGAACAGTTCGAGCGGTGAGACCTCGCGTGGTGCTGCCGGGTCGGGGGCCATCGACGACACAGTTCAGCCGCTGAGCAGCCCGAGTCGGCGCAGCCAGTCGCCGACGTCGGCGGCCGAGTCGGCGGCTTCCTCGCCGCGCACGGCGAGTCCGTCGGTGATCGCGGCGTCGGGGGCGAGGTCGGTGTAGACGTCGATGGTGCGGCCGAGTCCGCTGACGGCGTAGGTGACGAACGGGGCGAGTCGTTTGCCGGTGTGGTCGACGTTGTCGAGGAAGGTGCTCATGATCATCGGTCGGCGCAGGTTCCAGATCGGGCTGCCGACGAGCACGGTCTCGTAGGCGTCGACGTTCGGGAGCGGGTCGGCGATCGCCGGTCGAGCGTCGGCGTTCTGTTCGCGGACGTTGCGGGCGACGGTCTCGTCGTAGCTGTCCGGGTACGGGTCGGCCGCGCGGATCTCGTAGACGTCGACGGGGTCGTCGTTTGGATCAGGCCGGCGACGACGGCGGGGTTGCCGACGTCGAGGACGGTGCGGCCGCCGTTGAAGTGGTTCCCACCGGCGCGGGAGAAGTACACGAGCAACGTCTTTGCCTCCCTGGGGGTGCTGGCGAGCGGCGGCGACGTCGAGGTGCCAGGCCCGCCGGCGCCCGAGGGCGTGGACGGCGTGTTGTCGGCCGTGCTCGGCGACGGCTGCTCGGCGGAATCGTGGAGCAGCCGGCGAGATGCAGGCCGGCGAGCAGCGCACCGGCGACACCGGCGTGCCGCAGCAGGGTTCGGCGACTCAGTCGCGACTGGTCGGCATCGTCCTTCACGCTTCGGTGATCGGCCGACCGAACGCGGCGAGGGTGATCGCCTCGGGTTCGGGTCCCCCGCGGATGCCGGTGTCGAGCGCGTCGATCGCGGTGAGCTCGTCGGGGATGAGCTCGAAGTCGAACACGTCGAAGTTCTCGGCGATCCGTGCCGGGTTGGTCGACTTCGGGATCGCCGAGCGTCCCTGCTGGATGTGCCAGCGCAACATCACCTGCGCCGGGCTCTTGCCGTGCGCGGCGGCGATCCGGCCGATCGTTTCGTCGTCGAGCGTGCTGGAGTTGCGGCCGTCGCAGTAGAAGGTGATCCCACCGATCGGCGACCACGCCTGGGTGAGGATGTCATGGGCGGTGTCGGCGGCTTGGACGTCGGGCTGTTGAAGGTACGGGTGGACCTCAGATCTGGTTCACCGCTGGCACCACCGAGGCCGTGGCGAGGAGCCGGTCGAGGTGTTCGACCATGAAGTTGCTGACACCGATGGCGCGGACCTTGCCGTCGGCGAGCAGGGTTTCCAGGGCGCGGTAGGCGTCGAGGATGCGGCCGAACTCGCCGGACAGCGCCTGGTGCAAGATCAGCAGGTCGATGACGTCGACGCCGAGCTTGGCGGCGCTCTTGTCGAACGCGTGGAGCGTCTCGTCGTAGCCGTAGTCGCTGATCCACACCTTGGTCTCGACGAACACGTCGTCACGATCCACGCCGGAGCGGCGGATCGCGTCGCCGACACCGCTCGTTTCCGTAGGCGGCGGCGGTGTCGACGTGCCGGTAGCCGGCGGCCAGCGCGGCTTCGACGGCGACGGCGGTCTGCTCAGGTGGAGTCTGGAACACGCCGAAGCCGATCGCCGGGACCGGGACTCGGTGACCGTGTGCAACAGGCTGTGGTGGGAGCACTGGCCGCACGAGGATGCCGCAAACCGAGCTCGACGGGTCGCTCGGCCGCATGGGACTCGACCACGTCGACGTCATCTACTCCATCGCCGGGGCGACCGCACCGCCCGTCGAGGAGGTCGTCGAACACGTGGTCGGCCTCATCGAGTCCGGCCGGGCTCGGGCGTGGGGAACCGGCATGTGGTCCGGCGACATCTCCACGCAGCCCTCGATGTCTGCGACGCCACCGGGGCGCCGTACCCGATCGCCGCGCTGATGGCCTGCAGCCTCGCTGACCACCAGTCCGACGACCCGACGATCAACGCCGCGCTCGCCCGCGGCGAGATCGGGCTCGTCGCCGCCTACGTCCTCGCCGGCGGCACGCTCACCGGCAAGTACACATCCGCAACGGCGGGACGCGCCACCGACGACGAGTCACCGGTGACGGCCCGTGGCAAGCAACTCGGGGTCCGCCTTGCCGAACTCGCTGCCGACTGGGAGGTGCCCACGGCCCATCTCGCGTTCGCTTACGCCTTCGACCACCCGCACCGGGCGACCGTTCTGTTCGGCGCAACCTCGGCCGAACAGGTCGACTCCAACGTCGCCGCCTGCGCCACCTACGAATCGCTCGACAGCGATCAGCGAGCAGCCATTCACGACTTGTCCGCGCAAGCAGAGCGATGACCGACCCACGCAACCAGAGGTGGGTCGCCGCAGCCGTAGGGTGACTTGACCGCCCCGACGATCGGTAGGAGCGCCCCGGCGGCTCTGTCAGATATAGTCGACATGTGGTCGAGGTCGTCAGGACGGACGACTTCGACGAGTGGCTCACGAAACTGAAGGACAGGGCTGGCCGACTGCGCATTCTGCAACGCATCGACCGGCTCGCCAACGGCAACCCCGGCGACGTCAAGCCGGTCGGCAACGGCGTGTTGGAGCTCCGCCTGGACGTCGGCCCCGGCTACCGGGTCTATTACATCCAAGACGGCGACGTACTGATCCTCCTGCTGTGCGGCGGCGACAAGTCAACCCAGCAGAAGGACATCGCCAAGGCGCACCGGTTGGCGGACGAGTGGCGTGCGGACATGAAGGAGACGGACTATGAGCAACAAGGGTGACAAGTACAAGCCGTTCGACGTGGCCGACTACCTCGTCGACCTCGACGACATCGCCGGCTACCTCGAACTCGCCATCGAGGAGTCCGCCGACGACCCCTCCGCTGTCCCCCGAGCACTCGGGGCCATCGCCCGCACGCAGAACATGAGCGAGCTCGCACGCCGCGTCGGCATGAGCCGCGACGGGCTCTACAAAGCGCTGTCCGCCGACGGCAACCCGACCTGGTCCACGATCCTCAAGGTGACCACGGCGCTCGGGCTCCGGTTCGAGTTGCACTCGGTCGCCTGA
This sequence comes from Ilumatobacteraceae bacterium, assembly GCA_044867195.1. Lineage (GTDB taxonomy): Bacteria > Actinomycetota > Acidimicrobiia > Acidimicrobiales > Ilumatobacteraceae > JALZMG01. Next base: position 7,680 of record JBIOUO010000073.1, read on the forward strand.
AACCGCCGAACGGACCACTGCCCGGCGCCGTCAGCCAAGTCTCGTGTCTAACGAACTCGGTGGTACACGGTGAACGCAACGCCGCTCGGTGAACGAGACAGCGCCAGAAGCGCCTGCTCGGCGGCACCTGGTGCACGCAGCGTCACGCCGTGTACAGCTGACGAATGACTCATAACCCGAAGGTCGCAGGTTCAAATCCTGCCCCCGCCACCACAAAGCTGCAACCGAGCCTCCAGGGTCTCCTGGACAGGATCGAGTTGCAGGACGAGATCGAGGGTCCGGTAGAGCCGGGCCCTCGTTTCGCGTTCGGACTCAGCGAGCAAGGCGGCGAGGTCGCCGGCGTGATCGAGCGCTGCGCCTATGTCGTCGGCGGTGAGCGGAGCGGGTGGTGGTGGTCAACGTCCCAGGCGGCGAGCGTGGCATGCGCGGCGGCGAGGTGGTTCTGGATCTGGCGCGTCGTCTTGGTGGCGAGCTCGGGGTCCATGCCGGCGCGGATGGCGGCGAGGACTCGGTCGAGCTCCACGGGCAGGTCTCGGACCGCTCGCCGGGCAGCGTGGACGTCGCGGGCTCGGCGGGCTGGTCGGCGTCGGCGGTGAGGACGGCGGCGATGGTGTCGGCCCGGTGGTCGGGGTCGATGACCTGACCGAGCCACGGGTCGAGCGCGGCGAGGACGCGCTCCTCCCGGACCGCCGTCGTCCACGGATGCGCGTTCGTGTCGGCGTAGTCGGGTCGCTGGGTGTTGCACCGGTAGTAGGGCTTGCCCTTGAGCGTGGCGCCATGCATCGATCGCCCACAGCCGGCGCAGCGCAGCATCCCGGCGAGCAGGTATTTGCCGGGCGCGGCTCGAGGCCTGCGGCGCTACGGTCCGCGGGTGTTCGTGATCCGCGCGTTGACCCGGTGCCACAGGTCGGGGTTGACGAGGGGCGGCCACGCGGGCTCGTCGCTGGTGACCCACTCGACGGTCGGCTGCCAGCGCTGGCGACTGGTCGTGCCGGCGGCAGGGTCGGTCGGGTCGAGCAGCTCGTCCTTGCGGCGCTGCCGACCCACGACCTGGTGATCGAGGTACCGCGGGTTGGTCAGGATCGCCCGCACCGCCGAACCGCCCCACACACCGGCCGATCGGGGATGGCGGGTCGGACCGACTTCACCGGGAGAGGGAAGCCCTCGCGCTCGAGGACGGTGGCGATTGACCGGTAGCCGACGCCTTGGTCGAACAGGTCGAAGATCCGCTGCACGACCGGGGCGGTGTCGGGGTCTGGTTCGAGGACCCGGAGCCTGATCCCCGCGGCGGCCTTGTTGCGCTGCGGGTGCGGTGTGTCGGTGTCGACGAGCCGGTACCCGTAGTTCGGTCGGCCACCGAGCCACGACCCGCCGCGCCGTGGGCGAGCACAGCGCACCCACAGCTCGATTCCGTAGTGGGTCAGCTGCGGGAACACGAGCTGGAACTGCCCGCCCGAGAACGCCCGCTGCGGCTCGGCGATCACGACCGCCGACCAGCCCCGCCCGGGAATCGCCGGATCGGGAGCAAGTCCGGGAGCAACGCCGGGACCTTCCCGTCGTTCAGAATGGGTGTGGCTACTCCCGCTACGGATTCCGCGGCATACCAGCCCGACCGATCCAGTCGCCAGAGGGTGGGCGCCTCGTAGGCGGTGGCGACCCAGACGACGTCGATCCCCTCTGGAAGACCAGGCAAGGAATTCGGCAGCACGTCGAAGTCATGGCAGCGACGGCCTGGTGGCGATCGGAGTGCACCCAGATCCACAGGCGTCGAGCGATAGCGGTAGCAGCAGCCCGGAGCTTCGCAACGTTGTCGGGCCTGTTGGCATGGTCGTTGACGAAATCGACGATGACCTCGGGAGATGTCGAGCCGCCTACGGAGGCGGAGCCGACGAGCACCTCGCCGGGCGTCGCGTCGCTGAGTCGGTAGATCAACTTGACGCCGAGTCGTCGAAGACGCCCGTCGAGCGGAGCATCGTCAGCGCTCTGATTCGGAAGCCGACGGTCGCGACCGTCTGCCTCGAACGTCTGCAGCACTTCGATGATCTCCGCTCGAAGCCGATGGAGGTCACAGGGTCCGCGCACGTCGACGATCCAGCAGGAGGTGAGCTGGTCGTAGGTCCAGTCGAGCTTCGCTTCGAGCGCACGTTGAGCCAGGATCGGCCCTACAGCGTGCTGGGTCACTTCGAGCGCGACGACCTCCTCGTCGACGACGACGACGATGTCGTAGTCGTGCGTTCCCGTTGGCGCTCCTCCCGCCACATCGCGGCGGGTTGCCTTGCCGCCGAGGACCCCGGCGAGTCGGTTAGCGGCGTCGGCCTCCTCGTCCCATGGGCGACGTCGGGTCACGAGCCTGATGCGGACGAGAGGTCAGCCCAGAGGGCTTGGAGTGACGCTCTGGCGACGTCCTCGTCGGCCAGTCCGGCGACGGCGGCGGCCACGAGATCCAGACCTTGACCCGGATGGCCGAACAGGACGTCGCCGGCGGCGAGGGCCTCATCGACGATCTCAGTGATTTCTCCGCGGAGCCAGCTGACGGACGCGGCGAGCGATCCAGTCGGTATCGCCTGGAGGAGCCGTAGGACGTCGAGCGCGTCCTTCGCGACGAGCCGGTCCGGCTGCTCGACGCGTTCGGCGATCTTGTGGATCTTGGCGACGAGCAGCGCTGCGGGGCCCGCGACCTTGACCTGGAACGAGCGCGTGTCGGCAGGGTCGAGGGCGGTGATCGTCCGGATGTCGTTGTCGACCAGGGCGCCCTCGATCCCCTTTGCGCGTCGGGCGGCCCGCTTGCCGTGGCCGGGGAGCCGAGCGCCTCGTCGGCCGGGGCCGGCGACGGCGTCGGGACGAGGAGGTCGACCTGGATGGCGTCGGACGTCTTCCACTTTGCCGGGGTCTTCTTGCAGCTCGAAGCCCCTATCCTCGAGCAGCGTCTGGATGCTCGGCTCGTCTGCCAGGAACACAGGAGCGATGGCGAGATCGGCGTCGGTGGTGACTCGGCGACCGGGAGATCGGCAGGACCGGTGTGGAGGTAGACGGCCTGCGCGCCGACGACCACGACCGAGCCAAGGTGTGGCTGCAGCGCCTCGAGACCGTCGAGCATCGCCCGCCGAGCGAGGACGTACAGCGGGTCAGTCTCAGCGTCGCCAGGCATCGAGGTTGTCCTTCATCCAGTCGAGGAGTTCTTCGCCCTCAGCTGGTCCGCGGCCCGGGCTGGTGAGCAGGTCGGCGGCGAGCTGGGATGGGTTGACGAGCCACAGGTCATCGTGCTGGATCCGTCGGGCGGTCACGACGTTGTCGAAGGGCTGCAAGAGCATGACGTTGGCGCCGGTCTCGGTCTCACGTAGATCGAGCGCCTCGGCGGCCTCGCGAACGTTGTCGACGTAGATCATGGCGAGGCGGGCCGGTGCGAACGGAGCGAGCAGGTTGCCGGCAACCGACGCGGTGAGGGCGTACGTCGTCCCCCCATCGCGCAGCCGACTGGTCAGGTCGTTGAGGCCCCGGGGACGTAACCCCGGATGCCGATGCGGTCCACCGATCCGCAGCGGAAGCTGACGTGTTCGGCCAATAGCTTGGCCACGGTCCCCATGGCGGCCTCCTCCCCGACCGTTGCCGCGGTCGCTGAAACGAGCTGAACACGAGGACGCTATGGGGACTGCCACGCTCGCCGTGTGCGCGACGAGGAGGGGCACAGGGCCGGCTCCGCCAGCCCGACCTTCACTCGACGTCAACCGAGCCGGCCCAACGCAAGCGAGCTCAGACCGCCCCGACGCACGACTCACACGAACGCGTCGCGACGCCCACCACCGGTATGAGGTCGCTCGCTAAGACTTGCGGGTAGTTGCAAAGGCTCATCGTTACGCGGAGAGTGAGGCGCGCCGCGGTCCCGTCGCCTCGAGGACCACCGTCCACCGCGAAAGTTGGAGGTCGAGACCACCGGCTTGTGACCTACGGCCCTCGTATCGAGCGAAGACTCGGACGCACGATTGGTCGCAGGAGGTGACGCCATGAGCGACGTCCAGATCGAGGATCTGCTGCCGCGGCATGGAGCGGAACTGGCCGACCGTTCTCGGTCCCGCTCGACACCGCGTGAGCATCGAGTTGCCGCGACGACAGCTGGCGTGTTGTACATCGTTGGGACGGTCGCCGGCATCTTCAGCAAAGCCATCGCGTACTTCCCGGTGCACGACGCGGACGACCCGCTTGCCTACGCCGCCGAGCATTCCGACGCGGTGACGACGGGGGCGCTGTTGGTGCTCGTCATGGGGTTGTCGCTTGCGTTCGTCCCGGTGGTGCTGTTCCCGGTGTTGCGCCGAGTCGACGAGGTACTCGCTACGGGCTACTTGATCATTCGAGGAGCGGTCGAGACGGCCATCTACGTCATCTTGGCGATCGTGTTGCTGCTGCTCGTACCGCTGAGCGAGACCGTGGCAGCTGGGTCGGGCACCGACTTACCGGCAGGGGTGCGCTTGGGCGCCCTGGTGATCGACGCCGAGGGTGCAAGCGCCGTGCTGACCCTGGTGTTCTGCCTCGGTGCGCTGCTGTTCTACATCTTGCTCTACCGGTCGCGGATCGTGCCCCGCTGGATCGCGTCGTGGGGACTCGCCGGGATCCCGTTCTATGCCGCCGCGTACCTGCTCGCGATGTACGGAGCCATCGACAACAACTCCTCTGCGCAGAACCTGCTGCAAGTGCCGCTGGGCGTGCAGGAGATGGTGCTGGCGGTCTGGATGATCGCCCGCGGTTTCCGTCCGGCGGTGACCTCCGTCGCCGAGCGTGACCGGTATGCGGCGGAGAAGTCTTGACGTTCTCGGGAGGGAACATGGCCCGGCTTCGTGTTCGCAGTGAGGCGCCGGCCTCGGCTGGTGTGCTCGACCCGGCGAGGGTGAACGTGCGACACAAGATCGCCGCGCTGTGGGCTTCCATGCTGTTCGTCTTCGTCTACGTCGATCTCTTCACCGTCTACCGGGCCGACTTCCGCGCCGATCTCGATGCCGGGACGGTCAACGGGTTCACCGTCGGCCCGACGTTCCTGTTGGCGACGACTGCGTTCATCGTGATCCCCAGCGTGATGGTGTTTCTGACGCTCGTGCTCCCACCGCACGTCGCCCGCATCGCCAACCTCGCCTTGAGCGGTGTGTATGCGTTGGTCATCATCGGCGGCGCGGTCGGCGAGTGGAACTACTACGTCCTCGGCAGCATCGTCGAGATTGCGCAGCTCGCCGCAGTGGGCTTCTACGCCTGGACCTGGCCTCGACGCCACGACGGTGATCGTCTCGAACAGGCCGCTGCCCGCACGAGCGAGCACGTCGGGACGACGGCGGGCTGAACGATGGCCACTCGCGGACGCACAACCCTCGCCGGCGAGGCGGCCGGGCATCGTGCGATGCGAGCCGCGATCGTCGACCGGTACGGACCACCCGAGGTCGCCCACATCGCCGACGTCCCACGACCACACCCGGCCGCCCGCGAGGTACTCGTGCGGGTTCACGCCGCCGCGGTGACCTCTGGTGATGCCCGCATTCGAGGCGGCCGGTTCCCCGCCGGGTTCGGGCCGTTCGTTCGCCTCGTGTTCGGTATCACCCGGCCCCGTCGCCGGATCCTTGGGAACACCGTCGCTGGCATCGTGGAAGCTGCCGGCCGTGACGCTGCGGGGTTTCGTGCCGGGCGAGGCCGTGTGCGGCATGACGGGCACGAAGCTTGGCACCCACGCCGATTTCGTCGTGGCGCGAGCCGACCGCGTGGCGCATGTGCCGGCGGGCGTGTCGCTGGACGACGCGGTCGGCGTGCTGTTGGCGGCACCTCGGCGCTGTTCTTCCTTCGTGACAAGGCGCCGGTCGCCTCGGGCAAGGCGGTGCTCGTCAACGGCGCGTCCGCCGCGGTGGGGTCCAACGCGGTGCAACTGGCGAAGCACTTCGGGGCGACCGTCGCCGCCGTGACCAGCGCCGCGAACACGGACCTGGTCACCAACCTCGGCGCCGGCCACGTCCTCGAAACGAGCGCGACGACCTCGCCGAGATCGACGCCCGCTTCGACGTCGTGCTCGACTGCGTCGGCAACCTCACCATCGAGTCGGGTCGCCGCCTGCTCACCCAAGACGGCGTGCTGGTGCTCCTGGTGGCGAGCCTGTGGGACAGCATCCGCGCCCGTGCGAACGTCGTGGCGGGCTCTGCTCCCGGACGCGTTCGCGACATCGAGCTTCTCCTCGACCTCGTCGACAACGGGGAGCTCACCGCCGTGCACGACAGCAGCTACGACCTCGACCACATCGTCGACGCCTACCGCCGCGTCGACAGCGGCCGCAAGCGCGGCAACGTCGTCGTGCACCCGTGGCCTGACGACGAGGGACGCAATCATGACCCCAACGTCGAGAGAAGCGTCGCCGGCCGCGACCAGAGTCCGTGAAAGGAACCGATCATGACCGCCCCCGCCACATCCGTCCCCACCGACATCGACCACCAGAAGGCGGGCGGCGTCGCGGCGCTGTACCTCGCCCTGGCCCTCCTCGGTGCGATCCCGTACTTCCTCGTTGTCGTCGACTACCCAGGGGCAGAAACGGCCGCCGACAAGGTCGACCTCATCGTCGACCACTACGCGAGCATGTATGCGGTCTACCTCCTCACCTACGTGGCGTTCGGGTTCGCGGTCGGCGTGCTCGCGCTCGCCCTGTGGGATCGGCTCCGAACCGTCGCACCGGTCACCGTGCGGATCGCCACGGCTGTCGGTCTGTTGTGGGCCGTCGCCCTCGTGGCGAGCGGGATGGTCTTCACCTACGGCATCACCACTATCCACGACCTCGCCGCCACCGACCCAGCGAACGCCGTCACCACGTGGCGCTCGATTGAACCGGTAGCCATGGCGCTGGGCGGTGCCGGCGGCGAGCTGCTCGGCGGGCTCTGGGTTCTCCTAGTGAGCATCGTCGTCGCGCGAAGCGACCGCCTGCCAAAGCATCTCGGTTGGCTCGGTCTCCTCATCGGCGTCACCGGCATCGCGTCCGTCCTGCCACCGCTCAACGACGCCACCGTTGCGTTCGGGCTGCTGCAGATCGTCTGGTTCGCCTGGCTCGGCGTCGCACTCCTCACGGCCAAGGCCGCTGACCCCACCGTCAACTCGTCGACGGTCGACATCCGCGACGCACACCTGACGGAGGTTGCGCAATGACCACAACCGCCCAAACGGCCCCCAAACTCCCGCCCGCGTGGTTCAAGCACGCGTTCTGGCGCGGCCATCGAGCCGCCTACCGGCTCAGCCGCGGCCGATTCCTCTGGACCCCGGCCAGCAAGCGCGGCTGGGGCGCGATGCATCTCACCACGATCGGCCGGAGAACCGGCAGACAGCGCAGCGTGATCATCGCCTACCTCGAAGACGGACCGAACATCACCGGGCTCGCCATGAACGGCTGGGACGACGGACATCCGGCGTGGTGGCTCAACCTCGAAGCCAACCCCGAGGCCGTCATCCGGCCCCCGCACCAGCAGCCACGCCGAGTGCGCGCCCGCCTCGCCACCGGCGACGAACGCGATCGACTATGGCAACGCTGGCTGGCCATCGAGCCCGAGGACGAGGCATTCGCTGCCGGTCGCACCGTCGAGACTCCTGTCGTCGTGTTCGAACCGACCGACGACTGATCACCCACCCTGTCAACCTGCTGGTGAGCTTGCTGCACGTGCACGCGGTCGCCCGCCGGTACGGTGTCACCCCGTGACCGCAGCGGCGGCCGGCGCTGACCTGGGTGGACTCACGTTTGACTCGAGCTGGACGACATAAGTGCATGGCCGCAGAGTGGGGCGACGAGTTCACGGCCTTCTACGCGGCCCACCACGATCGTCTCACGAGTTTCGTTGCCCACCTGAGCGGATGGGCCGACGCGGCCGACATTGCCCACGAGGTGTTCACCGAGATGTACCGGCGATGGGACGAGATCGAGCATCCGCACGCCTTCGCCTACCGGGTGGCGTCGAACCAGGTCGGCACTCGCCAGCGTCGTCGAGCGGTCGAACGGCGCCTTCTGCCCTCCCTGCTCAGCCCGTCAACGGTGCCGCCTCCGGAGGAGCCGATCGACCCGGACCAACGAGCAGCTCTGTTGCTGCTGTCGCGCCAGGATCGCGAGATCCTGGCCTTGCGTCGCGTCGCCGGGCTCTCGTACCGGGAGATCGCCGAGATCGTCGGCCGCTCCGAGCAGACCGTGCGCCAGCGCCACAAGGCGGCGGCCGATCGCCTCGACCGGGCGCGCACCGGGGACGGGATCGATGCCTCCCGGTGACGGCGACTCGAGCGCCGTTGGAGCGCAGCTCCCGTTCGTAGCGAACGATCGGCTGTCGCTCCTCGACCTCGACGACCTCGCCCAGCCGCTTTGGGGCGAGGCCGACCAAGCTCTGGCGGCCGGTCCGGCGGTCATCACGTCGCTCGGCACGCGCACCCGTGCGCTCGCCCACACTCGGCCGTTGCATGACTTGGAGGCCAACAAGATCCGTCTCGGCGGGGAGGCCTGGGCCCGCCTCAACCTGATCGAGCTCGGATTCCACGCCATCGACACGGTGGCGCTGCGGATGGACTTCGACTCCGGCGCCCGCCACGACGACGTGCTTGCCGCGACCATCTCCCTGATCGGCTACCAGGACCCAACAGTCGCCGACCCGGGCCGCGTCGCCGAGCGGGTCCTCGAAGGACTGATCACCGGCCGGGGGGGCTCGGACGCCGAGTCCCACAGCGGCACCTACGGCACATGGGGTCCGGATGGCTACGTCGCCCGCCGATTCGACTACGCGCTCATCACGGAGCACCTCGATGACCACGGCGAGTACTACCTGCGGGCGACCGACTCGGCCATCAGCGTGCTGATGGGGGCGCTCGAGCTCGACGTCGAGAGCGCCCAGATGGCGTCCGAACTGCGCCTCAACGAGTTGGTCAAGCGGGGTCTGATGACCGCGGCGATCCAAGAGGCAGAGCGTGCCCGGTACCGCTCGATCCGGTATGCCGAGCAGCTCCGACGACAGCTGGCCAATGCCCGGTTGCACACCACCTCGCCCGGTGTCCTCGAGGCCGTCGACGAGCTGGTGGACCACGCCTTGGAGCACGTCATCGACCGCTACCGGGCTGAGCGGGCGATCATCGCCAACGTGACGTCGGCTCGCGACGAGGCCCACGAGCCGATGGCCCGCCGCCGCGCCAACCAGCTCATCGACGCGCTCCACCAATGCGAGCGCCGCCACCAGTACCTCCAGTCCCGCCTCGTACGGGCCCGCTCTGAGTTCCGCCATCTGCTCAACCAGCAGCTGTCCCTCCCCCCTACGTCAGTGCGGCGCATCGATCTGGAGCGCCAGCTGCTCGAGCCCGTCCTGGTGGCTCCGCTGATGCGGGCGGACCGGCTGGGACGCCTCGCGTTCCGGCTCGCCGCCGCACCGGTTGCGCCGCCGCTGGTCGAGTTCGACCAGCTCGTCGGCGCGCTCTGCGCGCTTCCGCCGGCGGGTGACCAGCTCGGCGCGCTCGTGGGCGCCGACGACGAGCTGGTCGGCGTACCCGACCGCCGTCGCTTCGACGACGACGCGTGGGATGCCGTCGACATCGTGCTGGACGGCATCGAGGATCCGGTGCGACTGTCGGCGCTGCTGTCGAATCCGGCCGACGACCGGTGCGACGCGGAGCACCACTTGCTGTCGCTGCGCGCCTTCCACCTGGTCGACCCGGCACTGTCCGAGCATCTGCGACGCACCGGCAGCGGGGGCGACGACGCGGCGATCCTCGTCGCCGCGCCCGCCGGCGAGCGTTTCGAGAGTGCGCTGGTGAGCGGCGACGACCTGGTGGTCGCCCGAGCCTGGCTGCATACGGGCGACGACGAGCTCCCGCCGGATCCGTTCGCGCCGGCCCAACACGTCGCCCGACGGGAGTCCGATGGACGCTGACCTCGCCGATGCCGCTCGGCTTCTGCGCTATGCCTGGCAGCCGCGCCTCCGCGTCAACAAGGACGAGGAGTACCACCGGCTGGTCACAGAATGGCCGAACCGCCCTGAGCTGCAGCGGGCGACTGAGGCCATCGCCGACGGCCTCGGGGTGTGGATCCTCACCGTCGATCCGAAGGAGGGCATCGTCGCGTGCGGAGAGGCGGACGGTCCGTTCGAGCTCAAGATGAGTGACTTCCTGCGCCAGGCGCGCGCCGAGAACCAGTGGTCGCTCCGCGTGGTGTTCGCGGTCGCGATGTTGGCGACGTGGCGGCTGTGCTACCCGAACCCCGCCCACCTCGACGATGCCACCCGTGTCGCCCGGGTGAGCGTCAACGAGGTGATGACGTACGTCGACAGCCTCTGTCAACGGCTGGACGAGCGAGCCGAGGAGGCCGACGAGGACGTCAACCCGCCCGCCGACGAGCCTGGTCTCGAGCGGGCATGGCGGGCGTGGAGCCGCCGCGGCGAGACTGCCCGCACCCCCGATGGCCGGCGGTCGTCGCAGACGACCGCCGCGCTCGTCAGCCGGGCGTTGGGGTGGATGGCAGACCAGGGCTTGCTCGACAAGGCGTCCGACGACGATGGCGGCACGTACCGCGCCCGCCCGCGGCTGCGAATGCTGGTGCGCGAGGTCGCCGACGAGCACCTCTATCGCGAGGTGCTCGCCCTCGACGCGTCGGCGGATGACGTTCCGAGCGAAGAGTCTCCGAGGGAGGGGGCACCGTGACGATCGCCCTCCGGCGATTTCACCTCGACGGCATCGGGCCGCCGGCGGCGCGCTTCGACCCGCTGACGGTCGACCTCACCGACGGCGACCGGCCGGCATCCAGCGCCGTGCTGTTCCTCGAGAACGGTGGTGGTAAGAGCGTGCTGCTGCGCCTGCTGTTCTCGGTCGTGCTGGCCGGTCGCCGCAACACGCTCGGCACGGTCCGCTTCGACGGCTACATCGGCAGCGGCGACACGGGCCACGTCGTGCTCGAGTGGGACACCGGCGACGGCGTCCTCGTGACTGGCACCGTGCTCGAATGGCGCAACCGCACGAAGTCGTCGTCATCGGCGAACCTGCTCCAACTCTGGTACTCGTTCGGCCCGCAGCCCGGCGTGCTGACGATCGACGAGCTGCCGATCCGCGACGGCGATCGTCGGATCACCCGCACGGGCTTCCGGGACCGCCTCCAGGTCCTGGCGCGGGAGCGCCCGTCGCTGGGCATCGTCGTCGAGGACTCGCCGCAACGCTGGACCGAGCATCTCCTGCGCAGCACCGTGCTCGACCCCGAGACTTTTCGCTATCAGCGGCGGATGAACGCCGACGAGGCGGACGCCGACAGCCTTTTCGCCGACATGAAGGCCGACGATGATTTCGTGCGATTCGTTGTCGAGGCGGTCCACGATCCCGACGAACTGGTCGAGTTCGGCGACCTCGTCGACGCCCACGCGGCCCAGCTCGGCCGCTACGACGAGTTGGTGACCGAGCACCGGTTCTGCGATGCGGCGGCCGCCGCGCTTCGCTATCTCGCCGAGACGGCGGTGGCGGTCGACGACGCGGGCACGGAGATCAAGGCGGCGAGCACGGAGGTGCTGACACTGCGGTCCCGGCTGACCGTCGCCGCGGCTGGCGCCGACGAGCGGGCCGCGGCGGCCGCCCGGCGCGCCGCCGAGGGCGAGGCGCGTGCCGCCGAGCTGGTCAGCGAGTCCAACCGAGCCCAGGCCCTGGCCCTCGAACACCGTCGTCTCGAAGCGACGTTCCTGCTGGTCGGCGCGCAGGCCGAGGAGCAGGCCGCCAGTGACCGGTTGACCGCGGCCCGCCGAACACTGGAAGCGTGGCGCGCCGCGGGGTCGGTCGTCGCCCTCGGCCGTGCCGACGCCGAGCTGACCGGCCTCCGCAACGCGCAAGAGGCGGTTGAGCACGACCTTCTGCCGTTGCGGGCCGCGGCGGAGTCCGCAACCGCGCGTTATGCCGGCCGGCTGGTCGCCGAGGCCGCCGGCCTCGACCTGCATGCAGATCTCGCCATGCTGCGGGCTGCTGACGCGCTCGAGCGGGTCGAGGAGGCGGCCGGAGCGGCGGCGTCGGCGCAGCGGGAGGAGGGAGAGGCGAGTGGACGAGCCGCGCTGCGACGAGAGCAGGTAGCCGCCGTCGACACGGCGATCGAGGAGGCCCGCGCGGACATGCTGCTGGGGCCGGTGGAACCACCAGCCGATGCCGCCGAGAGAGCGGCGGTCGACGAGCGGGCGGCCCGTGACGCGCTACGCGCCGCCCGTGAGCGCCGCTCAGCATCGACCGAACGCCTCCGTCGCGTCGACGCCGAGCTCGCCGACCTCGCCGGCCGGATCGCTGGTGACGAGTCGCGTCTCGGCGCCGAACGCGCCGAGCTCGGCCTGAACCAGCGCGACGCGTCACGGCTCGTTTCGAGGTTACGCGTGCAGGAGATCACACCCGATGCCGACGACCTGTGGCTCGTCGGTGACGCCGTGATCAAGGCGCTCGCCGCGACCGTCGCCGCGGACGAGTCGGCGCACCGGCGCCTTGACCAGGAGATCGACGACCTGCAGGTCCAGCTCGACGCTCTCGGGGTCGACGGGCTGCTCCCACCGCACCCGGACCTCGCGGTAATCCTCGACACGTTGGCCGCGGCCCGCATCGCGGCGACGACCGGGTGGCGATATCTGGCCCAGCTCGAGGACCCCAGCTTGCGCACCGCCGTCCTCGACCGGAATCCGGCCCTCGCCGGTGGCGTGATCGTCAACGATCCGGCGCTGGTCGGGGCCGCCCGGCGCGCGCTGCAGGACGCCGGGGTCGAGACGAGCACGGTCGTGGTGCTCGGGCCGCTGGAGGCCCTGGACCGGGAGACCCCCGATGTTGTCGGCGCGCCGGTGCGGCCAGCGCTCTACGACCCGGCGTGGACCGCCAGCGCGCGGGCGGAGATGGAGGCTCGTCTGGCGGACGCGACCGACGAGCGCGATGCCGCTGCCGCCCGGCTGGCGAACGACGCTCCGCTGCGCGGCGAGGTGGAGGCGCTGTTCCAGCGCTGCTCGAACGAGCACCGGGCCCGCCTCGTCGCCAGCGTCGCCGCGATTGATGCGCGCCTCCACGCGGCGCGTGTCGAACGGGGAGAGCTGCGCGTTGAGCGAGACGATCTCGCCACGACCGTGGACGGCCTCGAGGACAAACAGCAGCTGCTCGCCGATGAGCTCGCCGCATGCAGCTCGAGGCGGCAGCGGCTGGCGGAGTTGGCGAAGCACGCCATGGAGGCCGGACGGTGGCGCGACGAGGCGGACGGACTCGACGCCCGCGTCGAGGCCAGCCGCCGCGCAGCTGCTCGTGCATCGGCGAACGCCGAGCGCCATCGCGCCGAGGCCGCCGCCGAGCGCGACGCGGCCGTCCAGGCGCGGGCCGACGCCGGCCGGCGCCGGGCCGACGCCGCTGTGCTCGGTGTGGAGCCGGTCGCGGACGTGCCGGGCCCGACGACCAACGCCCTGGCCGGCGAATTCGATGCCGCTCGCCAGGCGTACGAGACCGAGCGCCAGGGCCGTGACCTGACGCCGGAGATCCAGCGGATCGAACAGGCCGTCGAGCGGGTTCGCCAGGACCTTGCCAACGTTCGGGCCGACGTGCGCGGCGAGGCCGAGATCCTGGCGGCAACGCCGGGCGCCGGCGACGTGGTGTACCGCCAAGGCCAGTTGGACAGCGCAACGGCCCTCGTCAGCCGGCTCGATGCCGAGCGCACGGAGCTACTGAAAGCGGTCGGCCAAGCCGAGAACGTGGTGACCGCACGCACCCCGCCCGGACGACCTCGACACGTCGTCCTCTCGCCTGACGAGGAGCCGGCCGATGCCGCCGCCGCCTCGGCCGCAGCGGTAGCCCACCAGCAACGGTTCCAGGTGCTCGCCGACGAGCAGCGGGGCGTCGAGGCCAGCGCCCGAGCCGACCGGGAGGGGGCCA
>JBIOUO010000074.1:0-2199 GCA_044867195.1 Ilumatobacteraceae bacterium
CTGCGGTCGCCCACGACGTGGAGCGGTTCTCCTCGATCGAGATCACGGTGGCGCCCGTGCCGGCGAGCTACGACCAGCACGGCAACCGCATCCGCTCGATCATCGCGTCCGACCCGCCCGAGCACACGCCGGAGCGGCGGCTGCTCCTGCCGTTCTTCGCCCCCAAGGCTGTCGAGCGATTTCGGGAACCGACTCGCGAGCTCTGCCGGCACCTGCTGCGCGGCTTCGTCGAGCGCGGTGAGGTCGATGCTGCGGAGGAGTACGCCAAGCAGATTCCGCCGAGAGTGATCGCCGAGATCCTCGGCATTGATCCGGGGCGGGGCAACGACTTCGCCGAGTGGGTACGTGGTGCGCTCGAGCTCGGGCTCCAGGACGCCGAGATCCGCGAGAAGTACCGCGTGATCATCGAACGGTTCTTCCTCGACGAGATCGAGCGGCGGCGAGTCGACCCCGGCGACGACCTGATCTCGTACCTGCTTGCGGCCGAGCTCGACGGCGAGCCGGTGCCGATGCACGTCGTGCGCGGCAACGTGTCCCTGATGCTCATCGCCGGCATCGACACCACGTGGAGCTCGATCGGCTCGGCGTTGTGGCACCTGGCCGAGCACCCCGACGACCGCCGCCGCCTGGTCGAGGAACCGGCACTGATCCCGATCGCGGTCGAGGAGCTGCTACGTGCCTACGCGCCCGTAACGATGGCCCGCATCGCCCGCCACGACACGACGATCGGTGATCGTCAGGTCCGTCAGGGCGAGCGGGTGCTGCTGTCATTCCCGGCGGCCAACCGCGACCCGGCGGTGTTCGACCGGCCCGACGAGATCGTCATCGATCGCCAGATCAACCGCCACGTCGCGTTCGGTGCCGGCATCCACCGCTGCCTTGGTTCCAACCTCGCCCGGATGGAGATGCACGTCGCCGTCGAGGAGTTCCTGGCCATGATCCCCGAGTTCGAGCTCGCCGATCCGGCAGCCGTCACCTGGGCGGGCGGGCAAGTCCGTGGGCCGCGGAACCTTCCCATCCGGTTCCCGCAGCGGCACGCGTTGGCCACTACCTCCAGCTGACAGCACCCGGCGCCGCTGAGCGCCGGGGCAACGGCTGTCAGCCCTTGGCTCGCTCGAGACCGTTGACGATCGCTGGCATCGCCGCTTCGAGGTCGAGGACCGGCCGGCTGTCCAGTTCGAGGAACTCGCCCAGCGAGAGCGCGTACTCGAGACCGAGCGCCATCGCCGCGTCCGCATCGTTGACCCGCTCGACGGTGAAGCCGCCGGTGCCGTCGGCGTTGATGAACCAGCAGATGCGTTCGCCACTGCTGTTCTCGGCGAAGTCGGCCTCCTGCTTGCCCCAGATGCTCATCATCCGCTCCGACTGCTCTGGCGTGAGCGGTCGAACCTTCCACGACGTGCACATCAGCATGGTCATCCTCCTTCAAGCGCCCGCTTGACCACGGAAATGGTGTGCCGACGGTAGCACCATTCGCCAGGTCCGAATTCCTGCGACCATCGCCGCTGCAGGGTGTCGTGGACGGATGGGGCGGATTCGAGGTCAGCGCGCGGGCGTCACCGCGGCGACGGGCGCCGCAGCTGCAGCAGGAACATCGTGCCCCCACCGCGACGGGAGCGGACGCTGATCTCGCCGCCCTGCTCACGCATCAGCCGGCGGGCCACGAAGAGGCCGAGCCCCGACCCCGAGCTCGCGGTGCCACGTGCGCCGCGCTCGAACACCCGGCCGCGCATCGAGGCCTCGATCCCCGGCCCGCGGTCCTCGACCACGAGCGCCACGGCGCGGCCGACGAAGGCGATCCGCAGTTCGACCGGTGACGACGGGGCGTGACGGCGCGCGTTGTCGAGCAGGGCCACCACGACCTGGGCGGTGCTGTCGGCACAGCCCACGACCTGGATGCCTTGTGGCACGGATACGCGCACGTCCATCCCGGACCCGCGAGCACAAGCGATCGCTGGAGCAATGGCGTCGGCGAGGTCGAACGTGGCCGGCGCGGCGGGGCGTCGCTCGACCATCCCGCGCACGCGGTGGATCTCGGCAACCAACCCTTCGAGCAGCTCATCGACCTGTCGAGAGGCCAGACGGTCGCGGTCCCGGCTCAGCCCGGTGGCCGTGACCTCGATCGCGAAGAGTGCCGACCGCAGTTCGTGGTCGCGCTCCGCCTGGAAGGCGGAGGTCGATGAAACCGATCCCCGGGCA
>JBIOUO010000075.1:0-2112 GCA_044867195.1 Ilumatobacteraceae bacterium
GCACGGCCAGCGCGAGCACGACAGCGACGAGCACGATCGCCGGAGCCCACACCCACGGCGCGCGCAGCCGCTGCCACCAGCGCGGCGCCGGCGGTGACACCGCCTCGGTCGGCACGTCGATGGTCGGTGGCGCAGCGTCGGCCGGCACGGGATCGGCCACGCCGGCGGTCCCGCGACCGGCCTCGCCGGTCGACGCGGCGGGCCGGTCGGGCGGCGCGCCACGGCGGGTGTGTCCGAACCGGAACAGCTCGACGTCGGGGTCGCGCACGAACAGCACCGGCGTCGCCCATTCGACCTTGTCGACGTCGGTGTAGATGGCCTTGCGCGCCTCGGCCACCGCTGCGTCGATCGGATCGCGCCGGCCGATCAGGTTGGTGTAGAGCTCCTCGGCGAACACGATCGCCGCCCGGTCGCTGATCTCGAACTGCATCGCGACGACGGCCGGCACGCCGAGCTGCACGAGCGTCGTGGCCACCCCCGCGTAGGGGTCGGTGAACGTCGTGCGCGCCCCCTCGCACGAGTTGAGCACCACCAGACGCAGCAGGTTCTGGTCCGCCAAGAGGTTGGCGAACAGCGTCTCGTCGACCTCTACGGCCCTCCCGTCGTCGGGATCCTCGAGGAAGATGACGCCGCTGCCCTCGGCCGTGAAGTCGCTGTGACCGACGTAGTGGATGGCGTGGTAGCTGCCGTCGCGCAGCGCCAGCCGCAGGCTGCGCGGAGACGCCGGCTCGAGCCAGTCGAGCTGGACCTGGCCCTGCTCGGCGATCGGGGCGAGCGCGGTCTCGATGCGCCGGCGCTCGGCGTCGACGTCGAGCGGGGCGAGGTCGTGCGGGCTGGCGACGATGCCGAGGATGCGCACCTCGGCGTCGATCACCGGCGCCGGCATCAGGACACCGGTCTCCAGCAACCGCACGATCGGCGACCGGCGCTGGCTGGCGAGGAACCGCGGCCGGTCGTAGAGGAACTCCCACGGCACGCTCAGCAGCCGCGGGGCGGTCGCCAGCGACAGCGTCATGCGGATGCCGTGGCCGTGCCGCTCGGCCCGCTCCGTCGCCCGCCGGTATGCAGCCCCGATGTCGTCGCACAACAAGGCCGCGGCGAGCGACGCGCCGAGGCGCTCGGCGTCGATCACCGGCCGCTCGTCACCGCCGATGTCGCGCGTCGGCGCCGAGACCGTGGCCCGCCGCGTGGGGCCGGTTTGGGCGAGGTGCAACACCGCCTGCTCGAGGTCCTCCGCGCTCATCGGCACGGCGAAGACTCCGCTGTGTGAATCGCCCGCCGCGTCGAGCGCGCGCACGTCGTAGGAGTCGTCCGGCCGTGGTGCGAACGTCACCCGGAAGTCCTCGTAGACGTAGGTGGCCATCCCCTGCATGAGATGATCGATGACGCGGGCGGGTGATACAAGGACCGGCGTCGAGGAGGGATCGTGGCCAAGGAGCCGATGGGCGACGTCATCGTGCTGCTCCCTGGGATCCTGGGCAGCGTGCTGTCACGCGACGGCAAGGACGTGTGGGCGCCGAGCGCTGGCGCCGTCGCCCGCGGCCTGTGGACGCTCGGGCGCAGCGTCAAGTCGCTCGAGCTGGGCGACGATCCGTGGGACGTCGACGACCTCGGCGACGGCGTCGAGGCGCCGCGGATCATGTCTGGCGTGCACATGATCCCGGGCTTCTGGAGCATCGACGTCTACGGCGGCATCTCGAGGATGATCACCGAGACCTTCGACGTCGTGCCGGGTGAGACGTACATCGAGTTCCCGTACGACTGGCGGCGCGACAACCGCGTCGCCGCCCGCCGGTTGCAGCGGCTGGCGGCGGAGAAGCTGCACGCCCAGCGCCGGCGCAACGCGGACGCCAAGCTGATCCTGATCGGCCACTCGATGGGCGGGCTCGTCGCCCGCTACTTCATCGAGTGTCTCGACGGCCGGGGCGACACGCGCCGGCTGATCACGTTCGGCACGCCGCACCGCGGCTCGCTGAACGCCGTCGACTTCCTCGTCAACGGGTTCGTCAAGAAGCTCGGCCCGCTCCGGCTGGCCGACCTGACGAAGCTGCTGCGCTCCCTGACGTCGGTGTACCAGCTGGTGCCGGTGTACCCGTGCGTCGACGTCGGCGC
>JBIOUO010000076.1:0-3462 GCA_044867195.1 Ilumatobacteraceae bacterium
GACGAAGCCGTGCGGATCCCGATCTGGCGCAGGTTCACGATCCGGTCGTCGAGGCCGTCGCTGACGCCGTCGTCGAGGAGCAGGATGAGCACGGCCTGGTCGACCCAGTCGATCAGCCGCTCGATCGGCAGCCTCGTGTCGACCATGATCGACACGAGGTCGGCCTTGGCGAGCGAGGGAACGTCGGTGATGCCCTCGGACTCGAGGCGTGCGCTGTCGTGGATGTCGACGCCGTCGAGCTGCGTCAACGCGCGGGGCGTCGAGAAGGCGTCGGCGAGCGCCTGCTTGGCCGAGTCCGTTTGCGGCTTGAACTTGGCGCCTGCGGCGGACGCCAGGTTGCGGAGCTGGCGCAGGAACGTCGACGGCACGACGCCGGCCATGAACGACATCGCCCACACCGCATCGTTGCGGCCGTTGTCGTTGTAGAAGAGCGTCTGGATCAGGTAGGCGAGCACGACGACGGTGATCAGGCGGGCCGAGATTTGGTTGTAGACCTTCGGC
This sequence comes from Ilumatobacteraceae bacterium, assembly GCA_044867195.1. GTDB lineage: Bacteria > Actinomycetota > Acidimicrobiia > Acidimicrobiales > Ilumatobacteraceae > JALZMG01. Next base: position 502 of record JBIOUO010000076.1, read on the forward strand.
TTCAGGTCGCCGCGGAAGTAGCCGCGCAGCAGGAGGTACATGCCGAAGAAGTAGGCGCCGAGGAAGGCCATCGCGGCGACGCTCGGCGTCGGGACGAGGAACTGGAAGAACGGTCGTTTGGCGGTCGCCGCGCTGGCCGCCGTGGCGGCGAAGTCGAACGATCCGCTCTGCAGCACCAGCAACGTCCAGCCGAGGCTGATCAGCAGCGTGGCGACGACGATCGGCGAGTTGCGGCCGCCCAACAGGCGCACCGAGTCGGTGGAGAAGTTCGACGCCTCGGCGAGCGTGTCGCCGTAGCGGGCGTCGATGTCGGCCAGCGTCTCCATCCGCTTGTCCATTCGGAAGATCGCACGGATCCACTCGGAGCGGATCGTGCCCACGCGGTGGCGATCGAACTGGAAGTAGAGGATGGCGGGGAAGAGTGACAGCACAGCGGTGTAGGTGCACTGGATGAGCCGCCCGACGAGACGGCTCTCCGTGCCGTCCACGACGTCGAGTCCGCCGCGCATCGTGATGAAGTCCTTGCCGTCGGTGGCGATGAAGATCGCCAGCGCCGGCAGGATCGCCCCGATCGCGATGATCGTCAGCAGGCTGATCGCCTGCTTGGTGCGGCGCAGGGTCTCGTTGCCGTCGTAGAACGCGCCGCCGAGGCCGTACTCGATGTCGCCTTCCTCGGCATCGGCGATCTCCTCTTCGTCACGCCGTATCCGCTCGACGAGCGCGGCACCGGCGAGCACGCCGACGAGCAGCGTGCCGAACGCCACCGCGGCGACGATCACGTCGCGGCGCGCGAGCGTTCCGTCGAGCAGGACGTCGCGCGCGCAGACCGTGACGAGCACCGCGGCCGCGACCCACAACGCCATCGCCACGAGGCGCGATCCCCGCTGTGGCCGGCTGTAGGCCCGCACGCGCAGCTGGTGGTGCTGGCGCGCCTCGCGTAGCTGGTCCTCGAACGGGGCCAGCCGCGAGCCGCGCACGACCCGCTCGGCGAGCGGCGGCACCACGATCTCGCCATAGCCGTGGCGGAGGATGCGGATCCGCTGCGGCGTGCGGTTGTGCAACAGGTACCGTCGCTCCTTCTTGATCCGGAACGTGGCGTCGTAGGCCTCGCGGATCTGGACGTCGTTCGGGTGCTCCGACATCGCTCGCCTCCCTCTGCGGCTGCTGTCTCGGAGGCGATGAGGGCGCGCCAGTGATCCCTGATACGCGCGAGTGAGAAACCACGCGGCAGGCGGACCGTCGTCACCGCTTTGGCCCCCGGCGCAGCGAGTGTGTGCGGTTAGGGAGGGCCTTGTCCCGACGAGCGCCGTCTTCGGCGCCATTGACTAGATGAACGGTGAGCGCGTCCAGAGCTCGCCGGTGTCGTTGCGATCCGGTGCTGCCGGGACGCCCGTCAGCTCGAACACCTCGATCGGGCCGGGGAAGCCCGCCAGCTCGACGGTGCCGTGAGGTGTGGCGGCGATGCCCTCCGGCAGGCGCTCGAGGCCCATCGTCGGGATCAGCACCTCGTAACCGTGGGCGGCGTCGCACAGCCGGGCGGCCATGTTCACCGCCGAGCCGATGTAGTCGTCGCCCTCGAACAGCAGCGCGTAACCGCTGGCGATTCCGGCGCGCATCGTGAGCGGGGCGCAGACCTCGGCAGCCCGGTTCTCCAGGTCGAGCGTGAAGGCGATCGCGTCGCCCTGGTCCACGGAGACGACCATGCAGCCGTCGCCGAGCCACTTGGCGATCCGCACGCCGCGCTCCGAGGCGATCTGGCGAATGATCGTGCGGAACGCGCTGAGCAGGCGCCCGGCAGCATCGTCGCCGAACGCGGCGGTGTAGTTCGTGAACCCCGAGAGGTCCAGGAATACGAACGTCCGTGGCACCCGCATGTCACCCAGGATACGCAACGCGGCAAGGCTTGTGCATGTACTCACATGCCATCGGTCACGTGCTGAGCTTCTGTGTCACCACATCTGGTGTCGGCAGCAGATGTGGTGACACAGAACGTCGCCGGCCTCGCAGCTTGGCTGCGAGCCGAGCCCGAGCAAGGACGGTACGGTGGGTCCATGTCGGCGCGCTTCACGTACTCCCGCTGGGACGGGACGCAGCAGGGGTTCGAGCTCGACGGCGATGCGGTGCTGGAGGAGCTGACTGACGAGCTGCTCTACCACGGCGACGTCAACGCCGCCTTGCGGCGGATGATGCACCAGGGTCTGCGCGACCGCAACGGCGAGCGCCTGCAGGGCGTCCGCGAGCTGCTCGAGCGGCTGCGCCAGGAGCGCCAGGACCGCCTCGACCGCTTCGACCTCGGCGGCGTGTACGACGAGATCGCCCGCGAGCTCGACGACATCGTCGACGAGGAGCGCCACGCCATCGACAACGCGGTGCGCGAGGCCGAGGCACACGCTCGGCGCACCGGCGACGAGCGGCGCGCCGACACGGCGCGGGACGCCGCCACGGACCGCAACATGCGCCTCGACTTCCTGCCCGAGGATCTCGCCGGCAAGGTGCGCGAGCTGCAGGACTACGACTTCGAGTCGCGGGAGGCGGCGCGCCGGTTCGAGCAGCTGCTCGACCGCCTCCGCCAGCAGCTGGCGAACCAGCTGTTCGAGCAGATGAGCGGCGCGATGCAGCAGCTGACACCCCAGGACCTCGCCCGGATGAAGGACATGATGGCGGCGCTGAACGAGATGCTCGAACGCCGCGAGCGGGGCGAGGACCCCCGCTTCGAGGAGTTCATGGAGCAGTACGGCGACTTCTTCCCGGAGAACCCGCAGTCGCTCGACGAGCTGCTCGAGCAGCTGGCCCAGAAGATGGCGGCGATGCAGGCGATGCTCAACTCGATGACGCCCGAGCAGCGGGCGCAGCTGCAGGAGCTGTCGGACCAGCTGCTCGGCGACATGGACCTGCGGTGGCAGATGGACCAGCTCGGCCAGCACCTGCGCTCGCTGTTCCCGCAGCAGGGCTGGAACCAGT
>JBIOUO010000077.1:0-4518 GCA_044867195.1 Ilumatobacteraceae bacterium
GAGACCGCGACGGCAGCTGGCCGGTTCGTCACCGACGTGCTCGGCAAGAAGGTCATCCGCAGCCAGGATCGGGCCGGGTTCGTCGTCAACGCGCTGCTGATCCCGTACATCCTCTCGGCGATCCGGATGATGGAGTCCGGCTTCGCCACCGCTGATGACATCGACATCGGCATGGTCGAGGGCTGCAACCACCCGATGGGCCCGCTGCACCTGGCCGACCTGATCGGCCTCGACACGACGCAAGCGGTCGCCGAGAGCCTGTACGAGGAGTTCAAGGAGCCGCTCTACGCTCCGCCGCCGATGCTCTCGCGCATGGTCGAGGCCGGCCTGCTCGGGCGCAAGACCGGCCGCGGCTTCTACGACTACACGAAGCGTTGAGGAGGGTTGCGATGGATGAGGTCGTTCCCGAGCACGGCCGGGTGCTGGTCGCCAAGGTCGGCCTCGACGGCCACGACCGGGGCGTCAAGGTCGTCGCCCGCATCCTGCGCGACGCCGGCTACGAGGTGATCTACACCGGGTTGTTCCAGACGCCCGACACGGTCGCCGCGGCGGCGGTCGACGAGGACGTCGACGCCATCGGGCTGTCGATGCTCTCCGGCGCGCACATGACGCTGGCTCCCCTCGTGGTCGAGAAGGTGCGCCAGCGTGGCGCCGACATCCCCGTCGTCGTCGGCGGCATCGTCCCCGACGCCGACGTGCCCAAGCTGCTCGAGGCCGGGGTGGCCGGCGTCCTCACGCCCGGCGCGACCGGCGAGCAGGTCGTCGAGGTGATGCGCGCGGCGATCGCCGCGCGCACCTCACCGTCCTGATCGCCGCCTGATCCGATGGTCGCGGTTGACCGTGTCGAGCGCTTGACGAACCTGCTGGCGCTGCTGCTCGAGACGTCGCGGCCGCTGACGCTCGTCGAGATCACCGGTGAGCTCGAGGGCCAGTACCCGGACAAGGAGAGCACGCGCCGCGCCGCGTTCGAGCGCGACAAGTCGGTGCTGCGCGAGATCGGCGTGCCGATCGAGACCACCGTCCTGACGGGTCACCAGGCCGGCGCCTCGGCCTATTGGATCGATCGCGACCGCTACGAGCTGACCGACCTGCGCCTCGAGCCCGACGAGATGCGCGCCCTGCAGGTCGCGGTCGCCGCGATTCGCCCCACCCAGGGACGTGAGGCGCTGTGGAAGCTCGGCCTCGACACGATCGAGGGTGATGCCGCCGGGGACGTGGCGATCACGGCCACCGTGCCCGAGCTGCCGGATCTGCCGGCGTTGCGCGAGGCGTCGGCACGGCGCAGCACGGTCGCCTTCGCCTATCACGGCACGCGGCGGCACGTCGATCCATATGGCTTGCTGCTGCGTAGTGGCTTCTGGTACGTCGTCGGTCACGACCACGGGCACGGCGAGCTGCGCACGTTCCGCGTCGACCGCATCGAGGGTCATGTCGATGTCGAGCCGGGGACGTCGTTCGAACGGCCACCCGACTTCGACCTGCGCGCTGCGTTCCCCCTCGATCCCAAGCAGCTCGGCGCCGACGCCGCGGCGGTGCCCGTCGCGGTCGTACGCGTCGACCGCGCCCGAGCCGCGGGCGTCGAGCGCGAGCTCGGCGCCGAGCGGGTGCTGCGCCGGCGCCGAAACGGGTCGATCGACGTCGAGGTGCCCTGCGCCAACGTGCCGGCGTTCCGCTCGTGGGTCCTCGGCCTGCTCGACCACGCCGAGGTCCTCGGGCCTCCCGACGTCCGCGCTGCGGTCGTCGACTGGTTGACCGCGATGGTCGGGCCGGCGTGAGCAAAGGCGGTGGTCGCCGTACCGCGGAGCAGCGATTGAGCCAGTTGCTCGTGATGCTGCCGTGGCTGATGGAGCGCGGCGAGGTCCCGCTGGACGAGGTCGCTCGTCGCTTCGATCTCAGCGCCGACGAGGTGGCCGGCGACCTCGAGCTAGCGGCGATGTGCGGGCTGCCACCGTTCGTCGACGAGCTGATCGACGTGTTCATCGATGACGACGTGGTGTACGTCGGCGTTCCCCGCCTGTTCACCCGCCCGCTGCGGCTGACGGCACCGGAGGGATTCGCGCTCGTCGCCGCCGGGCGGGCGGCGATGCAACTGCCCGGCGCCGACCCCGGCGGCCCGCTCGGGCGCGGCCTGCAGAAGCTGGCATCCGTGCTCGGTGACGACGCCGTCTTCGTCGACCTGCCGATCCCGCCGGCGCTGGCCGAGGCATTCGAGGTCGTGTCGTCGGCCACCTCGTCGGGTGAGCGACTGCGCGTCACGTACTGGACCCCGTCGCGAGACGAGGTGACGGAGAGAACGATCACGCCACGCCGGGTGTTCACCGACCGCGGCGAGTGGTACGTCGCGGCAGACGACGGCCGGTCGGGGGAGCGGCGCACGTTCCGACTCGACCGCTTCGAGACGATCGAGCGGACCGGCGAGCACGACCAATTGGAGGTGATCGACGGCGGTGGTGCGCCTGCCTGGTTCGCCGACGCCGGATTGGCGCGCGTCACGTTGCGGTTGCAGCCGGAGGCGCGTTGGGTGATCGAGCGCTACCCCGTCGACCGGGTGGTGGAGCGTCGCGGGGGAGTGGTCGACGCCACGTTCCCAGTGGCCAGCGAGCGGTGGCTGCAGCGCCTGCTGGTGCGCTTGGGGCCGGCGGCGACCGTGCGCGCCCCGGCCGCCTGGCGGTCGATGGGCACCGACGTCGCCCGCCGGGTGCTCGCCCGCTACACCGGCACCGGCACGTAGAGCGCATCGAGATCGGCCTCGTCGACGACGCCGTAGGCGGCGAGGAGGTGGGGCAGGACGGCGGCGGCGGCGCGCGCGTCGCTGAGTGCGTCGTGATGACGTCCGATGGCGACGCCGTAGCGGGTGCACAGGTCGGCCAGGCCGTGCGTCAGCTGGCGCTCCGGGTCGAGCCGCCGCGACAGCTGGAGCGTGCACAGGCGGCGTCCGAGCGTGATCGGCACGTGGGCGCGGGCCGCGGCGCGCTCGATGAACGCGGCGTCGAACCCGGCGTTGTGGGCCGTGAACACGGCGCCGTCGAGCCGGGTGCGCAGCTCACCAAGCGCCATCGCCTCGCTCGGCGCGCCGCGCAGGGCGCGTCGGGTGATGCCGTGCACCCGCCGCGGCCCGACCCGGTTCCACGGCCGGCGCAACTTGACGAGCGTCGACCACTGGTCGACGACCGCGCCGTCGGGCTCGACCGTGACGACCCCGATCTGGAGGATGTTGTGGCGGCGCGTGGAGAGGCCCGAGGTCTCGACGTCGACGACAGCGAACCGCGGCAAACCCACGCCTCCCGACCCTACGCCGGGGGTGTCAGCGTGACGTCCGGCGTCGTCCCCATCCGAGTATCTGGCGTCGTACGAGTAGCTGGCGCGGGCCAGACCCGCTTGGCGTACTCGGATGCCAGCCCGGCGGCGGCGCGGTGGATGAGCACAGGATCTCCCGCCCGGCGGGCGCGGTACGGTGGCTCGTGCCGCTCGACCGGGCGTGTCCGTTCTGCGCCATCGTCGCCGGCACGGCGGCGGCCGAGGTCGTGTACCGCGACGAGGTCGCGGTGGCCTTCCTCGATCGCACGCCGCTGTTCCCGGGACACGTGCTGGTGGTCCCGGTCGACCATGTCGTGACATTGCCGGAGCTCGAGGACGTCGGGCCGTTCTTCGAGCGCGTCCAGCGGCTGGCCGCCGCGGTGCCGGCGGCTGTCCGTGCCCAGGGCTCCTTCGTCGCCAACAACAACGTTGTCAGCCAGAGCGTCGCCCACCTCCACGTGCACGTGGTCCCGCGCACGAAGGGCGACGGTCTGCGCGGCTTCTTCTGGCCCCGCCGGAGATACGCCGCGGGTGAGGCGACAGCGGTCGCCGAGCAGGTCCGCGCGGCCCTGGCATCGATGGCCTGAGGCCGGCTCGGACTGGCGCCGCGCAAGGGGTTCACAGCCTGTCATTGCACATGCAACGTAATCGGTACTTGAATGCCTGGCGAGCAACCGGTTCGACTTGACCTCGCCTCCGGGCAAGGGACTTGCGGGTCCCGCTGACAGACCGAGCGAGGTTGCTCGGCGACAACCACTCGAAAGAGGAGCAATGGCAACCAAGGCAGAGCTCATCGATGCAGTCGCGACTTCGGCGAACGTCTCCAAGGCGGATGCCGAGCGAACGCTCGGTGCGTTCTTCGACCACGTGACGAAGGCGACGAAGAAGGGCACGAAGATCTCGTGGCCCGGATTCGGGGCGTTCAGCACGACCAAGCGGGCCGCCCGCACCGGACGCAACCCGCAGACGGGCGCGCCGGTGAAGATCGCCGCGTCCACGGCGATGAAGTTCACTCCGAGCGCCACGCTCAAGGCGGCGCTCAACCCGAGGAGGAAGAGATGACATGCCCCCGGTGACGAAGGCGGCCGCCAAGAAAGGGCCGGCGAAGAAGGCGCCCGCCAAGAAGGCTGCGACGGCGAAGAAAGCCCCGGCCAAGAAAGCCCCGGCCACCAAGACGCCGGCGAAGAAGGCTGCGACGGCGAAGCGAGCGCCGGCGAAGGC
>JBIOUO010000078.1:0-10887 GCA_044867195.1 Ilumatobacteraceae bacterium
TGTCCCGGCTGTAGCGCTGCGGGTTGATCCAGGGCGGGCGGTCGCCCTGCTTGGGCAGCAGGTGGAGGACCCGCTGCACGTAGCCCGACGAGAAGCCCTCGATCCACGGCCGGGCCCGCATGCCGGCGTCGCTGGGACGCAGCCGCGGCGTGCATTGGCGGGTGCCCGTGGCGTCCATGTGGTTGAGGAGGCGGCACACGTACTCGCACGTGAGATCCGCTCGCAGCGTCCATGAGGCGTTGATGTAGCCGAACGACGACGCCAGGTTCGGCACGTCCGAGTAGGCGAAGCCCTTGTACGTCCACGTCCCGGCGAAGTCGACCGGGCGACCGTCGACGACGAACTCGACCTCGCCGAGCGTGACGAGTTGCAGGCCGGTGGCGGTGACGATGATGTCGGCGTCGAGCTGGCGTCCCGACGCCAGGCGGATGCCAGTCGGGTTGACGGTGTCGACCGTGTCGGTGACGACGTCGACCTGGCCGGAGCGGATCGTCTGGTACAGGTCGCCGTTGGGGATGAGGCACAGCCGCTGGTCCCACGGGTCGTAGCGCGGCGTGAAGTGAGTGTCGACATCGACGCCTGGGAGCTGCTTGCGGGTCAGGCCGATCAGCCTCGCCTTCCACTTCGCCGGTTTCTTGCGGCACTGGTCGTAGAAGAGCTGTTGCAGGGCGGCGTTCTTGCGGCGGGTGAGGGCGTACGCGGTCCGCTCGGGCAGCACCCGCCGCAGTCCCTTGGCGATCACGTCCTCGTCGGGCCGGGACACGACGTAGGTCGGTGAGCGTTGCAGCATCGTGACGTGGCCCGCCGTCGCGGCCATCGCCGGTACGAGCGTCATCGCCGTGGCGCCCGAGCCGATGACGACCACCCGCTTGCCCGCATCGTCGAGGTCGTCGGGCCAGAACTGTGGATGCACGACCTGGCCGGCGAACCGATCGAGGCCCGGGATTTCGGCGTCGTACGGCTGGCTGTAGCTGTAGTAGCCCGCGCACATGAACAGGTAGTTGCAGCGGATCGTCACCGGCGCGGGCGCCCCGTTCGGGGCGGTGTGCACCGCCGACACGGTCCACGTCGCGTCCTCGCTCGACCACTCGGCGCGGCGGACGCGATGGCCGAACCGGATGTGGCGGTCGATGCCGTACTCGGCGACCGTCTCGCGCAGGTACGCCATGATCGACGGACCGTCGGCGATCGCCTTGGGCGAGGTCCACGGCTTGAACCGGTAGCCGAGGGTGTACATGTCACTGTCCGACCGCACGCCCGGGTAGCGGAACAGGTCCCAGGTGCCGCCGATGTCGTCGCGCGCCTCGAGGATGACGTACGTGCGGCCGGGGCACATCGACTGCAGGTGGTATCCGGCCCCGACCCCCGAGATCCCCGCCCCGGCCACGACGACGTCCACGTGCTCGCCCATCTCGCCCATGCCCACGACGGTACCGGCTGTGCCCGGAACGGTGAGTTGTCGGGGCGGAGATCCGGCCGCTGCACTCACACTTCGGCGGCTGCGACCGCCTGTGCCCGGAACGGTGAGCCCAGCGGGCGGGGAGCCGGCCGCTGCACTCACACTTCGATGGTCTTGGCGGGTCAGGCCGTGGCGAGCACCGACGCCAGCTGCTCGGCGACGACCTCGTCGAGGTCGGTCACCGGGACATAGCCGAGCGTCGCCGCACAGCGGCGGGTGTCGGCCAGCGTGTTGTCGGGCTCGTCCTTGGCGCCGGGGACGACGAGGACGTCCGAGCGGCTGCGGGTGGCGCGCCGCACGGCGTCGACGATCTCCCCGAGCGAGCGGGCCCGGCCGGTGCCGACGTTGAGCACCGGCGGCAGCGACCGGCCGGCGGCGGCGAGGGCGACCAGGTCGGCGAGCGCCCGCGCGACCCCACGCACGTCCGTTACGTCCCGCGTCCGCGTCAGCGACCCGAACACCTCGATCGGCGTGCCGGCGACGGCGGCGCCGATCCACCGGGCGACCGCCATGTCGGGCCGCTGCCCTGGCCCGATCACGGTGAACGGGCGCACGATGCACACCTCGCCGCCACCGCGCCGGCGGGCGGCGCACTCGGCCTCGGCCCGCCACTTGGAGCGGGCATACCCGCCGCGGGGCCGTGGCGGATCGTCCTCCCGGCACGAGTGCCCCGCCGCGGCCCCTCCGTACACCGACGACGAGGAGGCGACAACTACCGGCCCTCCCGCCGCGGCCAGCACAGGCCGCGTCGTCACCACGTTGTCGCGATGCCGGGCGAGGGCGATCGCCGGCGAGTGGTCGCGCGCGCCCGGGCGGCCGGCGAGGTGGACCACCACGTCGGCGGAGGCGAGCAGCCGGCGAACCCCGTGGGGGAGCGGGGCGGCGAGGTCGACCGTGTGGTGGCCGGTGTCGCCCGAGCGAGCCGGGCGACGGTCGACACCGATGACCTGGGCACCATCACCGGCGAGTCGGCGCACGAGCGCCGTCCCGATGAACCCGCTGGCGCCGGTGACCACGATCACCGCCGGTACGTTAGAGCAGGTCACCACAAATGTAAACCGCACCTATCATTCTGAGTACACCACACCGGCAGTACGCTCAGCGAGCGTGACCGCCACGACTCGGGGGCTGCGCCCCCGCAACCCATCGTCGTCAGGCTCGCTGGCGCTCGCGCTGCCGACCGGTCACGCTCAGCGAGCGTGACCGCCGAGCGCTACGACGCCGTGGTCCTCGGCGGAGGCCCGGCAGGTCTCGCCGCCGCCTGGTACGCCGCACGCGCCGGCCAGCGGGTGGCGCTCGTCGAGCGGGCGCCCGTCGTCGGCGGGCTGGCCGGCAGCTTCGACATCGCCGGCGTACGGGTCGACCACGGCAGCCATCGCCTCCACGAGCGCACCGACCCAACGCTGCTCGCCGACCTCCGCGGCCTGCTCGGCGACGAGCTGCAACACCGCCGGCGCCACGGCCGGATCCGCCTCGGTGGCAGGTGGCTGGCGTTCCCGCTGCGCGGGCGCGACCTGTTGACCTCGGCCCCGCCGTCGTTCGCCGCCCGCGCCGCTTGCGACCTGGCCCGGAGCCCGCTGCGGTCGCGCTGGCCGGCGGAACGAGAGACGTTCGCCACCAGGGTGCGGGCCGGGATGGGACCGGCCGTCGCCAGTGAGTTCTACGAGCCCTATGCCCGCAAGCTGTTCGGAGTCCCGGCCAGCGAGCTGAGCGCCGAGCTGTACCGCCGGCGCGTCGGCGCCCGCTCCGGAGGCGGAGTCCTGCGGCGCGTGCTGTCGGCCACGCCGCCGCCGGGATTCTGGTATCCGGCCGGCGGCTTCGGCCGCATCCCCGAGGCGATCGCCGCGGCTGCGATCGCCGCCGGGGCGACGATCCGTACGGGTGTCGCGGCGACCGCGGTACGGCCGCCACGCGCATGCCACAGCGACTCGGCGATCGTCGAGCTCGCCGGCGGTGGGCGCCTGGCCACGGCCCGCGTGCTGTCGACGCTGCCCGCCGCCGTCACGACGTCGCTGTACGGCGACGACCATGTCGACCGAGCCACCCGCGAGGCGGCGGCTGCGCTCACGTACCGTGCCGCGCTGCTCGTCTACCTGGTCGTGCCGCGTCGCCCGTACACCGAGTTCGATGCCCACTACTTCCCCGGCGCCGACACCCCCCTGACCCGGCTGTCCGAGCCGGCGAGCTACCGGAGCTCGGCGGCCGACCCGCCGGAGCGCACGGTGCTCTGCGCCGAGCTTCCGGGCTCACCCGCCGACGCGTGGTGGTCGCTCGAGTCGGCGGCCCTCGGCTCGCTCGTGGCCTCCGCCCTCGTCGCTCAGGGGCTGCCCGATCCGGCGCCGGTGGCCGTCGCGGTACGCCGCGTCGAGCACGTCTACCCCGTCTACCGCCTGGGTCACGATGTCCACCAGCGCACGCTCGAGGCGTGGGCGGACGGTCGTGACGAGCTGGTGCTGCTCGGCCGCCAACCGCTGTTCGCCCATGACAACACGCACCACGGGCTGGCGATGGGTCGCGTCGCGGCAGCCTGCCTCGGCTCCGGCGGCTCGTTCGACCGTGACCGCTGGCGCTCAGCGCGCGACGGGTTCCGCGACCACATCGTCGAGGATTGAGGCCGGCGGGCGGCCTCGCTCGTGGCGCCACGCCAGCACAGCGGCGGCGGCGAGCACGATCACCCACAGCCCGACAAGCACGCCGGCGCCGAGCGTCTCGGCCCGCATGTCGGGCAGCACCGCCTGCATCGCGGCCAGCACCGGGCTCGACGTCGCCCACGGGTCGAAGACCAGCGTCAGGTCGCCGAACGCCGCCTCGGCGGCCAGCCAGCCCGAGACCAGCGCGGCGAGCGCGACGCCGAACCAGGCGACTGCACGTCCGGCGGCGACGCGGTCGAGCCACCACGTGATGGCGAGCACGGCGCACGGCAGGGCATGCACGAGATGGCGACCAGGGAACCACCACCCGTGCATCGTCACGGCCACCCACGTCGCCATCGCCCAGCCGGCGGCGAGCGGCAGTGCGAGCACCGCCCCGCGTGGTGGACGCCGGGCCAGCAAGGCGGCGAGCGCAGGCACCACGAGCAGCCACATCGGCTGCCACGCGGCCAGGCCGAAGTCCCGGTCGACCAGCAACCCGACCAGCCGCTCGCTGCGCGCCAGGCGATTCGGATGGTCACCCATCACCGCCAGCTGGCCGCCGTTGGCGGCGAAGAAGTCGCCGCTGGCATACGGGGTCAGGCCGCCGTACCACCGGACGTGGGCGAGCGTGTACAGCGCGGCGAGGACGACGGACGCGGCGACGGCGACGGCGACGTCACGGCGCGCTCGCCGGCCGCCGTCGCGCCAGGCCAGCCACAGGGCCACGGCAGTCGCCGCGCCGGCGACGGGGACGTACTTCACGCTGAGCCACGCCGCGGTGCCGGCGAGCGCGATCACACCGGCGAGCGTCCCGCGGCGGTGGCGCCGGGCGCCGGCGAGGGCGATGATCCCCGCCACGCAGCAGGCGCCCGGCAGCTCGGGGTAGACCTGGGCGCCGTAGACGGCCAGCGGCGGCGCCACGGTGAAGGCCAGCACCGCCGGGAGCGCCAGGCCCGGGACGACGCCGAACCGGCGCACCGCCGCCCACACGAGCAGCGCACCGAGCACGGCGTTGCACAGCGCGAGGGCGACCTTGGCGCCTGCCCATCCTCCGAGTCGCACCGGGACGGCCAGCAGCACCGGCAGGCCCGGATCGTGGGGGCTGATCTCGCTGCCGTCCGGCCCCGGCTCGGTCTGGCGGGGCAGGGCGGCGGCATGGAAGGCCCGCCAGCGGGCGGCGGCGAGCTCGTCGGCGATGTCGAGATCGTGGTCCTCGCCGAGGCTGATCGCCGTCAGCAGGTACTGCGGCTCGTCGGCCGCAGTCCGGCCGCCACGCAGCGCGCTCGCCGGGAGCAGCAGCAGCGAGGCAGCGAACGACGCGACGGCGGCGGCGATCACGGCCCGGCGCAGCGTCGTGCTGACCATCGGCGGGCACACTACGGCGTGCGGGGACGGCTTGGCATCTGGTGTTAAGCATGCTAAACAACCCGCCGTGCGTCGCTCCCTGACCTGCCTGGCCGCCGTGACCACGCTCGCCCTCGCCGCGTGCGGCAACGACGACGGCGAGGACGTCCGCAACAGCGCCGACGCGTCCGGGTCCGGCTCCGGTTCCGGATCCGCGTCGGGCGCCGCTTCGGGTTCGGGCTCGGGCATCACGGTCGACACCGGCGTCACGACCAGCGACCCGGCGGTGCAGGAGGCTGTCGCCCGTTACACGGCGTACGTGCGCGACCAGGTCGACCAGCTGGTCGCCGACACGAAGGTGTTCACCGACGCCGTGCGTGCCGGCGACATCGAGGCCGCCAAGGCGGCCTACGCCCCCTCGCGCCAGGCGTGGGAGCGGATCGAGCCGATCGCTGGGCTGGTCTCCACGATCGACCGCTCGGTCGATGCCCGTGTCGACGACTTCGACAGCGTGGACGATCCGCAGTGGACCGGCTGGCACAAGCTCGAGTACCTGCTGTGGGAGACCGGCGACATCAGCGACGCCGGCGCCCTCGCCGACCAGCTCGACGCCGACCTCGCCTCGCTGCAGGACGCTGTCGCCGGATTGGAGATCCCCCCGGCCGCCGTCCCCGTCGGTGCGGCCGAGCTGATCGAGGAGGTGTCGGCCGGCAAGATCACCGGCGAGGAGGACCGCTACTCGCACACCGACCTGTGGGACTTCGCCGCCAACGTCGAGGGCTCGCAGCAGGCGTTCGAGCTCCTCGAGCCGGCCGTCGAAGCCGCCGACGCCGGCCTGGCCGCCGCCATCGAGGACCGCTTCGCCGAGATCACCAGCCAGCTCGACGCCTATCGCGAGGGTGACGGGTACCAGTCGTTCGAGGCGCTCACCGAAGCGGACGCGACGCAGATGAAAGCGACGCTCGCCGACCTGTCCGAGCGGCTGTCGCAGGTCGCCGGCGTGCTCGGCCTGGGGTAGCGCGGCGGGGAGATGGGCTTCGGGCGCCGCAGCTTCCTGCGCACGTCGCTGCTCGGGGGAGGCGCGGCCGCCCTCGCCGGGTGTACCCGCGGCGGGGCCAGCGACAGCAGCGACGTCACCGCGCCCGCACCGGACTACGTCCCGTTCCGCGGCCCACACCAGGCGGGCATCACGCACCGCGCCAACGCTCAGGGCCTGCTCGCCGCGCTGACCGTGACCAGCGCCGACCGGGCCGAGCTGGGCGACCTGTTCCGCACCCTGTCGGGGGAGATCGAGCGCCTGATGGCGGGCCTGCCGTACGAGGAGCGTGACCCGGCCTACCCGCCGCTGTACACCGGCACCGTGAGCAACCCTCCGCCCCCCGCCGACCTCAGCGTGGTCGTCTCCGTCGGCGCCAGCCTGTTCGACCACCGCTACGGGCTGGCCGATCGGGCGCCCCGGCACCTGGTGACGATGCCGTTCCTCGCCAACGACAAGCTCGATCCCGACCGCTCGCACGGCGACCTGCTGCTGACGATCACCAGCCATCATGAGGACCTCAACCTGTTCGCCCTGCGCCAACTGCTGCGCACCACGCGCCGCCACCTCGTGCTGCGCTGGATGCTCGGCGGGTACAACCGCCGCACCGATGCCGGCGACGGCGGCGCCGGCGGGGCCGGCGTCCGCAACCTGATGGGCTTCCTCGACGGGACGGCCAACCTGACGACCGCTGGCGAGGTGCTCGACCGCCACGTGTGGATCGGCGCCGGCGACGGCGAGCCGGCGTGGTCCGTCGGCGGGAGCTACCACGTCGTGCGCGTGATCCGCATGTTCGTCGAGTTCTGGGACCGCACCCGGCTGGCGGAGCAGGAGGCGCTGATCGGGCGCCGCAAGGCCACCGGCGCGCCCCTCGACGGTGAGGTCGAGACCGACATCCCCGACTACGCCGCCGATGCGCACGGAGAGGTCACTCCGCTCACCGCCCACATCCGGCTCGCCAACCCGCGGACGCCGGACACCGCGGGCAGCCTGATCCTGCGGCGCGGGCTCAACTACTCCCGCGGGTTCGACCGTGACGGCCAGCTCGACCAGGGGCTGGCGTTCGTCAGCTTCCAGCGCCGGCTGCAGCAGTTCCTCGACACCCAGGCTCGGCTCGTCGGCGAGCCGCTGGAGGAGTACCTCGAGCCCCAGGGCGGAGGCTTCTACCTCGCCCTGCCCGGCGTCGGCGACGACTCCGGCGACTTCCTCGGGCGGGCGCTCGTCACGTGAGCGCCGACTCGTTTGCACTCGGCTGATCGGACGCCTGGACGAGGCGCCACACTGCCGGCACGACCGCGCGCAGGTAGCGGTGGAGGCGGACGAACGAGCGTCCGCCGGTGCGGAACGAGTAGCCGATCGGCACCTCGGTGTAGCGGAAGCCGCGGCGCAGGACGTCGAGCGTGAGCACCTGGGCGTAGTTGTAGTCGTGGACGATCTCGACCTCGGCGGCGGCCCGCGCCGACAGCGCCCGGTACCCGCTCTGGCCGTCGGTGATCGGCTCGCCGGCGACGGCTCGCAGCGCCGCGGTCAGGACGCGGTTGCCGAGCCGGCGGTGGGGGAGCATCCGCTCGATCGACCCGATGAACCGCGAGCCGACGACGTAGTCGGCGCGTCCCTCGAGGATCGGCCCGACTACTACCCGCAGCTCGCCGGGGTCGTATTCGCCGTCGGCGTCGCAGAAGGCGACGACGGCCACCCCGCCGGCGATGGCTGCACGCAGCCCCTCGCGCACCGCGGCTCCGAGGCCGCGACCCGGCGCCAGCGAGAGCACGTCCGCGCCGTGCGCGGCGGCGACCTGGGCCGTGAGGTCCGTGCTGCCGTCGTCGACGACGAGGCAGCGCGCCGGGCGGCCGTCAACGGTTGCCGATAGGCGTCCGATCACGCCGCCGATCCGGTCGGCCTCGTCGCGTGCCGGGAGGACCAGGACGATCGGTCCAGCGGCGGCGGGCACGGGCGGCCGCTCGGGCTGGCGGGCGAGCCGGAAGCGCACGGCGCCAGAGTGTGTCGCCAAATCGTGCGTTTTCGTCCGGATCCTGGTCGCACGCGCAACCGGGATCCGGACCAGAACGTGTGGGCCGTGATGACGCGGCGGGACGACCGTGGGACGACCGCAGGGTCGACTGGTGCCATGCGATGGTCGTGGGTGGATCGTCGCCGTCTTGCGACGGCGGCGGTGACCTGCTGTGGGTCGTTCGCGTGGGAGACCGCCCGCTCTCTCGTGCTCGACCCGCGGCGGAACGCCCCTGGACCGTCGCAGAGGCGGCGGTGGCGGAGAGCGACCGACGCCGGCGGTTCGTGACGAGAGTCGCGTTGGGCGTTCGCGGGTTCCGCCCGCTCCCGCGAACCCCACCCGCTGGCGGGACGTGATCCGCCACCGTCGCCGACCTACGTGCAGCGTTTCTCGGTGCATGCCCACCGGGCTCACAGCAAGCTCACAGCAACTCCGGCGAGAATGGGAGCATGCCGGGAGCCCACCTGTTGATCGTCGACGACGAGGAGAACCTGCGCTCGATGCTCGGCGCCGCCCTGCGCCACCACGGTTTCCAGGTCTCGACCGTCGGCGACGGGCGGACCGCGCTCGACGCCATCGGGGAGCTGTCACCCGACCTGGTCCTCCTCGACGTGATGCTGCCCGACCTCGACGGCTTCGAGGTGTGCCGCCGCCTGCGGGCCGAGGGCGACCGCACTCCCGTGCTGTTCCTCACCGCCCGCGACGCCACCGACGACAAGGTCCGCGGCCTGACGCTGGGCGGCGACGACTACCTGCAGAAGCCATTCAGCCTCGAGGAGCTGGTGGCCCGGGCGACCGCCGTGCTGCGGCGCACCGGGCACGTCCAGGAGCAGCGCACGATCCTGCGCTGCGGTGACGTCGAGCTGGATGACGACGCCCACCAGGTCCTGAAAGCCGGCGACGAGGTCTCGCTGTCGCCGACGGAGTACAACCTGCTGCGCTACCTGCTCATCAACCAGGGTCGAGTGGTGTCCAAGGCGCAGATCCTCGACCACGTCTGGCAGTACGACTTCGGCGGCGACGGCGGCGTCGTGGAGACCTATATCGGCTATCTCCGACGCAAGGTCGACACCACCGAGCCGAAGCTGATCGCGACGATACGCGGCGTCGGGTACACGATCCGCTCCCGAGGCTGACCGCCCGTGCTGCGGCTCTCCCTGCGCGCCCGCGTGCTCGCCGGGATGGGCGTGGTCGTCCTCGCTCTGGTCGTCGCCGCCGTGCTCGTGACGACGACGATGCGCGACCACCTGCTCGACCAGATCGACGCCCGCCTCGCTGCGGCGGCGGGACCCGACGACTCGTACCGGCGCCATCCAGCGCGGGAGCCTCCGAACGACGACGCCCTCGAGGGCCCGGAGCGCCCGTCCGACATCTACGTCGGTTTCATCGGCGCCGACGGTGTCCTGCGGGCCGAGTTCAACAGCGATCTCACCGGCGCGCAGGTGCCCCCGCCGGCCGTCGACCGCCAGCAGGCGGAGGCCAGCCTCGCCGCCGGCAAGCCGTTCACCGTCGACGCCGCAGACCAGTCGAGCGCGCGCTACCGCGTGCTCGCCCGGCCCGGCCCGGACGGCGAGATCGCAGTCGTGGCGACGTCGCTCGGCGATGTCGACGACACGATCGACAGCCTCGTCGTCCTCGAGATCGCGGTCACCGCGATCACCGTGGCGATGCTCGCCGCCGTCGCCTGGTGGGTGGTCCGCCTCGGCATCCGCCCGATCAAGCAGATGACGCAGACCGCGGCGCGCATCGCCGGCGGCGATCGCGAGCACCGGGTGCCGGAAATGCCCCCGTCGACGGAGGCCGGCCAGCTCGGCCTGGCCCTCAACCACATGCTCGAGCGCCTCGACGACGCGTTCGCCATCCAAGCGGCGTCGGAGGACCGGCTGCGCCGCTTCGTCGCCGACGCCTCGCATGAGCTGCGCACGCCGGTGACGACGATCCGCGGCTACGCCGAGCTGTACCGGGTGGGCGGGCTCAGCGCACCCGGCGAGCTGGACGAGGCGATGCGGCGCACCGAGCAGGAGGCGGTGCGCATGGCGCGGCTCGTCGACGACCTGCTCAACCTGGCCAAGCTGGACGAGGGGCGCCCGCTCGAGCGCCGGCCGGTCGACCTCGCCGCCCTCGTCGCGGACGCGGCACGCGACGCCGCGGCGGTCGACCCTGGTCGTCCGATCACGACGCAGGTCGACGCGCCGATCGTGGTCCAGGGCGACGAGGACCGGCTGCGACAGGTGCTCGCCAACGTCGTGGGCAACGCGCTGGTCCACACACCCGCCGGCACGCCGATCGAGCTGCGCGTCGCCGACCATGACGGCACGGCCGAGCTCGCCGTCGTCGACCACGGGCCTGGCATGCCACCGGAGGTCGCCGCCCGCGTCACGCAGCGCTTCTACCGCGCCGACGC
>JBIOUO010000079.1:0-2101 GCA_044867195.1 Ilumatobacteraceae bacterium
ACCATCGCGCCGTAGGTGGCGATCGTGACAAACAGCACCATCGTCATGATGAAGGCGGCGGTCTCGTCGTCCGGGCTGCGCCCGGCCACGATGCCCAGCTCGACGCTGGTGACGGGCACCGGTTCGACGATGGCGAGCAATTGGTCCGGGCTCATGCCCGCGGCGGCGGCGCGCTCTTGGACCGCGACGAGCTGGATGGCTCCGGTGACCAGCGCCTTGAGCTGCTCGTCGGCCTGCTTGCGCCACTCGAGCTGGCGACCATCGACGATGAGCACATCGACCTCGTCGTCGCGGACGGCGGCTTCCCCGCCGGCCACGGTCGCATACCGGTGGACGCGGATCGTGGTGCCCACCGCCTCGCCCTGAGGGAGCAGCACCGCTTCGAGATCCGCCGGCACCGCACCGGTGAGACCGACGTCCTTGGTGCCCGGCCCGGTGCCGAGCAGCGCTGGCAGCGCGATCGCGGCGGCGACGCCGATGAGCATGAGCGCGACGGACACGAGGAACGCTGCGGATCGGCCGCGCTCGCGGATCTCCCGCGCCGCGACGAGCCAGCTCTGCTGGAGGCCGTTCATGCCGCCACCGCCTGGCGGAACAGCTCGGTCAGGGTCGGCGGCTCGTAGGCGAACGCGACGAGCTCGGTCGTGTGCTGAACGGCGTCGATCATCGCTGGGAGGTCGGAGTCGAGAGGAACGCGCAGCCGGGCCTCGCCCGGAGCGTGGTCGACGACCTCGACCGCCCTGAGCTGGGCCCAGTCCGGCGCCGGGCCGCGATAGCGGACGCTGACGAACCGCTGCGGCACCGCGGCGCGGAGCTCGGCGAGGTCACCCGCCCGCACGATCCGGCCGGCGTTGATGATGACGACGTCCTCGCACAGGTCTTCGACGAGGTCGAGTTGGTGACTCGAGAACAGCACGGCGACGCCCGCCGCCGTGAGGTCGCCCAGCAAGTCCGACATCGACGCGATCGCCAGTGGGTCGAGCCCGGAGAACGGCTCGTCGAGGACGAGGAGCTCCGGCTCGTTGACCAGCGCGGCGATCAGCTGCACGCGCTGCTGGTTGCCGTGCGAGAGCGTGTCGAGGCGATCGCCCGCGCGTGCCGCAAGTCCGAGCCGCTCGAGCCACCCGTCGACGCTTCCCGTCACCGCCTCAGACGGGCGACCGCACAGCCGGCCGAGGTACACGAGCTGGTCGCGAACTCGCATGCGCGCATAGAGCCCGCGCTCCTCCGGCATGTACCCGAACCGAGCCCGCTGCGCCGGCCCGATCGGCGCGCCGCGCCAGCGAACCGAGCCGCTGTCGAGTTCGACGAGCCCGAAGATCGTGCGCATCGCGGTCGTCTTGCCCGCCCCGTTCGGACCGACGAACCCGGTGAGCCGACCGGGACGGGCCGCGAACGAGCACGCATCGAGCGCAGCAAGCGCACCGAATCGCTTGGTGGCCTGGTCGAACTCGAGCACGACGCTTCCTCACCGTCCACGATGAGGCCTCGGGCCCGAGTTTCGTAGGGTCGAACGTCCCGCGCGAAGCGTCAACGGCTGTGACGACCGTCGCCTGCCGACGTTGGCCGCAGCTGCTCGGCTGGACCCAGATCTACAGGTCGGCGAACGTGGCGTCCATGAGGTCGGCCAGCTCCTGGTCGTGGATCGTCTTCGAACCGGTCGCCGGGCTGCCGGACTCGACGCGCGCGACGTGGCGGAAGTCGTAGCCGCGCTCCTTGACCCGCCAGACCCTGCTCTCGACGAACTTCCACGCCCCCATGTTCTCCGGCTCCTCCTGCAGCCAGACCAGCTGGCGGGCGTTGGGGTTCGCGTCGAGCAATGCCAGCAGCTCGTCAGTGGGCGAGGGGTAGAGCTGCTCGACGCGCACGACCGCGACGGGCGCGGAGCGCTTGTCGCGCTCGGCCATCGCGTCCCACGCCACCTTGCCGCTGCAGAACACGATCCGCTGCACGGCGTCGCGGTCGGCGACGAAGGGGTCGTCGAGCACCTCCTCGAACGAGCCGGTGGTCAGCGCGTCGACCGGCGAGCGGGTCTGCTTCATCCGCAGCCCCTGCTTCGGCGTGAACAGGATCAGCGGCGTCCGCCGCTCGGTGTGCACCT
>JBIOUO010000080.1:0-28285 GCA_044867195.1 Ilumatobacteraceae bacterium
GCCAGGCTGCGCAGCGTCGTCGGCGACCGGCTCGGCGACGTCCGGCTGTCGGCGGTGGGGATGGCAGTCGTGCTCGAGCTGCTCAGCCTCGCCACGGCCCGCTTCGGGCCTGATCTGGCCGGTTCGACCGCGGCGCTGGTCGACGCCCCGCTCACGCTCTGGGTCGAACCGCACGACGGTGACGCCAGGCTGCGCAGCGTCGTCGGCGATCTCACGATGATCGGATTCCGCCTCGCCGTCACAGTCGACGACCGCCCGCCCGCGTCCTGGCAGGACGACCGCCGGGAGGTATGGGGATGACCGAGCGCGATGTCCACGAGCGGCGGGACGCTCTCCGGCTGCTGCTGCAGCATCCGCTGGTCACAGCCGATGGCCCGCACGCGGAGGAATTCGCACTCGTCCGCCGTCACCGTGACGCCCTCGGGCGGGACGTGCGCCAACTGCTCGGCTACCGCCTCGTCGTCGAGCCCGGCTTCGCCCGCCTCTACAAGGCTGGCCTGGGGCCACATCGAGCGCGCCCACTGCGCCGCGCGTCGGGCGCCCCGTTCTCGCCTCGCGCCTACGCGTATCTGTCGCTGTGCTGCGCCGTGCTGCTCACCGGGCGCCAGCAGGTCCTCCTGTCGTCGCTCGTCGAGGACGTGCGCCACGCCGCCACGGAGGCAGGCGTCGGGTGGGGCGATGATTCCGTGGCCGACCGGCGGGCGTTCGTCGCCGCGCTCCGTCACCTCGTCGAGCTCGGGGTGCTCGTCGAGGACGACGGTACGGTCGCCGCCCTCGCCGACGATGCCGACGCCGAAGCACTGCTGTATGTGCGGCGCGACCTGGTCCGCCACCTGCTGGCCGTCCCGCTGCGCGAGGTCGACGGCCCCGCCGAGCTGGTCGAGCTCGCCGCCACGCCGGCGCTCAGCGCCGGTCCCCGTCATCGCGTGCGCCGCCTCCTGGTCGAGGAACCCGCTGTCGTCGCCGGCGACGTCGACGACGAGTCGTGGGCCTGGCTGCGACAGTCACAGCGCCGGGAGGCCACCATCCTCGACGAGCTCATCGGACTCGAGCTCGAGATACGCGCCGAGGGTGTCGTTGCCATCGACGCGCGCGACGAGCTCACCGACGAGCACTTCCCGCGCGGTGGCACGCTCGGTCACGCCACCCTGCTCGCGCTCGCCGAGCTCGTGCGAACGTTGCGGCCAAGCTCCGCCGACGCGATAGTGGCCTGGGTGCCCGTGCCGTCAGGCGCCCTCGACGCCATCGTCGGCGAGCTGATCGAGCGCCACCGATCACGGTGGCGCAACGACTACGTCGATCACGCCGAGCGCCTCCTCGCCGACGTCGAGGACTTGCTGCTCGCGATGCGCCTCCTGCGCCGGCACGAGGGCGGTCTCGAGCTCTCGGCCATCGCGTCCCGCTACGCCCCTGACGTCGTCGAGCTGCCCGCTCGAAACGGCCCGAACCAGCACGATGCGTTGGAGTTGACATGAGCCTGCCGCTTCTCACCGACACCGTCACCCCGCCCCGGCGCCCCGTTCCGTCAGACGGCACCGGGCCTGTTGGCCGGTGGGTGCTGCATCGCGCCGGACTGCTGAACGTGTGGCAGTACGACCGGGTCGAGCTGCGCTTCGGCGGCGGGCGGCTGTTGCTACGTGGCAAGAACGGCGCCGGCAAGTCGAAGGCGCTGGAGGTGCTGTTGCCGTTCCTGCTCGACGGCGACAGCCGGCGCCTCGACGCCACTGGCCGCGACCGCACCACGGTCACCTGGCTGATGACCGACGGTCGCAGTCCGGGGAACCACGTCGGCTACGTGTGGCTCGAGTTGCGGTGCGAGGACGACGATGGCAACGAGCGCTTCCTCACCCTTGGGGCCGGGCTCAAGGCGTCGACGGCCACTCGACGTAGTGACGCCTGGTTCTTCATGACCGAGCGTCGCGTGGGCGCCGACTTCGAGCTCGACCGGGCCGGGGAGTGCCTGTCCGTGGAGCGATTGAAAGAGGTGGTCGGCGACGAGGCGGTCACTGCGTCGGGCTCGGAACACCGCCGCCGCGTCGGGCGTCATGTGTTCGGGCTCTTCGACGAGGCCCGCTACACCAACGTGCTGCATCTCCTCCACCGGTTGCGCGACCCCAACATCGGCAACCGTGTCGAGGCGGGCGAGCTGGCAACCGTGCTCAGTGAGGCGCTGCCGCCGATCGACGAGACGGTGCTCGCCGACACCGCCGGGCGCTTCGACGACCTCGACGCGATCCGCGAGCAGGTCGACCGCGCCCAGCGCACGGCCGCCGCGCTCGGCCGCTTCCTCGGCACGTACCGTGGATACGCACGCGGCGTTCTGCGCGGGCGGGCGCTGCGAGTGGCCGACGGCGAGGCCGCGCGCGCGGCGGCCGCCCGCAAGTTGCGACAGGCAGAGCGGGCCATCGCCGACGCCGAGCGGGAGGTCGAGGGGGCCACCGCCGCGCTCACCGCCCACCACGCGGCTCGGGTCGCCTCCGAGGACGAACGTCGGGCGCTCGAGCACAGCGACGCCTACCGAGCCCATCAGGATCTCGTCGATCGGGAGGCTCGCGTCGAGGCCCTCGGGATCGCCGCGGCGACTGCCGAATCGGCAGCCTCACGAGCCGCGTCCGCAGCCCAGCGGGCTGCCGACGACGTTGCCGCAGCAGAGCGCTCGATGCGCGAAGCGTTCGAGCACCTCGGGTCCACAGCGCACGCCGTGTCCGACCTCGCGGTCGACGCCGGCATGGATCGCCAGCTGCTCGGTTCGCCCCTCGTGACGGCACCCGACGGATCGCTCCCCGACGATGCTCTCACGAGCGCTGCCGAACGCGCCCGTAGGGCGTCGGTCCTGGTCGACGCCCGTCGCCGCCGGGCCACCGAGATCCGGGCGCTCGCCGTACGCGCCGAGCGGGCCGCTGCGGACGCCGCGGCGGCGGGCGAGCGAGCAGCCAGCTCGGAGGCCGACGTCGAACGCGAGCGCGCCGCGGTGGCCACCGCGCGCGACGCCCACGACGGTGCCGAGCGGGCGTGGTCCGAAGCCGTCGGCTCATGGCTTGCCTCGGGTCTCGCCGGGTCGTGCGGCGCCGAGTGGTCGGCGGCACGCGTCCTGCTCGATGCTCACGACCGGCGTTCGGACTGGGTCGACGGCGTGCGCGCCGCCGTCGATCGGGCGCTCATCCCGCCGATCGCCGCAGCTCGCGCCGCGGCGGCCGAAGCCGACGCGCGTGCGGTCAGCGCCGCGCACGAGGTGACGGAGGCCGAAGCGCGGCTCGCCGAGCTCGAGGCCCAACACGAAGCGCGGCCGGCCCCGAGCCGCTACCGGGATGCCGAGCGCGATCCGGCTGCCGGCGCGCCGTTCTACGAGCTGGTCGACCTGTGCCCCGGCGTCGACCCAGCCACGGCTGCCGGCGTCGAGGCTGCCCTCGAGGCCTCCGGCCTGCTCGACGCGTGGGTCTCGGCCGACGGGCTGGTCGTCCACCCGCGCACTCGGGACACGATCGTGTGGTCAGACGCCCGTGTTCTGCCTGCTACGGCAACGTCACTCCGTGCGGTGCTCGATCCGGTGCTCGCCGACGACATGGCCGTGGCTCCCGGCACGGTGGCTACCGTGCTGTCGGCGATCGGCTTCGGCGAGCACGACGAGGCGACGACCTGGGTGGCCGACGACGGCCGCTGGTCGCTCGGCGTGCTGCACGGGGCATGGTCGAAGCCGGGTGTCGAGTTCCTCGGTGCCGGTGCCCGCCAGCGGACGAGGTTGCGCCGCCTCGCCGAGCTCCGCGACGTCGTGGACGCCGCCAAGGCCGTGCAGGCGGCGGCGATCGCCGTGGCCGAGGCCGCCGCCGACCATCGCGATCAGCTCGTCTCGTTGACCTCCGGCTTGCCGCCCGCCGAAGCGGTCGTCCACGCAGCACGGGAGGTGGCGGCCGCCGAACGGCTGCTCGCCGCGGCGATCTCGCGCCACGACGACGACCGCCGGCGCGCCGAGGCGGCGCGGGCCGGCGCCAACCGGCTCGCCGCCGAGCTGGCCCACGAGGCGGGCGGGGACGGGCTGCCGACCGGCGTCGAGGCGCTCGAGGCGGTGCTCGCCGCCGTCGCTGATCTGCGTCAGGGTCTCGGTGATCACCGGCGGGCACTCGACACGCTCGCCGACCGGTACGGCCGGTGGAGCGAGAGCTGCGCCGGCTTGATCGAGCGCCGGCGCGAGGCCGACGACACCGAGGCCGAGGCGCGGTCCCGGCGGGCCGATCACGCCTCGGCGGCCCACGAGCTGGACACGCTGCGGCGCTCGCTCGGCAGCTCCGTGGCTGCCGTGCTCGACCAGCTGGCGGCGGTTGGCCGCCGGTTGGCCGAGCTGACCGAGCGCACCATCCCTGCTGCCCAGGACCGGCGCGATCAGGCCGTCGAGGCCCGCTCGACTGCCGTCGCCAACCTCGAGGTGGCCGGCCAGGGCGACGGCGCGGCGAGCGCCGAGCTGGCAGCGGCGATCGTCGCGATGGCGGAGGCGCTCGCGCTCCCCGGTGTGCTGCTCGCGGCCAGCGGGACCGACACGCTGGCATCTGACGACGGCGCGCCGGGCGACGAGGTGGCGGAGGCCCGGCGCCTGCTGGCGGCCGTCGATGGCGACGACGACGTCCTCGACTCGACGGTGCTCGCCCACTACGACACGCTCAGCCACGAGCTCGCTGGCGGGTACGACACGGCCATCGACGAGGTCGACGGCGTCAAGGTCGTCCACGTCGACGACGAGAACGGTCGCCAGCCGCTCGCCGCGGTCGCCGAGCGGGTGGCCGCCGAGGCACAGGCGTCACGCGGCCGCCTCGCGGCGCGGGAGCGCGAGGTCCTCGAGCGGTTTCTCCTGCGCGAGCTGGGCGACGAGGTGCGGAGCAAGCTGCTCGACGCCCACGACCTGGTTCGTGACACCAACCGCGCCCTGGCCGGTGTGCGGACCAGCCACGGCAAGGGCGCCCGGCTGGACTGGGCGCTGCGCGACGATGCGGCGGCGCCGGCGGCGATCGCCGCCCGGTTGCTCGTCGACGACCTGCGCGGCGACGAGGGAGACGCCCAGCTGCGCGATGCGCTGCTCGCGCTCATCGACTCCGAGCGGGCGGTCGACCCGAGCGCCAGCTACGAGCATCACCTGCGCGCCGCGCTCGACTACCGCAAGTGGCACCGGTTCGCGGTGCGCGTCACCGACGCCGCCGATCCGGGCGCCGGCCGGATCCTGTCGAATCGCCTCGGGCTGTCGCAGGGCGAGCAGCGCGTGTTGTCGTACCTCGCCCTCTTCGCGGCCGCGGCGGCGCAGTTCGACGCCATCGGTCGCACGACGCCCACCGCTCCGCGCCTGCTGTTGCTCGACGACGCGTTCGCCAAGGTCGACGAGCCGACACATGGTCGGCTGCTCGGCCTGTTGGTCGAGCTGGGACTCGACTTCGTCGTGACGAGCGAGCGCCTGTGGGGCTGCTTCCCGTCCGTCCCGAGCCTCGAGATCTACGAGGCCATCCGCGACCCGGCAGAGGTCGGCGTGGCGTTGGTCCATTTCCGATGGGACGGCCGGCAACGGTCCCTGGTCGGCGTGTAGCACCGTCGATGTCTGCCGGCTTGCTCGAACGCCCCGAGCTGGGCCGCGTCTGGGATGCGCTCGCCGATCGTCTCCAGCGCAACGGGCTGCAGCCGATCGGCACGATCGTGCTGGCGAACCTCGACCGCGACGAGCGCCATGCGGTGGCCGGACTGCTTGGGCGCCCCGTGGCGGGCGACAGCGTCACCGTCGACCTGTCCGTCCTCGACCGCCGGCTCCGGGCGAGCGGCGCCGCGGCCGGGTTGGTCGCCGCGGTGGCGGCGCGGCGGGGCCCGCTCGTCGATCGCCCCGGCGAGCGCACGGCCCGCCTCGACGCCCGGCTGGCCATGTGGCAGGTCGGCCGGGCCGCGCTCGACGAAGCCGGTCTCGGTGCCGCGCCGTGGGTGGAAGCGTGGCTCGGCGACGTGAGGCGGGCCGGCGCCCTCGGTCGGTTGCCGCCAGCGGAGGCGGCGGTGGCGTTGACCGCGGCGATCAACTGCATCCGCCGCCTGCCCCAGCTCAGCGGCGAGCCGCCGTGCGGGCGCGGTGATCTGGGCTCGGCCGTCGCCGGCGACGCCCACGCGCTCGACGACGGTGCGGTTCTCGCCTCGCTCGTGCTGCGGGCAGCAGCGGCGATGACCGGGCACCCGTATCCATCGAGCCCCGCCGGCCGGCGCGAGCTGTGGCGGGTCGTGGGTGTGTCGACCGACGAGGTGTCGACCACCGTCCTCACGGTCGGGCTGCAGTCGCAGCACGGTGGCACGTGGCTCGACGACCGCACGGCGGCGGGCTGGGAGACGCATCTCAGCGCCCGCGACCTCCGCCGTGTCGAACTGGCCCCACCCAGCCAGGTGTTCGTGTGCGAGAACCCGCGGGTCCTCGAGGCCGCAGTCGACGCGTGCGCCGGCGCGCCGGCCTGCCTGTGCACGCAGGGTCAGCCGGCCGTCGTCGTGCTGCACCTCGTGGACCTGCTCGTCGCCGGTGGCGCAACGCTCCGCTACCACGGCGACTTCGACTGGCCGGGCGTCGCCATCGCCAACACCATGATCGGCCGCCATGGGTGCGTCCCGTGGCGATTCGGTGCCGTCGACTATGAGGCGGCGCTCGCTCAGCTGGCGCCGCGGGTCGCGGGCCTCCCACTGCTCGATGGTCGACCGGTCGAGGCGTGCTGGGACTCTGCCCTCAGCGCGGCGATGTCGCGGGCCGCCCGTGTCGTGCACGAGGAGCTGCTCCTCGACGACTTGCTGTCCGACCTCGTGGGCGCGGCCGATCGTGCGTCTCGGCGCTGAACGGTCCCGATCGGCGACGATGCAGGCCGATGAAGCGATCCACCGCGATCAGGCACCTCAGCGAGATGGCCGAGGTGGCGTCGGACCACCTCCGTCTACGCGCGACTGACATCGGCTGGCCATTGGAGGAGCTGTGGGCCACGGGGGACCTGCTCAGTCTCGCCGACACGATGGAAGCGGGCGCCGTGGTACTCGTGGTCGACGTGCCGGCGGAGGAGATGCCGTGGCTCGCGTTGCACGGCGTCGCCGAGTGGATCGGTGAGCGGCTGCGGTTGGGCAAGCGACCGATGGCCTGGTCGTACCGCCCAGCGGCATGGCCGGCATGGAACCACGACAACCGGCGCGTCGTGCGGTTCTGGTCGGCGACCGGCGGCGTCGACCAGGATGTGCTCGATGCGCTGCTGGCGCGCCGGCTCGATCGCCTGGCGGTCGTCGCGCCGACCGATGACGAGCTGAGCGAGCAGCTCCGCCTCGAGCTCGACGTCTCGAGACGGCATCTGCGCGACGTCCTCGACCACTACTGGGACGACCGCTGGCGGCGCCAGCACCGCGGCTACGACGAGTCGCCGGAGGACCACCTGTGGCGAGCCGCACGCGCGGTCTCCGGCATGAGCGACGCCCTCGACCACCTCGGGTGATCAGACCCGTGGGTGATCAGACCCGTGGGTGGTCAGCTCGGGACGACGCGCACGTCGTCACCGCCGAGCGTCGCCATCGCCCGGTCCAGTGTGGCCACCGCCACGCCGTGGCGCCGGGCGATCCCGATCAGGTGAGCATCGGTGACCTGGCGGTGCCCGACGAGCCGCTCATGAGGTACGAGCGGGTTGTCGACGAAGCCCCGGTCATCGGCGAGGAAGTGGTGTGACGGCTGAGCGACGAGGGCAGCCAGCAGCGCGGTGGCAGCACCGACGGAGATCACCTCGCCCACCGCCGCCGAGTTCGCAGAGACCCGCACGAACCCGGTCTGCGTGGCTGAGCAGGTCGCCCACCCCGCGGCGGGGAGCGCCCAGTACCACTGTCGGGCAGCAGCATGGTGGACGTGCCGCTCCCAGATCAGTGCGACGAGCAGGTTGACATCGGCGAGCTGGATCACTGGTCGTCGAGTGCTCGACGCACCATCTCCGAGGTGATCAGCGGTGCGTCGAGTCGGGCGCGCACCACCGGAAGGCCGTCGACCAGCTCGACGCCAGCGGGTCGCAGCCCGGCTCGTACGAGTTCAGAGATGACCGCTCCCAACGTCGAGCCGCGGGACCGCGCCAGCTCGCGGGCGGCGTCCAGCACGTCGAGGTCGAGGTCGACGGTCGTGCGCACATCATGATGCTAACGCATCATGATGCGCTCGGCCATCACATCGCGACGAACGCGACGAGCAGGATCGCCCCACAGACGGCGAAGAACGCGCCGAGCAGTCGCAACGCCGCGCGGCGCTGGGCGACTGCACGCGGGTGCGAGTTTCTGAACCCGCGGGCGAACGCTCCAGCGGCGGCGATGCGGCCCTCGGCTGTGAGGATCTCCCCGGGGTGACTCGTCGCCGGGTTCCAGTCGGGTTTGTGCTGTGGGTCGGCCATCGCCGCGGACCGTATCGCCAGCGCCGCACTCCTGCGGGCGAATTGAACGGGGTGCCGCGCCGCGGGCGGCCGCTCGTCATCCGGCGGTCGACAGGCCGATCGCTCGCCCGCCACGGAAGATCGTCACCGGCCCGTTGTCGCTCACCACGGCGATCGTCGTGGAGGGGTGGTCGTAGCTGAACCGTTGGGCCGATCGGTGGCGCATACCTCGATCGCTGTCGATCGCATCCTCCGCCTCGGCGCTCGCCCGCAGGCCGACGCCGAGGTAGGCGACGCGGCCGTCCGCCGTGACGAGTGTCGCCAGGTCGTGCTGCTGCAGCGAGGCGAACAGGGCCGGAAAGTGCCGGCGGTTGGTGATCTCCAGCGGCGGGGCACGGAACTTGGTGGCGACGTCCATCGATGCCCACTGGAAGCCCTCCTCGTGGACAACGATCGTCGCTCCGACTCTGGCCGGCGAGAGCCAGTGCACGGCGAGGTCGAGCAAACCGTGGGCGACGGTCGGGTCGAGGTCGGGTGCGTGCTCGCGCAACGCCGCCAGCAGCGCGGCCGCGGTCGGGCGGTCGGTCCAGCGCTGCCCGTCCCAGGCGATGACTCGCCGCTCGGCGAATAGTCGTACCTGCCCGAGGATCATCGTCCGCTGGACGATGCGGGCGCCGGTGACCTCCTGGAGGTGGACGAGCTCGGCCTCGTACTGCACTGGCCGGTCGAAGCACACGAGCACCGGGCTGTTCCCGGCGCGGTTGACGACGAACGCCGAGCGGCCGTCGGCGAATGTGCGAGCCATGTCGCGCGGCAGCCCGTCGAGGGTGACCAGGTCGGCGATCCCGTCGGCCGCGGTGATCGTCATCCCCGGCGGCATCGAGAACGACCCGTAGAGCGGGCGCCGACCCTCGAACATCGGGATCCGGCGGGCGTAGTCGAGCTCGTCCAGCAGGAGGTCGCGCACGGCGGCGTCCTCGTCGAGCTGGATCCCGTCGTCGACCAGTTCCTCGGCAAGGCGGCGCGCCGACCCGGATAGCACGTCAGCGCTCATTGGTGCACCCTGTCAGCATGCGACAATCTCGCATCCTCGGACCTTGCGGGGCACCAATGAGCGAAAGACCGTGCTGAATTGTTCGCTCGCTCGACGCGGTCGATTGCCTCGCTCGCTCGGAGACTCGCTCGCTCGACGGGCTGGATTGCCTCGCTCGCTCACGACGCAACGCTACGGCCAGTCCGCTACCCGTGCGACGGCGTGGCGAGCGTCAGCCGATGGGCGGTACAACTGCATGATGACGCTCGTCGTCGGCGGCGGCACCGTGGTCACGCCGGATGGTCCCCTCGAGCACGGTCATGTCGTCGTCGAAGGTGACCTGCTGGCAGAGGTCGGCACGGGCCGGCGAGCCGGCGACCTCGACGCACGGGGTGGCTGGATCGTGCCCGGGTTCATCGACCTGCAGGTGAACGGCGCCCACGGCATCGACGTCACCAGCGAGCCTGAGCGCGTCGGCGAGCTCGGCGCGGCGTTGACCCGCTACGGCGTCACGTCGTTCCTGCCGACCGTGATCACAGCGCCGGCCGACGTCCGGGCGCGGGCGCTGGCCGCGATCGCCGCTCACGCGGCCGCTCCGGCGGGCGGGGCGACAGCACTCGGACTCCACTTCGAGGGCCCGATGCTGTCTCCGGGGCGCCGCGGCGCGCACCCGGCCGGGCTCATCGTCGAGCCCTCGCTCGACCTGGTTGACGGCTGGTCCGCCGGCGACGGCGTGGCGCTGGTGACGCTGGCGCCGGAGCGCCCAGGCGCGCCTGATGTGATCAGCGCGCTCGCGGAGCGGGGCGTGGTGGTGGCGATCGGTCACACCGACGCGACCGCCGCCGAGTTCGATGCGGCCCGCCGGGCGGGCGCCCGATACGTGACGCACCTGTTCAACACGATGCGACCGTTCGGCCACCGCGACCCCGGACCGATCGGCGCCACGCTGGCGGACGACACCGTCGTTGCCGGGTTGATCTGCGACGGCATCCACGTCGACCCAGTCGCCGTGCGGATGGCATGGCGTTCGCTCGGGCCGGCACGCACGAACCTCGTCACCGACGCTGTCGGCGCCCTCGGTCTGCCGACCGGTGGAGGAACGATCGGCTCGGTGGGCGTGACGGTTGGTGCCGGCGGCGTTCGCAACGCCGAGGGCGTGCTCGCCGGCAGCGTCGTGCCCCTCGACGCAGCCGTGCGCAACCTCATCGCGTTCACCGGGTGCTCCGTCCCGGACGCCATCGCGACGGTGACGTCGACGCCCGCAGCGGTGCTCGGTCTCGCCGATCGAGGGCGCCTGGCCACCGGCGCTCGCGGCGATGTCGTCGTCCTCGACCCCGAGCTGCACATCGTGGCGACGGTCGCCGGTGGGGAGGTGGCGTGGAGGTCGTGAGTGCCTCAAATGCTCGGGTGGTGCGCGGCCGCGGCGCTGTAGGGTCGCCCGCCATGTCGGCACGTCTCTGATCACACCAACCCACTCGTTGTGCATCGGAGGTCGACATGGCGCGCCCGGATCGGGTGTTCCTCACCATCGCCGCGACTGCGGCGTTCATCTCGGCCACAGCGTTCACGATCGCCCCGCTGTACCGGATCCGGACCGCGGAGCTCGGCAATCTCGAGCTGGTCCTCGTCGGGACCTGCATGGAAGCAGCGGTGCTGCTGTTCGAGATCCCGACCGGCGTCGTCGCCGATCGCTGGTCGCGCAAGTGGTCGGTCATCATCGGCCATGGCGGGATGGGACTCGGGTTCCTGATCGAAGCCAGCTCACCGACGTTCGCCGGCGTGCTCGCCGGCCAGCTGGTGTGGGGCATCGCCTACACGTTCACCAGCGGAGCGACCGTCGCCTGGGTCAGCGGCGAGCTCGGCGACCCGGACCGCAAGGTGCTCGCCCGGCTGTTCATGCGCGGCAGCCGAATCGGCTCGGCTGCCGCACTCGTCGCCGTCCCGCTCTCGTTCGCCGTCGGGATCAACCTGTCGCTGCGCGCGCCGCTGATCGTCGCCGGATGCCTCTCGCTCGGCCTCGCCGGCTGGCTCATGGCGACGATGGGCGAGGCCCACTTCGCGCCCGTCGACGCAGGTCGGCGATCGACGTGGCGATCGATGGCCCACTCGGCGACCGTCGGCGTGCGCGCCATCCGCGCCAGTCACGTGCTGGTCGCGCTGACCGTCGCCATCTTCCTGGCCGGAGGATCGAGCGAGGCCTACGACCGCTACGTCGAGAAGTACCTGCTCCAGCTCGGCCCACCGGGATGGACGTCCTGGTCCGACCTCACCTGGCTCGCCGCCGTCGGGTGCGTCTCGGCCGCGCTCGGCGTCGTCGTGCCGTGGTGGTTCATGCGCCGCCACGGCCACCTCGACGATGACGCCCAATGCCGCTGGATCGTCCGGCTGATCAGCATGCAGGTCGTCGGACTGCTCGTCATGGCGGCGACTGGGTCGTTCCTCATCGCCGCGCTGGCGAGCCTGGTGATCCAGCGGGTGCGGTCCCTGCGCTCGAACCTGCTCGGGGCGTGGATCGTCCCGCTCACGCCACGCGAGCACCGGGCGACCGTGCTGTCGACACTCGAGCAGGCGGATTCGGTCAGCCAGGTGACGATCGGGCCGGCGATGGGCGTGATCGGTGGCGCCGCCGGCATCCCCGCTGCCCTGGCGACGAGCGCGGTCCTGCTGGCGCCGTCGGCGTACGCCGTGCGCATCGCCGGGAGAGCTCGGTCGGGGCAGCAGCCGCAGGCGTCCGGACCCGCGAAGATCGCCCGATGATGATCGTCGACGATGACCTCGTGCGCCGGTTGGAAGCGACGGCCGCGCAGATCACGCTGGCGACGGTCGCCGAGCTCGTCGCCCACGCCGCCGACGACCCGGCACGCGCGGCACCGTTCGGAGCAGGAGCGCTGGCCGCGTTCGGCAGCGGGCGTTACGTCAACCGGGCGATCGGGGTCAGCCTCGACGACATCGACGACGAGGGGTTGGACGAGGTGGAGGCGTTCTACGCCGCCGCCGGCCTTGCGCCGTCGCTCGAGGTGGCGTCGTGGGCGCCGCGGTCGCTGGTCCGGCGGCTGGCGGCGCGCGGCTACTCCGTGGCGTGGTTCCGCAACGTGTACGCCCTGGCGCCGGAGGACGCGATGCCGATCGCTCGACCCAATGCCGATGTACGTGTCGTCGACGAGCGGTCGATCGACGAGTGGCTGGCCGTGCGCCAGGCCGCGTTCGAGCTGACGACGGACGGGGAGCGGGCGATGGACGCCGTCCACGCCCGAGCCGCCCATGCGGTGGCCGGCAACACCGACTTCCTCCTCGACGTCGACGGCGTCGCGGCCGGCTGCGGCTCGCTGACGTGCCAGATGGGCGTCGGCTGGCTCGGCGGTGCGGGCACGGTGCCGGGTGAGCGCCGCCGTGGCGTCCAGACCTCGCTCGTGCGGCACCGCATGGCCGTCGCCGCGAAGCAGGGGTGCGACATCGTCGCCGCGACCGCGGGCCCGCCCGGTGAGTCGGCGCGCAACCTCGCCCGCCTCGGCTTCACGCTCGTCTACACGCAAGTGGCGATGACCAAGGACGAACCGTGATGCTGCGCTTGCGGCCGCTGCACCTGGAGGACGAGGAGGCGTTCGTTGCCGGCCACGTCGAGATGGCGGCGGAGGGGTTCCCGTTCGGCCTGTTCTACTCTCCCGGCGACTCATGGCCGGCCTACCTGTCGCGGCTCGACGCCCAACGCCGCGGGGTGCACGTGCCGGAGGGCCTCGTCGAGAGCACGTTCCTCGTCGCCGTCGTCGACGGCGTCATCGTCGGGCGCAGCTCGATCCGTCACCGGCTCAACGACTTCCTGGCTCGCGAGGGTGGTCACATCGGCTATGGGGTGCTGCGCGCCCACCGGCGTCGCGGGTACGCCACGGCGATCCTCGCCCAGAGCCTGGTCATCGCCCGGTCGTACGACGTCGATCGGGTGCTCGTCACGTGCGATGTCGACAATGTCGGGTCGGCGACGGTCATCGAGCGCTGCGGCGGGGTGTTCGAGTCAGTCCTCGAGGACACCCGCGGCGGCGTGCCCAAGCGGCGGTACTGGATCGCGTGATCGAGCGCAGCGAGCGACTCAGCGACGCGCCGGCCGTCGACGGTGCACCGCTGCTGCGGCGGGCGGTCGTCCTGTTCCTGCCGCCGCCGGTGCAGGCGCTGATCGACGACATCCGCGCCCGCTGGGATCCGGTGATGGCGGCGCGCATCGGCGCCCACGTGACGCTGATCCACGACGTCATCGACCGGGATCTCGCGGCTCACGTGGTCGCTGACGTCGCGTCGTCGGCCCAGCCGTTCACGATCCGCTTGACCCACGCCGGCCGGTGGGGGAGGTCGGCGCACGGCATCTACCTCCACGTCGAGGATCCGACCGGTGGCGTCGCTGCGCTCCACGCCCAGCTCGCCTCGCTGGAGCGTCCGGCGTGGGCGGCCGTGCCGTTCCGCGCCCACGCCACGCTGGTCCACGGTCGCACCGTCGACCTTGGAACGGCCGAGCAGGCGTGGACCGCGCTCGACGGATTCCACGCCGGATGGGACGTCGACGTGGAGGCGATCGACGTGATCGAGCTGGTCGAACCGGTGTGGCGCACGGTGGCCCGCCACCGGTTCGGTACCGTCCTCCAATGACCGTGCTCCTGTTGGACGCCCCGGCGCCGAAGGTCCGCCGCCTCACGCTGAACCGGCCGGAGAAGCGCAACGCGCTCAACGACGAGCTGCGCGGCGCGCTGTTCGACGCCCTCCGCGCGGCGGATCGTGACCGCGGGATCTCGGTGATCGTCATCCGCGGTGCCGGCTCCTGCTTCAGCGCCGGCTACGACCTCGGCTCTGGCGGTAACCGCGGCGTCGAGCGCTCGATCGCCAAGCTCGACGGGTGGTGGTCGCGCCACGTCGTCAACAACTGGTTCGAGATGTGGGACATGGCGACGCCGATCATCGCCCAGGTGCACGGCTACTGCCTGGCCGGCGGGACCGAGCTGGCCACGGCGTGCGACCTGGTGTACGTCGCCGAGGACGCCCAGATCGGGTACCCGCCGGTACGCCTGATGTCGCCGCCGGACATGCAGTGGCAGACGTGGTTGCTCGGCCTTCGTCACGGGATGGAGGCGCTGTTGACCGGGGACTCGATGACGGGCGTCGAAGCAGCCGAGCGAGGGTTCGCCAACCGGGCGTACCCGGCGGGCGAGCTCGAGGGCGCCGTGCTGGCGATCGCCGACCGGGTCGCCAAGGTCCCGCTCGACCTCCTCGCGCTGAACAAGCGCGCGGCGCACCGGGCGATGGAGGCGATGGGCATTCGCGCCGGGATGCGCGCCGGTGCCGACATCCAGGCGCTGGGCTTCCACCAGCCGGCATCGATCGAGTACCGGGCGACGTTCGCCACGAAGGGTGTCACCGAGGCGCTGAGCGAGCGCGATCGCCCGTTCGGCGACTATCGAGAGCGCGACTGACGCCGCCCGGCGAGGGCGTTCAGGCGGTCGGCTCGAGGACGTCGCCGGTCTCGAGCAGGGTCTTGAGGTCGGACAGCACATGCGGCCACCCCTCGCTGACCATCGTGATCGTGGTGCTGTCGGCGTCGAAGTCGTCGTGGACGACCGTCAGCTTGACCATCGCTCCGAGATCCTCGATGTCGAACGTGACCTTCGATCGCCGCTCGGCGACCAGCTTCGCCAGTACGTCGTCGGCGATGCCGAAGTGCTGCGCCAGTTCCGGCGTGGCCGTGTGCCAGGTATACGACAGGCGGCGGTAGGGATCCGCTTCCAGTACGACCTGCGCCGGATCCGTGATCGTGACGCCGTGGTGGCGCCACGTCATGCTCGAGCCGGGGGTCCAGTCGGTGACGAACTCCATGTCCCAGTAGCGCTTGGTGAATGCGGGATCGGTCAACCCCCGCCACAGCTGCTCCGGCGTGGTCTTGATGTAGGTCTTGTAGACGAATGACTGCGTGGACATCGTGTTGGCCTCCAATGCGTCCTTGAGGTTGGCGAGGGCGCGGACGCGCTCTCGGTGGTACTGGTCGATCCAGCGATCGGCGATCTCGTGGATCGGTGCTGCGTTGAGGTAGTGGAGTCGCTCTCGACCGCGCCGGATCGTGACGACGAGGTTCGCCGCTTCGAGGATCTCCAGGTGCTTGGTGACGGACTGCCTGGCCATGTCCATGCCGGCACACAGCTCGCTCAGGTTCTGGCCGTTGCGCTCGTTCAACCGGTCGAGGAGGCGGCGGCGGCTGGGATCGGCGAGCGCCTTGAACACCTCATCCATCGCCGGGCGCCGTAGATCGCGTCACTGGCCGAGCAGTGTGGCAAGTGGGCAGTCGCGTCAATCCCAGTTGCTGATCTTGACGTCGTGCGGGCACGGCGCGCCCTGCCCGGTCTCCAGAGCCTGCTTCAGCCCGATGAGGTACGCGGCCCACTTCGTGCTGCAGTGGTGCATGAACTCGACCGGCTCGCGCCAGCCGGCGTGGGTGAACAGGAGCACCGTCTCGCCGTCGCCGGCGCGGATGTCGAACGTGAGGTCCGAGCCCACCCACTCGTCGGGACCCTCGATGCAGCGCCACACGACTCGCTCGTTCGGGACCAGCTCGACGACCTCCATCACGAAGTATCGATCCGGCGAACCGAACTCGAACCGCAGCTTGTCGCCGACCGCCGCTCGACCACTGACGTCCTGCGTCCACCACTGCGCCAGTCCTTCCGTCGTGGCGAGCTGTTCGTAGACGGCGTGCGGGGTCGCGGCGATGCCGACTCGATGCCTGATGTCGACCATGTTGACGGCTCCTTTGATGAGATATGCAGCCGAATGACTGCGTATCTCGATTTAGGCAGCCAAGTGGCTGCCTGTCAAGGAGACGTTCGGCGCAACTTCGAGCTCGGCCGGTGGCCAGGTCGGCCGCCCATCCGAGCACGAGCAGGAACAGCGAAGTCGGGGCGAGGACGCCGACCAGGGCAACGAGCCGCACCCAGATGCTCGTGCGGTCGAGCCACGACGCCGCTCGCACCTGCTCGTTCTGGGCGCCGTCCCTGCCGACAGCTGGCAGCCGACGCGCCCAGATGCCCGTTTGGCAGAGATCGCGCCCAGATCGCCAGCTCGGTGACGCTGCTCGACCACCGGACACCCCATGCCGGCGGACGATGGGAGACTTCCGCCATGGCCGCCTCGACGACGTCAACCGACCTCGAGTGGAACACACCCCAGGGAGCCGCAGTCGTCGGCAGCTCCGGCGTGGCCGGTAGCGTCGCCGTCGCCGGCAGTGTCCGAGTCGCGGGGAGCGTCGCCGTGGCCGGGAGCGCGGCCGTCGCCGGCAGTGTCGCCGTCGCCGGTAGCGCCTCGACGGCGGGCAGCGTGGCCGTGGCGGCAAGCGCGGCGACGGCGGGGAGTGTGGGCGTGGTCGGCAGCTTGGTGACGATCTTCGGCATCGGGATCCGGCACTGCGTGGCGACGGTCGCCTGCATCCGCTGCCGCCGTTGCGTCGCCTGCGTGGCGTGCATCGACTGCGTGGACTGCATCGGGTGTGTGGGGTGCGTCGGGCTCCGGGGTGCGGTCGGGCGGCGCAACGGCCGCGGGGCTCAGGTCGCCTGACGCTCGAGGTGGGCGAGGCGCAGCTCGACCTGGGCCAGTCGGTGGTGTAGCAGGGCGACCTGGGCCTCGATGCTGATCTCCCGCTCCGCCCGGCGCTGCAGGCGGGGCGAGCGCGCGGCGCGGTTGACGACCGCGTCGAGGGGGACCAGTCGCTGCGGACCGTTGGGACCGTCGACCAGGCGCGACGGGATCTCGTGGTTGCGGTACCACGCGCGCAGTGTCGAGCGGGACACGCCGGCTTCGGCCTCGGCGACAGCGAGGGGGACCCAGTGCGTGTCGTCGAGTTGGGCCAGCAGGTCGAGCTCGGCGCGCCAGTTGGCGAGTCGTGCGTCCCAGTCGGTCACGAACAGGGCACCCTAGCAGTGCCAGGGAATTGACAGGGAGCGCGATGATGGGCGCATGTTCGAGCGCTTCACCCAGCCGGCCCGCCAGTCCGTCGTCGGCGCCCAGGACGAGGCTCGCCGGCTCGACCATGACTACATCGGCACCGAGCACCTGCTGCTCGGGCTGCTCCGCGAGCCGGACACGATCGCGGCGCGGGTCCTGCACCAGCTCGGCGTCTCGCTGGAGGGCGCACGCGGCGACGTCGAGGCCATCGTCGGCCGCGGCGCCGAGACCCCGAGCGGGCACATCCCGTTCACACCGCGGGCGAAGAAGACGCTCGAGCTGTCCTTGCGCGAGGCCCTCGGGCTCGGGCACAACTACATCGGCACCGAGCACATCCTGCTCGGGCTGCTGCGCGAAGGTGGGGGAGTCGCGGTGATGGCGCTCGGGCGGCGCGGCGTGACCCCCGAGCGCATCCGGCCGCTCGTGCAGGTCGAGCTCGACCGTGCCGGCGCCGGCCCCGCACCCGGCCGCGGCCGCCCCACCGGGCTGGCGACGACGCGGCGTACGGCGGGTGCCGAGGCGGTGATCGCAACCGCCGAGCAGCTCGCCGCGCCTGGACCGGTGGGGAGCCACCATCTGCTGGAGGCGATGGCCCTGGTCGACGACAGCCTGGCGTCCGGCGCGCTGCGGGCGCTGGGGGTCGAGGCGGAGACGCTGGCGGGGAAGATCGACGAGCTCGGCACTGAGGGGACCAGCGACTCCAGCCCGGAGGACACTGCGGCCCGGCAGATGGAGGTGCGGGCCGGCGACGACGAGCTGACGATCGTGCTGCGCGACGCGGCGACCGTCGAGCTGGGCAGGTCGCTGGCCGCGGCGATCGGCAACCCGGTCACCGGAGGTGGCCCGGCCGGCAGCCCGCTCGTCGGGCTGTGGCAGGCGACGTTGACTGCCCTGCAGCAGTTGCTAGATCGGGTCGAGCCCGTCGAGGAGCCCGAACCGGCGAGCCGGACGGCGCTGGTCCGCGCCGCGATCCGCAACCGGCTCCACCGGCGTGGCGCGACCTGAACGTCCCGGTCGGGCCGAATCCCGCCCATCCGAGTACTTGGCGCATCCGAGTGTCGCGTGCGGGGCAGCCCCGCGTCCCGTACTCCGACGGCACGGAACGCGCGGGTGCTACGCGGCGGACTTCTCCAGGATGTGCACGCCACAAGCGCTCCCGAGCCCGATGACGTGGGCCATCCCCAACTGGGCGCCCTCGATCTGGCGGTCGCCGGCCTCGCCGCGCAGGTGGTGGCAGACCTCCCAGATGTTGGCGATGCCGGTCGCCGAGATCGGGTGGCCTTTCGATTCCAGCCCGCCCGACACGTTGACGGGCGTCTTGCCGTCGCGCCACGGCGCGCCGGACAGGAAGAAGTCGGCCGCCCCGCCCTCCTCGCAGAGGTTGAGGTTGTCGTAGTGGACGAGCTCGGCGGTGGCGAAGCAGTCGTGCAGCTCGACCAGGTCGAGGTCCTCGGGTCCGACGCCGGCCTGCTCGTAGGCCTGCTTGGCCGCGTTCTTCGTCAGCGTGTTGACGTTCGGCAGCACCTGGCAGGCCTCCTCCCACGGGTCCGTCGTGAGGATCGACGCCTTGACCTTGATCGCTCGCCGCTGCTGCTCGAGCGACAGCGTCTTCAATGTCGCCCCATTGGTGACGACCGCGGCCGCCGCGCCGTCACAGTTGGCCGAGCACATCGGGCGGGTGTTCGGGTAGGCGATCATGAGGTCGTTCATGATCTCGTCGAGCGTGAACCGCTTCTGGTAGGCGGCGAGCGGGTTCAGCGTCGAGTGGGCGTGGTTCTTCTCGCTGATCTTGGCGAACAGCTCGAAGCTCGTGCCGCCGTAGCGGTGGCCGTACTCCATGCCGATCTGGGCGAACACGCCGGGCATCGTGTCCGTGCCGATGCGGCCGTCGGTCGCCGCGACCGCGCCGTAGCGGCCCGACGGCGTCCACTCCTTGCCGTCCTTCTTCGCCTGCCCGCCACCGCCGAGCAGGCCGGCACCGGCCAGCTTCTCGGCGCCCACCGCGAGGCCGTAGTCGACCTCGCCCGCCTTGACGGCCATGATTGCCGTGCGCAGCGCGGTGGCGCCGGTGGCGCACGCGTTGGACACGTTGTAGACGGGGACGCCGGTCTGGCCGATCTGCTTCTGCAGGTGCTGGCCGAATCCGCCGCCGCCCATCAGGTTGCCGGCGCCGATGACGCCGATGTCCTTCATCGTCACCCCGGCGTCGGCGAGTGCGCATTGCACGGCCTCGGCCGCCAAGTCGACTGTGTCCTTGTCCGGGTGCTTGCCGAACTTCGTCATGTAGATCCCGAGGATCCAGATCTCGTCGCTGGCGCTCATGTCAGTCTCCGTTCTCAGTCGTGCCGGCGGGCTCGAACCCGAACCCGATCGCTTCCGTGCCGTGGTCGTCGGTGCCCAGCGAGTAGGTCGCCAGGCGCACCTTCATGCCGAGCGACACGTGGTCCGGGTCGGGCTCGACATTGATCACGTTGCCGCGCACCGGGATCCCGTCGCAGTCGACGACGGCCGACACGAACGGCACCGGGATGCCGGGCGCCGCCATCGCCACGATCGTGAACGTGGACACGGTGCCCTCTGGCGCCACGCGGAGCTGCTTGAAGTCGGTGCCGAAGCACCCGGCGCACGCGTTGCGCCGGTCGAAGTACGTCGCCCCGCAGTTCGTGCACTGGTTGGCGACGAGGTGCGGTGAATCGCCGAGCACGAGGTAGTCGACGAGAGGGATCTGCTCGCTCATCGCCCGCCAATGTACGTGTGCGTCCCCGCCGCCCACGCATCCGAGCCTCCACCATCCGAGTATCTCGATGCATCCGAGTACGGCGGGCGGGCCAGGCCCGCACCGCCTACTCGAATGGCCGCAGATACTCGGATGGGGAGGACCGGCGTACAGTCCCGGCGGTGGCCGGGGAGGAACGCAAGTACCACATCGGGTTCGGTCGGGCCGACCTGCCGGCGGGCACGTCGATCGCTCTCCTCAGCGGTGACCCGGGAAGGTCCGAGCTGATCGCCACCAGCCATCTCACAGGCGGCCGCGAGCTCGCCCGCAACCGCGGCCTCGACTCGTACCTCGCCACGCTCCCGTGTGGCGCGGCCGTGGTGTGCGCGACGAGCGGGATGGGGGCGCCGTCGATGAGCATCGTCGTCAACGAGCTGGTCCAAGTCGGGATCAGCACGATCATCCGGGTCGGCACAGCGGGCTCGATCCAGGATCACGTGCGCGCCGGACACGTCGTGATCGGGTCGGGGGCGCTGACCAACCAGGGTGCGGCCGCCGACATCGCCCCGCCGGAGTTCCCGGCCGTCGCCGACCCGTTCCTCGCCGTGACGCTCGCCGCGGCCGCGGCCGCATTCGACATCGCCCACCACGTCGGCGTGATGGCGTCGGTGGACACGTTCTTCGAGGGCCAGGAGCGCTCCGAGTCGTCGGCCAACCCGCACCTCCTGCGGCGGCTGCGCGGGATGATCGAGGAGTACCAGGCGCTGCGCATCCTGAACTTCGAGATGGAGGCCGGGACGCTGTTCAAGATGGGCGCCGTCTACGGCTTCGCCGCCGGCTGCGTCTGCGCCATCATCGCCCAGCGCGGCGAGGCCGAGGAGCCGCGCCTCGCCGAGAAGGACGCCGCGGTCGACCGGGCGATCCGGGTCGCCGTCGAGGCGGCGGACCGCTGGAGCCGTCGGCCGGCCGGCTCGCCGGTGCCCGACCCCGATCTGTGAGCGGTCGGTGCGGTTCTCCGCCGCCGCAGCTCACCGATCCGGAGCGTGCCGGGTGCGGACGCTGATCTGTGAGCTGGCTGTGCGGATCTCCGCCGC
The DNA here is from genome assembly GCA_044867195.1 of Ilumatobacteraceae bacterium. GTDB lineage: Bacteria > Actinomycetota > Acidimicrobiia > Acidimicrobiales > Ilumatobacteraceae > JALZMG01. The sequence continues at coordinate 21,190 of JBIOUO010000080.1, forward strand.
CTGGGCTCACAGATCCGGCGCGTTCCGCCGGAGCGCCGGCCGGCCTGAGCTCAGCCGGCGGCGGTGCGGGCGGTCGCGCTGCCGTTGTCGGTGTGGATCGTGATCGAGCGGGTGCTGGACGAGTTGATCGGCACATCCTCGGTACGGCTGCCGTTGTCGGTCACGATGTCGAGCCGATAGCTCGTCCCGTCGTCGGGCACGACGACCTCCACCCGCCCGTTGTCGGCCGTCGCCGTGACGGCGGTGGGCGGGGCGATGAACTCGAGCATGATCCGGCCGTTGTCCGTGTCGGCAGAGACCGTCGGCGACGTCAGGCGGCTGGCTTCGATGCGCCCGTTGTCCGTCGACACCTGCATCGAGCCTGCCAGGTCGGTCAGCTCCATCGATCCGTTGTCGGCGTGGGCGGTCACCGGCCCGGTCGTCCCGGTGACCCGGATCGAGCCATCGTCGCTGTCGAGCGCCAGCTCGAGGTCGCGGGGCAGGCTGATCGTGTAGTCGACGCGGCACCACGTCGATTCGAAGATCGGGCACGTGCTGCGCAGGCGCAGCGTGTCGCCGTCGACGGTCTGCGACTCGCCGGTTCGGCGCAGCCCGTCGCTGATCTCGGCGCGCACCTCGACGGTGTCGCCGCCGCTGCCCTCGACGCGGATCGAGCCTGCCGCGCCGTCGACCTCGAGCCGGGTCAGCCCGGCGGCCGGGTACGACGACAGCTCGGTGTGCTCCTCGTGGGCCAGCAGGACCACCACCTGGAACGACCCCCACACCAGCGCGCCGACCACCAGCAGGCCGGCGAACACCGTCCACAGCACCCGCACGCCAGCCGGCGTGCGCCGCTCCGGACGGCTGGGGCGGGGCGGCGGCAGCGGCACCGCCGGGCCGGTCGGTCGGGTCTCGATCAGGTTCGTCATCGTCGTTCCTCGCTCAGCTCTTCACCCACTGCAGGACCGCCAGCACGCGGCGGTGGTCGTCCTCGGCGGGAGGCAGGTCGAGCTTGGTGAAAATGTTGCTGACGTGCTTCTCGACCGCCTTGTCGGACACGACGAGCGAGCGGGCGATCGCCGGGTTGCTTCGCCCCTCGGCCATCAGCGCCAGCACCTCACGCTCGCGCGGGGTCAGCCGGTCCAGCGGGTCCCTGCGGCGCGAACGCGCCAGCAGCTGGGCGACGACCTCGGGGTCGAGCGCGGTGCCGCCGTCGCCGACGCGCCGCACGGCGACCAGGAACTCGGCAACATCGGCGACGCGGTCCTTGAGCAGGTAGCCGATCGAAGTCGTCTCGCCGGCCAGCAGCTCGGTCGCGTAGCGCTCCTCGACGTACTGCGACAGGACGAGGATCCCGACCTTCGGCCACCGCTGGCGGATCGCGATCGCCGCCCGCAGCCCGTCGTCGGTGTGCGTCGGCGGCATCCGCACGTCGACGTCGCACAGGTCGGGCTGGTGGCGCTCGACGACGGTCATCAGCTCGTCGGCGGCGCCGACGGTCGCCACCACCTCCTCGCCGGCGTCGGCGAGGATGCGGGTCAGCCCGGCGCGCAGCAGCACGGAGTCCTCGGCGATCACGACGCGCATGGCAGCTCCACCGAGATCGTGGTCGGTCCGCCGTGCGGGCTGATCACGTAGATCGACCCGCCGAGCCCGGCGACGCGGTCGCGCAGGCCGGCGAGCCCGGTGCCCCGAGTCACGTCGGCGCCACCGATGCCGTCGTCGCGCACCTCGATCACCAACCGGTCGCCGGCGCGGGCGATGCTGACGAATGCCTTGGTCGCCATGGCATGGCGGGCGACGTTGGCCAGCGCCTCGCTGACGACGAAGTAGGCCGCGCTCTCCACGGCGGGTGACGGGCGCTCGGAGACGTTGACGTCGAGCGCCACCGGGATCGGCGAGCGCGCGACGACCGCCGAGAGCGCGGCGTCGAGGCCGCGGTCCTCGAGGATCACGGGGTGGATGCCGCGCACGAGGTCGCGGATGTCGCGGAGCGCGGCCTTCGACTCCTCGTGCGCGCCGGCGACCATCGCCCGCCCTTCCGCGACGTCGCCGCGCTCGAGCTTCTCGCGCGCCGATCCGAGGTTGGCGGCCAGCGCGACGAGCCGCTGCTGGGCGCCGTCGTGGAGGTCGCGCTCGATCCGCCGTCGCTCGGCCTCGGCGCTGTCGACGGCCGCCGAGCGCCTGGTCTCGAGCTGGGTCACCTGGGCGGCGTGCTCTTGCTCGGCGCTCGGCCCGAGCAGACCGCGGGCGAGTGCGAGCTCGAGCCGGGCGACGCCGACCGTCACCCACGGCGCGACGAGCAAGAGCCCGACGATCCCGACGAGGGTGCACAGCCAGGCGCCGGTGCCCGCTGTGATCTCGAACAGCCAGAACTTGGCCGAATCGCCTGGGAGGTGGTTGACGTACGCCGGCATCACCGCGATCGCCACCGAGCCGGTCCAGGCGGCGTAGGTCAGGGCGAAGCCGATGGCCGCGATCGGCAGCGAAGCGAGGTGGTGGCCGATCTCCTTCCACCGCGTTCCGGACTTCAGTCGCTCGCCGAGCCGCCGCAGCCACCCCTGGGCGGCGAGCGGCGGCACCGGGTCGTCGATCCGGACGTCCATCAGGACGTCGATGCGGGACCGCTCGGCGTGGCCGAGCGCCCGGCTCCACACGAAGAGGAGCCAGGCGAACGGCACTGCCAGCACGAACGTGATCACCAGGCTGGCGGCGACGACGAGCAGGGTCAGCACGGTCGCGAACGCCACCGCGGCGAACGGCAGCGCCGTCAGCGTGTACCCCAGCGTCCGCAGCAGGCGCAGCGGATGGCGCCAGGGCTTCAGGGGGCCGAGGGGGCTGGCCATCGCGTCGTCCACGTTACGTATCCCTCTGATCGTCAATCGGGCACGACTTGAGGTGGGTGAGCGCCGTTGCGTGGCGGCGGCGGCGAACTCGGAGGTGAGGGGAGCAGCTTGTCTGCGACACGAGCCCGAGGTCGGCGATCGGGCACGACTTGAGGTGGGTGAGCGCCGTTGCGTGGCGGCGGCGGCGAACTCGGAGGCGAGGGGAGCAGCTTGTCTGCGACACGAGCCCGAGCTACCTAGTCCGTCGCGATCGCGTCGAGGACGTCGAGGCGGGCGGCTCGCCGGGCGGGGCGCACGGCGGCGACCACACCGGCGATCGCAGCCAGCGCGAGGATCACCGCGAGCGGCGTGACGGGGGCGGCGAAGACGCCGAAGCCCTCGTCGGCCTGCAGCGCCCGCATCAGGCCCCAGCCGAGGAACGTGCCGAGGGCGAGCCCGCCGATCGTGCCGAACACGGCCACGATCATCGACTCCCAGCGCAGCGCGGACCGTAGTTGCGCCCGCGACTGGCCGATCGCCCGGAGCAGGCCGAGCTCCCTCGTCCGCTCGTGGACCGACAGCGACAGCGTGTTGCCGATGCCCATCAGCGCGATCAGCACGGCGATGCCGAGCAGGCCGTAGATGACGTACAACATCTGGTCGATCTGGGTGCCGAACGAGTCGAGGTACTCGTCACGAGTCTGCGGCTCGGGAGCGCCGAAGCGCTCGGTCACGCCGGCGACTGCGGCCTGTCCAACGTCGGCGGGCACGCCGCCGGCGAGGTCGACGAGCACGACGACGTCCATCGACTGGCCGGCGTGGGGTTCCCAGTCGTCGCGGTCGATGAGCATGTCGCCAAGGACGTCCTGGCGCTCGAACACGTCGCTGACCGTGAGGTCGGTCGTCGTCCCGTCGACGAACGTCAGCGGCACGATCGACCCGAGGGCGAGATGGTGGTCGTCGGCGTAGCGGGTGCTGACGGCGATCTCGCCGGGCCCGACGTCGGCGAGCGAGCCGGCCGTGTCCTCGAGGTCGAGGAAGGCGGCGAGCGCCGCCGGATCGGTCGCCATCGGCTCGACGGTGCTGCCGCCGACGCTCGCCGTGACGAGTGCGGCGCCGACCGAACCGGCGACCTCGGGCAGGGCGCCGATCGCCGGCGCCAGCGCGGGGTCGATGCCGGCCCCGCTGCCGTCGTCCTGGGCGACCACAAGATCGCCCCCGAAGCTGTCGTCGACCATGTCCGCGAGCGACGCCTTGACGGACGCGCCGAACGTCGTGAACAGCGCGACGACGGCTGTGCCGACCATCAGCGCCGAGGCGCTCGCCGCGATGCGCCGGGGGTTGCGCATCGCGTTGCGCCGGGCGAGCCGGCCCGTGACACCACGGGTCGCACTGGCGCCGGTGCCGAGCACCGCGGCGGCGGGCCGGGCCACGACGGGTCCGAGGACGACCAAACCGGCCAGCATCGCCAGCGCGCCGAGCCCGGCTCGGGCGAGGGCGCCACCCGGCACCGACGTCGCCGTGACGACCACCGCCGCGCCGGCCGCGGCGAGCACCAGGCCGGCGAGCGCGCGTGCCTTCGAGGTCGCCGAACGGTCGACGGCGACGTCACGCAGGGCGGCGAGAGGCGCCACCCGCGAGGCCCGCATTGCCGGCGTCACGCTGGCGACCAGTGTCGCCAGCACCCCGACGGCGGCGGCGATGACGACGCTGCCCGTGTGGATGACGAGACCCGAGCCGGGACCCGTGAGTCCTGCGCTGTCCATCAGGGCGCGCAGGCCGGCGGCGAGCCCGACACCGACGCCGAAGCCGATCGCCGAGGCGATCACACCGATGGCCAGCGCCTCGCCGGCGACGGCCACGAGGACCTGGCGGCGAGAGGCGCCGACCGCCCGCAGCAACGCCGACTCGCGAGTGCGCTGGGCGACGAGGATCGAGAACGTGTTGTGGATGCTGAACGTGGCGACGACGAGAGCGATCCCGGCGAAGGCGAGCAGGATCAGCTGGAACATGTCGAGGAACGCGTCGCCGAGCTGCTGGTTCAGCTCGGCCGTCAGCTCGTCTTGGGTCAGCGCCTCGATGCGCGCCGGCAGCAGCTGGGCGATCTCGTCGCGCAGCGTCTCACCGCTCACGCCCGCGTCGGCGGCGACGAGGATCGACGAGACCGTGTCGGGCCGGGGGGCGAACAATGCGCTGGCCTCGGCGAGGGTGAAGGCGGTGTAGGTCGTCGGGCCGAGGCTGTCGCTGTCGCCGAACGTGGCGATGCCGACGACGGTCACAGGGACCGCCTCGGGGGTCAGCACCGTGGTGTGGTCGCCGACGTGCAGGTCGCCCGTACGGGCCGAGGCGCGGTCGATGACGACCTCGCCGGCAGCGGTGGGGGCGCGACCCTCGGCGATGCGCCACGGGTTAAGCGCCGGATCGTCGATCCAGTTGTCGCCGGCCGTGGGCGGTCCGCCGCCGCCGACGCGCGTGCCATCGGCGCCGACGATCGTGGCGATGCCCTCGATCCTCGGCACCGCGGCGCGCACTCCCGGCACGCTGGCGACGTCGTCGACGAGCGACGCGTCGATGGCGTCTCGGACCTGGCTGTCGCCGGAGCCGATCGTGTCGGCGCTGCGGACGACGACGTCGATGCCATCGTTGGCCTCGGCGAACGCCCGGCCGAAGCCGGCGCGCATGGTGTCGCCGAGCACGAGCGTGGCGGCGAGGAAGGCGACGCCGAGGACGACGGCGAGCGACGCCCCGAACAGGCGGCGCTTGCGGGCCCACAGGCCCGAGAGGGTCACGTTGAGCATCTCAACTCCCGAACTTCTTCATCCGGTCGAGGATCCGGTCGGCGGAGGGGTTGGCCATCGAATCGACGATCCGGCCGTCCTCGAGGAACAGCACGGTGTCGGCATGGCTGGCGGCGACTGCGTCGTGGGTCACGATGACGATCGTCTGGCCGAGGTCGTCGACCGCGGCGCGCATGAAGGCGAGGATCTCGCTGCCGCTGCGGGTGTCGAGGTTGCCGGTCGGCTCGTCGGCGAAGATCATGGCGGGGCTCGAGGCCAGCGCCCGGGCCACCGCGACGCGCTGTTGTTGGCCACCCGACAGCTCGCTCGGGCGGTGCTTCAGGCGGTCGCCGAGGCCGACGGTCTCGACGATCGTGCGGACCCAATGCTTGTTCGGCTTGCGCCCGCCGAGGGCCAGCGGCAGCGTGATGTTCTCGTAGGCGTTGAGCGTCGGCAGCAGGTTGAAGGCCTGGAACACGAACCCGATCCGCTCTCGGCGGATGCGGGTCAGCTCCCGGTCGGAGAGGCTGCCGAGCTCGACGTCGCCGAGGTACACACGCCCGGACGTGAGCGTGTCGAGCCCGGCGAGGCAATGCATGAGCGTGCTCTTGCCGGAGCCCGACGGTCCCATCACGGCCGTGAAGCGGCCGGCGGGGATGCCGACGGTCACGCCGTCGAGGGCGCGCACGGCGGTGTGGTCCTTGGTCCCGTAGACCTTGACGGCCGCCTCGGCGCGGGCGGCGAGCGGCACAGGGGCCACCCACGGGGGCAGCGCTTCGGCGCGCGTGGCGGGGGGAGCGAGCGTTTCCATGCCACCGAGCATGAAGCTCGCCGCCGCGCCCGCCGATGGAGCCCACCAGTGTCCTCGGCCGGGGGTTACCCCTACCGTCGCGCCCATTGGAGTGTTTGCGCCGTTGGAGTGTTTCCACGGGGGGCCACCCGGCGGAAACCCTCCAGAGCCGGAAACACTCCAACGCAATCTGCGGCGACGGCGCCTGCGAATGCGTTGGCGTGAGGTTCGACATCGCCGACTACAAGCAGCGCACCGACCGGCTGCGGTGGGACGACCTCGACTTCGGCGCCTTCCGCGCGCGCCCGCTCGACGCCGACACGCTGCGGGCGATCGAGTACATGCATGACGTCGAGCTGCACACGATCTGCTACCTGCGCGACCTGCTCGTCACGCCGGCTCACGGCGACCCCGACGTGACGACGTTCCTGTCGTGCTGGGCGTACGAGGAGCTGTGGCACGGCGAGGCGCTGGGCGAGGTGCTGGCCGCCCACGGCCGCCCGTACGGGCCGGAGCGGGTCGCCCCGTTGCGCACCCGGCTCGGGGTGCGCGATCGCCTCCGCCCGCACCTGTCGGGGCTCGGCGCGGCGCTCGTCGGCGAGCGGTTGATCGCCGTGCACATGACGTGGGGAGCGGTCAACGAGTGGACGACGCAGGCTGGCTACGCCCGGCTCGCCCAGCGCGCCGACCCCGACAGGTGCGGGCGGAGGCGATCGCGCACCCCG
>JBIOUO010000081.1:0-3225 GCA_044867195.1 Ilumatobacteraceae bacterium
AGCCCGGCAGCGCCCGAACCGAGCACGACGACGTCGACGTCGCGCTCCCACGTCGGCCCCGGCGCCGCCAACCGCCGCGGGATCACGGAACGCCCGATCCAGCCGGCGGCAGGACGGCCATGTCCCACGATCTGGGCGGGATCTGTCTCGGATTCCGGGACGATTCCCGCCCAGATCGCCGAGTGAGACGATTCCCGCCCAGATTGGGGTGCCGGCTCACGATGGCGTCACTCTCCGATCGGCGACGGCTGGCCGATGGCGATCATCCGCTCGACCGACAGCCGCGCCCGCTCGGCGATGTCCGGCGGGACGTCGACCACGTCGACGCCGTCGCGCAGCGAGCGCAGCAGCTTGGCCGGGGTGATCATCTTCATGTACTTGCACACCGCGGCGCGGTTGACCGGCTCGAACAGCACGAGCGGGTTGGCTTTCGTCAGCTGGTGCAGCATCCCGGTCTCGGTGGCCACGAGCACCTTCGATGCCGTCGTCTCCCGCGCCGCGGTCACCATCCCGCTCGTCGATAGGATCCTGGTCTTCGTCTGCGGCACGACGCCGGCCCCGACGAGGTACAGCGCGCTGGTCGCGCACCCGCACTCGGGGTGGATGAACAGCTCGGCCTCGGGGTCCTCGGCGACGCGTGCCTTGAGGTCGGCCCCGTTGATACCGGCGTGGACGTGGCACTCGCCGAGCCAGATGTGCATGCTCTCCCGGCCCAGCTGGCGCTGGACGTGGGCGCCGAGGAACTGGTCGGGGCAGAACAGGACCTCGGTGCCGGCCGGGATCGACGCCACGACGTCGACGGCATTGGACGACGTGCAGCAGATGTCCGTCTCCGCTTTCACCGCCGCGGTCGTGTTGACGTAGCTGACCACCACGGCGCCCGGGTGCTCGGCCTTCCACGCGCGCAGCTGCTCGGCGGTGATCGTCTCGGCGAGGCTGCAGCCGGCGCGCTCGTCGGGGATGAGGACCGTCTTGTCGTAGCTCAGGATCTTCGCCGTCTCGGCCATGAAGTGGACGCCGCAGAACACGATCGTCGACGCCTCGGCCTCGGCCGCGACACGGGACAGGCCGAGCGAGTCGCCGACGTGGTGGGCGACCTCCTGGATCTCCGGCAGTTGGTAGTTGTGGGCGAGGATCACGGCGTCGCGCCGCCGGGCCAGCTCGCGCACCTGCTCGGCCCAGTCCGCCGGCAACGGCTCGTCGAGCACAGTCCCCGGCTCGTGGAACCGCTCCATGGTCTCGGTGGTCACCACGCCAGCGTACGGTCGGGTCGAGCCGGCGCGAAGCTGGAGGCGATGACGCAGGACCTCGACGCATCGGTGAGCCCGCCGTCACGTATCGCCGAGCCCGACGAGGGGATCTCGCTCGACGAGTTGCGGCTGGCGACGCGCAACCACGGGATGCCGCTGGAGATGCTCACCCACGACGTGACGCCAGTCGGCCTTCATTACCTGCTGGTCCACTACGACATCCCGACGCTGGACCCGAGCACGTTCCGGCTACGCCTCGGCGGCCACGTGACACGGCCGCTCGAGCTCGACTTCGACGCGCTACTGGCGCGCCCGCAGTCGACGCTCACCGTCACCCTCGAGTGCGCAGGCAACGGTCGGGCTCGGCTCAACCCCCGCCCAGTCAGCCAGCCGTGGCTCGACGAGGCGGTCGGCACCGCCCGCTGGACCGGCACGCCGCTGGCCGCGCTGCTCGACGAAACTGGGGTGCTCGACGGCGCGGCGGAGGTCGTGTTCACCGGCGCCGATCACGGCGTCGAACGGGGCGTCGAGCAGGACTACCAGCGGGCGCTCCCGATCGAGGCCGCGCGCGACCCCGACGTGCTCGTGGTCCACGCCATGAACGGCCAACCGTTGCCACCACAGCACGGGGCGCCGGTGCGACTGATCGTGCCCGGCTGGTACGGCATGGCGCACGTCAAGTGGCTGGTCGGGATCACGGTCACGTCCGAGCCGTTCGCCGGTTACCAGAACGCGGTGGCCTACCGCCTCCAGCAGGACGGTGACGATCTCGGGGAGCCGGTGACCCGAATCCGTCCCCGCGCCGTGCTCGTCCCGCCCGGGTTCCCGGACTTTCAGACCCGCACGCGTGTCGTCGAGCGCGGCGTCCATGAGCTCACCGGGCGGGCGTGGTCGGGGCTCGCGCCGATCACCCGCGTCGAGCTCAGCGACGACGGGGGCCAGACATGGGGGGACGCGACGCTCGACGCGCAGATCGAGCGCTACGCCTGGCGCCGCTGGCGTTGGACCTGGCGGGCAGAGCGCGCCGGCCACCACGTGCTCTGCGCCCGGGCGACCGATGCCGCCGGCCACACCCAACCCGTCGAGCAGCGTTGGAACCGCCAGGCGATGGCGAACAACCACGTCCAGCGCGTCGCCGTGTTCGTCCGCTGACCGATGCCCACGCCCCTCGGCTGGCCGGCGCGATGCTGCCGGCGGTGGGGATCAGGCAGCCCGGAGGACGGTGACGACCTCGTGGCCGACGGCCATCGCCCAGCCGGCGTCGTCGAACGCGACCGGCCACGCCCATCCGTCCCGGCGCTCGACGTGAGCGACCTGGTGCAGGCACCCGTGGTAGTCGACGATGTCGCCCGCTCGCAGCTCGTCGGCGTGGATCATGATCATCGAGGCTCCCTCCCATCGATGGCGGTCAACGGTGTGCATCTCGAGCGCCACCCCATAGCGCCAGGTCTGGTGCGCCGTGTGCACACCACTGCCCCGCATCTTGAACCGATCTCCCGGAACCCGCATCGGGGAGAGCCCGTGCCCGCTGGCTGATCCCCCGTGAAGCGGATCAATGCCGGCTCGTCGAGGGTGAGGATGCCGCGCCAGCCACGGAGAGTTGAAGGTGCGGCAGGACCTGTGCGAGGCTACATGCCGGCGTTCAAAGGGGCGGGCAATGAGAGCGGGCACTCAGCGGCCATCGGTCGTCGCACGGGCAGGCATCGTCAGCGCTGTCGGAGAATCCGGTCGCCAGGCTTCGCGGACCGCGGCCCGGCTCGCTCTCGCATGCTCCATCCTGTTGTCCGCCCTCGTCATGATCCTGGCCTCGGCGACGACGGCACAGAGCGCGGCGGGCCTCGCCGCCGGCTACGCGTTCAACGAGGGTTCGGGGACCAATGCGACGGACGCCTCGGGGAGCGGGCTCACCGGCGTGCTCACGAACGGCGCGACGTGGGCCACGGGCCGCAACGCCGGCGCCGTGCAGCTGGACGGC
>JBIOUO010000082.1:0-4414 GCA_044867195.1 Ilumatobacteraceae bacterium
GCGGATGTCGAGGCGCGCGGCGGCGGCGATGTCCGCGGCTGCGTCCGTGCGAGGGTTGACGTTGCTCAAGATGTTGGTGATGCCGACGCGGGCGCCGGGCGCGGCGTCGCGGAAGTGGGCCAGCGCCAAGCCGTGGGCGAGCAGCGTGTGGTGGGCGGCGCGGATCGCCTGGGCGGGGTCGCGAGCACCTGGCGCCTGCACGCCCAACGCGTGGGACAGGAACGAGATGCACGCCGGCTCGTTGATCGTGATCCAGTCGGTGGCGAGGTCGGCGAAGGCGCCGATGCACAGGCGGGCGTAGTCGGCGAACCGGTGCGTGGTGTCGCGCGACGGCCACCCGCCGGCGTCCTGCAACGGCTGGGGGAGATCCCAGTGGTACAGCGTCACCAGCGGCGTGATCCCGCGCCGCCGGAGGCCGTCGAGGATCGCCCGGTAGAACGCCACGCCCGCGGGGTTGAGGGCGCCCGAGCCGTGCGGTTGCAGCCTGGCCCATGACAGCGAGAAGCGGTAGGCGGGGATGGCGAGCTCGGCCATCAGGTCGAGGTCGGACTCCCACCGGTGGTAGTGGTCGCACGCGATGTCGCCGGTGTCGCCGCGGTGGGTGCGGCCTGGTGTGTGGGAGAAGGTGTCCCAGATGCTCGGGCCGCGCCCACCCTCGTTGGCGGCGCCCTCGATCTGGTAGGCGGCCGTCGCCGTGCCGAACAGGAAGTCGGGCGGCAGCGCGGCCAGCGTCGGCGGCAGGTCGCCGCTCACGCGATCACGCGCTGACGGGCGCGGCGGCCGCGAGCAGCTGGTGGCGTTCCTCTCGCCGACGGGCCTGCTCGTCGGGGTCGGGCACCGGCGCGGCCATCATCAGGCGCTGGGTGTACGGGTGCTGGGGGTTCGTGGTGACCTGCTCGCCCTCGCCCCACTCGACGATCTCGCCCTGGTACATCACCGCCACCCGGTGGCTGATGTGGCGCACGACGGCGAGGTCGTGGGAAATCAGCAGGTAGGCGACGTGCGTGCGCTCCTGGATCTCCAGCAGCAGGTCGAGCACACGTGCCTGGGTCGACAGGTCGAGCGCCGACACTGGTTCGTCGCACACGATCAGGTGCGGGCTGAGGGCGAGGGCGCGGGCGATGGCGATGCGCTGGCGCTGCCCGCCGCTGAACTCGCGGGGCCGGCGCGAGGCCGCGTCGGCGGGCAGGCCGACATCGGTGAGCAGCTTGGCGACCCGTGAGCGTGCTTCGTCCTTGGGCACGTCGCGCACGGTCAGCGGCTCGGACAAGATCTGGCCGATGCTCATCGTCGGGTTGAGCGACGAGTAGGGATCCTGGAACACAACCTGGACCTCGCTGGCCAGCTTGCGCCGCTCGGAGCGCGAGGCGTTGGCGATCTCGTGGCCGTTGAGCGTGATCGAGCCGCCCGTCACCGGGGCGAGTCCGAGGATGCCTCGGCCGAGCGTGGTCTTCCCCGAACCCGACTCGCCGACCAACCCGACCGTTTCAGCCGGGCGGATGTCGATCGACACCCCCTTGAGCACCTTGTGACCGGTCCGCCGCGCCACGCCGTGGCCCGGGTAGGTGACCTCGACGTCGCGCGCGACGAGCAGCTCGATGCTGCCGTCTCCGGCTGGCGCGCTCATCGCACCGCCTCCAGCGCCTCGGTCGGCGGCTGGTAGGGCGCCCGCGCCGGACCGCCCTCGAGGAGCGCGTCGAGTAGCGATTGGGTGTACGGGTGCTGAGCCTCGTGGAAGATCGCTCGGACCGGTCCCGACTCGACGATCCGCCCGTCCTTCATCACCGCCACGTGGTCGCACAGGTCGGCGACGACGCCGAAGTTGTGGGTGACGATGAGCAGCGCCATGTGCGTCTCGTCCTCGAGTTGGCGCAGCAGGTCGAGCACCTCGGCCTGCACCGTGACGTCGAGCGCGGTGGTCGGCTCATCGGCGATCAGCAGGTCCGGGTCGCACGACACGGCGCCAGCGATCAGCACGCGCTGGGCCATCCCGCCCGAGATCTCGTGGGGATACGACTTGAACGTGCGCTCCGGATTCGGGATCCCGACCCGTGTCAGCAGCGCGATCGCCTTCTCCTTCGCCTCCGCTTTGCGCAGCCCGAGGTGGATGCGCATCGGCTCGGTGAGCTGGCTACCGACCGTGAACGAGGGGTCGAGGTTGCTCATCGGCTCCTGCGGGATGTAGGCGATGCGCTTGCCGCGCAGCTTGTCGTACGCATGCGGGTCGGTGCCGACCAGCTCCGCGCCGTCGAAGATGATCGATCCATTCAGGATCTTGCCCGTTGACGGCAGCAGCCCGAGAACGGCGAACGCGGTCTGCGTCTTGCCCGAGCCGGACTCGCCGACCAGGCCGACGACCTCGGCCTTGTGGACCGTGAGCGAGACGTCGTCGACGACGTGCTTGTACGCATCTTTGCCTGCGGGGTACCCGACGGCGAGGTTGGTGATCGCCAGCAGCGGCTCGCCCGTGCGCTCGGGGGCCGGATGCGCGATCTCGTCGGCGACGGCGACCACGGCCTCCGCCGTGTCCGATGCCTCTGCGGCAGCGGACCGCCCTTCCACGCGCGGGCCGACGCGCTCCAGCTCGTCGCGGATCGCGTTGGACAGCAGCACGAGCGACAGCGTGGTGATCCCGAGAATCAGCGCGGGCCACAGCAGTAGCAGCTGATTCCGGGTCATGTTGTTGAATCCGTCGACGAGCAGCGAGCCCCACGTCGGCACGCTGATGTCGCCGAGGCCGAGGAAGTACAACCCGGCCTGGATGGCGATGGCGATGCTGAACACGATCCCGGTCTGGATGATGATCGGGGCGCGCACGACCGAGAGGACGTGGCGGCCGATGATCCGGGCGTCGCTGAGACCACTCACCCGCGCCGCGTCGACGTACAGCTCGTTGCGGACGCCGCGCACGGTGACGTAGGTCAGTCGGTAGAAGGCAGGCGCGAGCAGGAACCCGAAGATGCCCATCGCCGTCCAGATCGACGGCCCCAGCACGCTTCTTGCCGCCAGAATCACGATCACGCCGGGCAGGGCCATCGTCAGGCTGGCGACCCAGCTGTTGACGCTGTCGAACCAGCCACCGAAGTAGCCGGCGATCAGCCCGGTGATCACGCCGACGGCGAGGGCGATGCCGAGCGCCAATGCTGCCAGGGCGAGACTGTTCTGTGTGCCGTAGAGGAGCCGCGACAAGACGTCGCGGCCGGAGCTGTCGGTGCCCAGCAAGTGCGCGCCGCTGGGCGACGCGAGCGCCCCGCCGATATCGGTGGTGTTGGGATCGTCCGGGGCGATGATGCGGGCGAAGATGCCCGTCACCAGGATGATCGCCAGCACGAGCAACGGCACGAAGCCCATCGGGTGGCGCAGCACACGCCGGAACAGCGTGTCGGCGGGGGCCGCGGCGTGGATGTGGGCGACCTCCACCGCTTCGGCGGCAGTGCTCATGTCACTCTCACCTTCGGGTTGAGCCAACCGGTCAGCAGGTCGATGACGAGGTTGACGATGACGACGAGCGTGGCGAGGATCATGACGAGGCCCATGACCAGTGGGATGTCGCCGTTGCGCGACGAGATGACCGCCACCTGGCCGAGCCCGGGCATCGCGAACACCGTCTCGACGATGACCGCGCCGCTCAGCAGGCCGATGAACTGGACGCCGATGATCGACAGCGCCGGACCGGCGGCGTTGCGCAGCACGTGCTTGTAGATCACCCGCCGGCCGGAGAGGCCGCGGCTGCGCAGCGTGCGCACGTAGTCGAGACCAACCGTGTCCTTGACCGCGCCGCGAACCTGCAGCGTGACGCTGGCCAGGCTGGCGAAGGCCAGGGAGACGATCGGCAGCGCGATCGACTTGGCCCACTCGCTGACCGAGTCCGACGGCTTGACGTACCCGGTCGCCCGGAACCAGCCGAGCCGGATCGAGAAGAACGAGATCAGCGCGAACGCGATGAGAAAGCCGGGGATGGCGAACCCGAGCAGCCCGATGCTCTGCGCGCCGCGGTCGATCAGGCCGCCGCGGAGGGCGGCGGTCACACCGAGCACGGTGCCGATGATCGCGGCGAGGATCACTGCCCCGAGCACGATCGTCAGCGTCACCGAGATGCGGTTGGACAGCGACTTGGTGACCGTCTCGGCGCTGAACCAGGACTCGCCGAAATCGCCAGTGACGGCGTGGCGCAGCCAGCTGAAGTACTGCGAGAGGAGCGGACGGTCGAGGCCGAACTCGGAGTTCTTCTCCGCCACCTGCTCCTGGGTGGCGTTGACGCCGAGGACGTTGCGTCCGACGTCGCCGGCGCCGATCACCAGCAACGTGTACGCGAGGATCGAGATGGCGACGAGCAGCACGACTCCGGCCAGGAGCCGGCGGATGATGTATCTCAGCATGGTGTCCCCCAATGCGGGCTGGCGGCCGGTGCGCG
>JBIOUO010000083.1:0-11805 GCA_044867195.1 Ilumatobacteraceae bacterium
CGCCGAGCAGATGATCGGCCTCTACCACGAGCAAGCGATCCAGGCCCTGTTCCTGCCCTACCGCGCGTTCATCCAGTTCTGGAACACGTGGTACGGAACCGCCCACTTCATCATCACGCTGGCCGTGTTCGCCCTGCTGTTCTGGAAGCGCAAGGGCGTGTTCCCGGTCTGGCGCAACAGCCTCGCCATCATGACTGGCCTGGCGATCGTCGGCTTCGCGCTATTCCCGCTGATGCCGCCCCGCCTCCTCGACACGCCGTGCGATCACTACGGCGGGGCATGCATCGAGAGCGACCTCCGGGGCGACGACGGCACGTTCGGCTTCGTCGACACGCTGGCGGAGTTCGGCGGGCCGTGGTCGTTCGACTCCGAGACGATGACGGACATCTCCAACCAGTACGCGGCGATGCCGAGCATGCACATCGGATGGTCGACGTGGTGCGCCGTGGCGACGTGGCCACTGCTGCGCCGGCGCTGGCAGCGCGTGGTCGTGTTCCTCTACCCCCTGGCGACGCTGTTCTGCATCATCGTCACGGCCAACCACTTCTGGCTCGACGGTGTCGGCGGCTTGCTGTGCTTCGCCATCGGGACGATCGCCGGCTGGGGTCTGCACCGCTGGAACCAGGAGCGACTCGACAAACGGCACCGGGCCCAGCTCAGCCAGCCGAGCGCCGTCGCCGACTGACGCGTTCGCCGGCCACCCCGCGCCGGAGCGTGTGCGCCCGGGCGATGGTCACGGGCATGTGATGATGGAGCGGCCGCCGAGTTGCCGGGTGGTTCACGATCGACTGGAGGAGCTGATGGGAGAGCACGACCCCGAGATCGAAGGGCTGGTCGACGAGCACCGCGAGCTGATGGCGATCATGGCCCCGCTGCGGCGGGCAACCGACGACGCCGAGGTCGACAGGCTGTTGGAGCAGATGAAGGCGGAGTTGGCCCACCACACGGAGCGGGAGGAGACCGGGCTGTTCCACACGCTGCGCAGCATCGACGTCGGCCCCGAGTACATGGGGCTGTTCGAGCACGATCACGGCTATCTGGAGGAGCTGATCGAGTCGGCCCGCGCCGACCACCAGCGCGTCGGCGAGTTGCTCGACGCGCTGGACGCGCACATGGCGCGGGAGGAGAGCGACATGTTCCCCGCCGCCGAGCAGCTGCTCGGCCCAGCCGACTGGGAGGCGGTCAGCGCCGCCGTCGCCCAGCTGCGCTGACTGCGCACAGCTCTGCGGTCACGTCTCGATCTTCGTCCCGTCCACCCCGACGACGTACCAGCGAGCGCCGAAGGCGTTGAGCCCCTGACCGGTCGTGTCGCCGGGCACACGGTCGCCGGCGTACAAGTACAGCGGGTGCCCGTGATAGGTGACCTGCATGCTGCCGTCGCGGCGCGTCGACGTCCCGAGGTCGGGCCCACGGACGTCGGTGCCCGCCACGGGCACCCCGGACGTCAGCAGCGGCGGCCACGCCGTGGCGCAGGCGTCGTAGCACGTCGACGCGTCGGACGCGTCCTGTTCGAACAGGTACACGGTGCGACCGCGACCGTCCACGAGCAGCGCGCCGAGCGGTGAGTCGGCGAGCGCCACGGACGTCGCCGTGGGGCCGGACGGTGCCGCCGCGGAGGTCGCCGGCGGGGACACCGCCGGCGCTCCGTCGGCGCCCGGCGAGTCGTCGCCCGTGCAGGCGACGGCCAGCAGGGCGGTCGCGGCGACGACCGCCGGAAGGGCAGCGGTATGCAGTCTGGGCATGGGAGCTCCTGTCGGATCGTGATGCTGGCGAGACGCCGGGGCCCGTCGAGTGGGCGCCGGACGGGATGGCTGTCAGTTGCGGGCCGGCGCCGCGGGGTCGTCGTGGCGGACCCAGTAGGAGTGCAGATGGGCGGCGGCGGCGAGGTAGAGCGCAGCGTGAGCGTGGTCCCATGCGGCCGCATCGAGGCAGGCGAGCGTGTACTTGACGAGGTGGGCGTCCTGGTGGGTCGCGGCGCGCGTGGCCAGCTCCGTCACCAGCTCGGGCCGAGCGGCGGGCACGGTGTGCCACGCCGCCGCGGCGGCTCGCTCGGGCGCAGTGTCGAGAGCCTCGGCGAGGCTCACGCCTGGCGGTTCCGGTTCGAACGTCGCGGTCAGGTCGTTGACGGCGAGGGCGATGCGGAAGCCAGCGACGTAGGTCGCGGCGACAGCGACGGCGCGGCGCGGATCGCCGCAGGCGCCGGCGATGCCGAGCACGGCCTGAGGCATCGTCAGGCAGTGACTCCAGCCATAGGGCGCGTAGCGGTCGGGTTCGTGGAGCATCGAGAGCGCGGCAGCGCGCAGCAACTGCCGGGCGGCGTCATCGACGGCCACACCCGCGGTCGGCGCCGCGAGGAGGTCGGCCACGCCGCCGTCGCGTTCGGCTTGCGACATGATCGGGAAGATGAAGTCGCTGCCCGGAACCCCGAGCCGGGGTGCGCTGGCGATGGCGTCGAACATCGCCTCGGCCGGCAGTGGGTCGTGGTCCGCTCGATCGTCGATCCAGGTCAGCTGCCACTCGGGGTGGCGACCGAGCTCGCGTGCGAGCGTGCGGAGCAGGGTTGCGCTGAGCTCGCCGCGCGGCGACACGCGTGGCAGCTGGAACAGGAGGATCGAGCCGTGGGCGGCGGCCGAGAGGCGGGGCAGGATCTCGTCGGCCAGGAGGTGCCGCAGCTGGGAGGGCGTGGCGACCTGGCCGATCCAGGATGCGGCCGAGTCGACGTCGTCGAGGGCGCCCGCGGCGAGGGCCGCCCGTAACCGTGCGCCGGCGTCAGCGAGCGAGTCGGAGCGCGCGGTCGGCAGCGCCCGAACGGGCGGTCCGAACGATTCGAAGCCTTCGGCCAGCGCGACGAGCTGACGCCGGGCGCGCTCGCGACTGGCGGGTGCGACGTACGGCAGAAGTGCGGAACGGGCGGCCAGCTCCAGCGGTGAGTGCAGCACGAACGAGTCGGCCTCGTCGTGGCGAGGCGTGGCGAGGATCGCGCCGACCTCGGCGACGAGTCGGGCGTCCGACAGCTCGGCGGCTCGCGCGCCGAGCGCGGCTGAGCTGGTCGTGGTGGGGGTGGTCGTGGTCATCGGCGTCCTTTCTGTGATGGCGTGAGCGAGCGAGTCTTCGAGCGAGCGAACAACTCAGCACGGTCTTTCGCTCATTGGTGCCCTGATAGGTCCGACGATGTGTCGTCGTCGGATGACGGAACGGGTGCACCAACGAGCTCGAGGATGCGGCCGAGGTCGCGGAAGCCGACCGCGGCGTAGACGCGCTCGGCCATGGGCGTCGCTTGCAGCGTCGCGGTTCGGCAGCCGCGCGCCCGCGCGTCATGGAGGTGGATCGCCGACAGCGCGGTGGCGAGCCCTTGGCGCCGGGCGTGGGGCAACGTGGCGACGTTGTAGATCCCGCAATCGGTGCCCAGATCGAACGCCATCGCCGCGGCGACGATGTCGCCGTCGCGGCGGGCGCCGAGGATGTGGAACGCATCGTGATCGCCTCCGCTGAGCAGGGCCGGCGACAAGCCGAAGACACGCAAGAACTCCGACCACTCGATCGGACCGGCGTCGATGTCCGGCCGCGGCAGCCGAACGGCGGCGAGATCGAGGCCCATCGCCCGCGTCGACTCGGCGAGCACGTAGCCGCGCCGTTCGAGATCGCCGCGCAGCGCGCCGTCGCGCTCGTGAACCCAGGCGGCGTAGTTGGTGACACCTGCCGTGGCATACGCCGACTCCATCGCCTCCACCGCCTCGCCCCGCTCGACAGCAGCGAGCTGGCGGGCGAACAACGCGTTGTTGTAGAGGGAGCGCTCGGGCTCGTTCGGGAAGACGGCGGCAGCGACGCCGGGAAGGCGCCACATCGCCGCGCCGGGAACGCTTCGCGTGTAGTGCTCCCACGAGGCGATGAGGGTCTCGGCCCCCTGCCGGTAGAGGTCGGCGCTGGACAGCATGGTCAACGAGGCGGGAACTGCGAGTTGGGTGCCGGTGCCGCGAGATTCGCATTGGGCGCCTTGGTGAGGAACCCGATGACGGCGCAGTTGATGTCGACGCCGACGGAGCCGAACGGGGCGGGCTGGCCGGTGGCCGGGTCGACACCCGTCAGCAGGTCGGGTCGCGTGGCCGCGAGGTTGAACACCTCGACTTCGTCGATCTGGCGCGTGTTCAGGCCCTGTTCGACGGCCTTGCTCGTCCACAGCCCGAGCTGAGCGTCCCACAACGGGCTGTACGCCTGAGCGTGGCGTTCATCGTCCTGGGTCGGGAAGTCACCGAACACGTTGAGCAGGTCGCCGCCATCGCGCAGAGCGTCGATCAACGACGTGTTCGATGCGCTGGCGTCCTCGGCGACATGGCCGTCACGGGTCAGGTGCACGAAGCCCTGGGCCTGCTTGTTGCCCGCACCGGCCTGGCCGTTGACGAAACCGAAGAGACGCTCGCGGGACGATCCGAGGAAGTCGTCGCCGCCGTTGTAGGCGGCCGTGTCGAGCGCCGGCACGTACGTGGCCCGTTCGAGGACGGCGGTGAGCGGCTGCCCGGCATCGGTGCTGATGTAGACGATCGGTCGGCCGGCGTCGAAGCCCTTGACGAACAGCATGTCGACCCATGACTCGGCGAACTGGCCGGGTGCCGACGGCGGTGCGATGTGGATGCCGAGGACGCGATCGCCGGTGTTGCTGTGGTGATCGACGTCGAACGGGCCGTCACCGGTGGCGACGATGGGCGCGCTGTAGACGGCGGTCGAGCCGGCGATCTGGATGAACGGGCTGTATCCCGTTCCGGCGACGGCACCGGGCTGGAACTGCGCCAGCGGGAACCCGTCCGGTCCGGGCTCCCCGACTCGTGTCGGGGTGAAGTCCGGCGCCCCCTGGAAGTGGACGGTGGCCTGGCCGAACCTGTTCTGGTCGGGCGTGGGGGCGTCGAGCGTCACGGTCTGCACGCAGTCGGGGCAGCCGATCCCGATGTTGGCCAGCTTCGGCGCGTAGTTGATGCCAAGGTCGTGCGCCAATCCTGGGTCGGATGCGTCGAGCAGGACGAACCACACGGTCTGGCCCTGGGCGTCGCCCTTGTAGAGCGGCAGCCGCACGGACTCCTTGGTCAGGTCGACCTGCAGCGCACTCTCCACCGTCAGGTGGTCGCGGGGCAGGAGGCCCGACAGCGGACCGAGCCCGGCCGCGGCACCCGAGCCACCGCCGGGGTCGGAGCCGGCGACGATCCCGCCGAGGGTTGCCAGCGGGATGAGCGCGGCGAGACCCGGGACGACGACCCGCGCGCGCATCGAGTGGAGGAGGTTGCTCATGGGAGTGCCTTTCTGCCGGACGTTCACCGGCAGCATCCGGCCCGCCGCTGAGCTGGCGCTGCCGCGCCGCTGACGTGGCGTGGCGGCAGCCGCCGCACGCGCTACAACGGCAATGCGTTGGCCATGCGCGCGACGACCGCCTCGGGGTCGGCGGCCCCAGAGTCGTATGCGGCTGCGGCCGCGCTGGCGCCGGCAAGATGGGTCGCCCGACGCATCAGCTCGTCGGTCTCGATCGGGGCGACCAACGCGAACGCCCATCCGCTTGCGCGACCCGGCGACTGCCTGAGCGCACTCGCCGCCCCACCGAGGAGGGCCGCAGTCAGGCCGTCTCGCGCTCGGACGGCCACCGCAGCACGAGCTTCCAGTGTGAGCGCCACGCAACGGGGGTCACCGCTGTCGACCGCCGAGTCGAGTGCGCGGTGCAGCTGCGATCGAGCTGCCACGAGATCGCCGCGCCGCTCGGCGGCCAGGCCGGCGATGACGTGGCAGTGGGCCACGGCCTCGGGATCGATCCCGGCGTCGATGCTTCCGGTCACCTCGTCGACCAGGTCGGCGGCGCCCGTCGGGTTGCCCGCCTGCCATTCGACCCAGGCGAGCGCGGCCAGGGACGCCCCGATGCCGGCGGCCGCCCGTTGGTCCCGCGCCGAAGCCAGCGGCCGGGCGAGGACTCGTCGAGCGCGATCGAGCTGGCCCGAGGCGGCGAGGGACGCGCCGAGGTCGGTGAGCAACACGTTGGCGAACCCCGACAGCCCGAGGTCCTCCGCCAGTCGTAGGGCAGCTTCGATGGCCACCATGCTGGCGTCGTGATCGCCGCCCATCGCGTGCAGCCGGCCGAGATAGCGAAGGGCGAACGAGGCGTGCACCTCGCCACCGATGGATTCCAGCAGCGGCACGCTGAGCGTGAACGCCTGCACCGCCTCGGGGTAGCGATCCTCGACGAATGCGCGCCGCCCGCAGACGTAGGCGAGCATCGCCTCGACCCGAGGAACGGGTTGCAGACCGGCGAGGATCCGCTCCGCGTCGGCGAGCAGCTCGCTCGCCCGGGCAGGGCTGCCGCGGGTCGTGTAGGTGACCGACAGCGCCGTCTCGAGCGCTGCCAGCTCCTCGAGGGCACCCTCCTCGCGGTAGCGCGACATCGCTCGCTCGGCCAGCCCGACGGGGTCGTCACCGTCTCGAACCGGCGTCCTCGGAGCGTGCTGGTCCGTCTCACCCCACGCGACGAACCCCGGCGCGCCGACGAAGGCGGCCCACGCATCCACCCGCGCCGACGTCACGCCTCCGGTCATGCCGGGATGGCCGCGGGCATCGGTCAGCCATGCCGAGCCTTCGACGGCGCGGCCGGTGAACCACCAGTACCACCCGAGCGAACCGGCGACGACGCAGGCCGTCTCAGCGTCGCCGCTCGCCAGAGTGTCCTCGAACGCCGCGCGCAGGTTGCCCATGTTGGAGCCGATGGCGCCGAGCCAGTGGCGCTGGTGCTCGCCACGCAGCGCGGCGATGCTCTGCAGCGCCAGGTCGCGGTAGTGGTGAGTGTGGAGCGCCCGCACACGCGCCTCGTCACCGCACGCCGCCAGCCGATCGCGGCCGTACTCGACGAGCGTCTGCAGCATCCGGCAACGGACTCGCCCGTCCGTGTCGTCGATCGTGACGAGCGACTTGTCAGCGAGGCGGGTGACCAGCTCGATGACACTGTGGGCGCCAGTCGCATCGTCGGCGCACACCGCCCGCGCGGCGTCAAGGTCACATCCACCGGTGAAGACGGACAGCCGATCCAGGACCCGACGTTCGTCGTCGGCCAGCAGGTCGTAGCTCCAGTCGATGACCGCGCGCAGCGTCTGCTGGCGAGGCTCCGCCGTACGAGCACCGCGATTCAGAAGGCGGAACCGATCGTCGAGCCCTCCGGCGAGCTCGCACACAGGCATCGAACCAAGCCGCGACGCGGCGAGCTCGATGGCGAGCGGCAGGCAGTCCAGTCGGGCGCAGATCGACTGCAGCAGCGGCCACTCGACATCACCTTCCGCAGTCAGGGTTGAGGGAGGTGCCACCGCACACCCGCGCTCGACGAACAGCGCCACCGCATCGGCCAGCGCAAGTGGTGGCACCGGGGAGACCGCCTCGCCGGGGACTCCGAGTCGTTCGCGGCTCGTGGCCAGGATTCGTATCGTCGGGCATAGCTCGAGCAGATCCTGGATCGCACGCGCGGCGGCGTCGATCACGTGCTCGCAGTTGTCGACCACGACCAGCGTGCTCCGCCCGCAGAGGAACTCGACGACCCTGTCGAGGTCGATCTTGGCGTCGATGCTGATCGGAAGCCCGAGCGTCGCGGCGATCGCCGACACCACGCCGTCGGGATCCTTGACGTGAGCGAGCTCGACGAACCACACGTCCGCCGGCTCACGCTCGAGCACCTCTCTCGCCGCCTCGAGCGCGAGTCGCGACTTGCCGACGCCGCCTGGCCCGACCAGCGTCACCAGCCGGCGGCGACGCAGCCGGGCGGCGAGGGTATCGAGCTCGTCGCGGCGGCCGAAGAGCGGGGTCAACGGTGTGCGGAGCGTGGGGCGCCGTGGAGACGGGATCGGCGCGACGTCGCGGCGCACAGCCACGTCGTCCTGGCGGAGGATCGCCGTCTCGAGCGCGCGTAGCTCCGGCGACGGCTCCAGTCCGACCTGATCGGCCAACATGGCCCGCGCCGACTGGTACGCGCGCAGCGCCTCCGTCTGACGGCCCGAGCGCGACAACGAGAGCATCAGCTGCGCCCACAGGTGCTCGCGCATCGGATACGTCGTAGCGAGCAATTCCAGCTCGCCGACCAGCTCGCCGTGTCGCCCCAGCGCCAGCTCGGCGTCGATGCGCGCCTCGATGGTGGCGACCCTCAGCTCGGTCAACCGTGTGCGGTGGCCGTGGGCGAAGAACTGATCGGCGACCTCGACGAGCGGATCGCCGCGCCACAGCCCGAGCGCCTGGCGAAGGCACTCGGCGGCTTGGGCGACATCGCCGATCTCGATCGCCGCGCGGCCCCGCGCCGCCAACGCCTCGAACCGAACCGCATCGACTGCGTCCGGGTCGACGCCCAGCGCGTACCCGCCGCCCCGACGAACGACAGCGTCGGACCGGCCCAGCACCCGGCGCAGTGTGGAGATCTGCCGGTGCAGCGCGTTCACGCCGTGGGGAGGATCATCGCCCCAGAGGATCTCGGACAACCGGCCCTCGCTCACCGCGCTGCCCTCGTGGACCACGAGGGCGATGAGCAGCGTGGTCAGACGCGCGCCGCGCACCGCGACGGGGCGCCCAAGATCGTCGATGACCTCGAGCGGACCGAGCACACGGATCTCCACGTCGCCTCCTACGGCGGCCTGTCACGATACCCGTGGGTACGGCTGAACAACTGTTTGGGACCGCCGCCGTCGGGCGGGGGGTTCGGGGGGGCAGAGGCCGGCTCAATAGATGTAGTAGCCGCCGTCGATCGTGATCACGTCGCCGGTGTGGTAGCTGCTGGCCGCGCTGGCGAGGTAGGCGGCGATCCCGGCGAAGTCGTCGCCGGTGCCCCAGCGGCGGGCGGGCGTGCGCGGCATGTTGCGTTCGATGAACTTGTCCCAGCGCAGCGCCCCACTGGCCATCTCGGTGTCGATCCAGCCGGGCACGATCGCGTTGGCCCGGATCCGGTGGCGGGCGTGCTCGACGGCGATCCCGCGCATCAATGCGATCAGCCCGGCCTTCGACGCGCCGTACTGCTGGCCGCGCTGCTGGCCGAAGAACGCCGACCCCGATGACGTGAACACGAGCGAGCCGCCGGCGGTGTCGCCGGCTTCGAAGCGCTCGACCATGTGGCGCACGGCTGCCTGGGCGGTGTAGAAGGCGCCGTCGAGGTTGATCCGCAGCACGCGGTGCCACTCGTCGTCGCTCATCTCGAGGAAGCTGCGCGCCTGACCGGAGACGCCGGCGTTGACGAAGCACGAGTCGACCCGGCCCAGCTCGGCCACCGTGTCGCCCATCGCCTCGACGACGGCTTCCCGGTCGCCGACGTCGCACACGACGGCGTGGACGTCGCCGCCGTACGTGGCCAGCCGTTCGACGGCGGCGTCGTTCTTCGCCGGATTGGTGCCCCAGATGGCGACGGCCGCGCCCTGCTCGGCCAGCCCACACGCGTAGCCGAGGCCGATGCCGCTGTTGCCGCCAGTGACAACTGCCACATGCCCGGTGAGATCGAATAGCCTGCTCATTGGCGCACCTTCGTGGCGTGCGACGGCTCAGCATCGTCGAACCTCTCCGGGCGCCAATGAGCGAAAGACCGTGCTGAATGATTCGCTCGCTCGAAGACTCGCTCGCTCATGCTTCACCGTAGATCGCGACGGGCGCGAGATGACCATGCCTGGCCGAACGGAGCGGGGTAGCGTCCGGGCCGTGATCCTCGACGGGATTCGTGAACCCGAGGATCTCCGCGAGCTGTCCGAGCAGGACCTGGCCGAGCTGTGCGGGGAGATCCGTGACTTCATCGTGGCTGCTGTCGCCGAGAACAGCGGGCACCTCGGCTCGAACCTCGGCGCGGTCGAGCTGACGCTGGCCCTGCACCGCGTGTTCGACTCGCCGTCGGACGCCATCCTGTGGGACACCGGGCACCAGGCTTATGTCCACAAGCTGGTGACTGGGCGGCGCAGCGGGTTCGCCCGGCTCCGCCAGGCGGGCGGGCTGTCGGGCTATCCCTCACGCGAGGAGAGCCGTCACGACTACGTGGAGAACAGCCACGCCTCGACGATCCTGTCCTACGCCTACGGACTCGCCGTGGCCCGCGACGCCGGCGTCGACCCCCACCGCCACATCGTTGCCGTGATCGGCGACGGGTCGCTGACGGGCGGCATGGCCTACGAGGCGCTGAACAACCTCGGCCACAGCGGGCGCCGGGTCATCGTCGTGCTCAACGACAACGGCCGCAGCTACGCCCCGACGGTGTCCAACCTGACCGCGTTCGCCCCGCGTCCGGGGGCCATCGAACGAGCGGAGGAGGAGCCGCAACCACAGCCGCCGCGGCTGATCATCCGCGCCGGCGAGCGGCTGGCCCGGTTGCTGACCGACATCCGGCTCAATCCGACCTACGTCCGCCGCCAGCGGCGGCTGGAGGAGTTGCTGCGCGATGTTCCGGTCGTCGGCACCCCGGCGGAGAAGGCGGTCGAAGCGTTCAAGGCCGCGGTGCGCGAGATGCTCCAGCCGCCGGCCTTCTTCGAGGCGCTCGGCGTCCGCTATGTCGGGCCGGTCGACGGCCACGACATCCCGGCCGTCGAGCACGCCCTGCGCAGCGCGGTCGAGCTGTACTCCGACGGCCCGATCGTCGTCCACGTCGTCACCCAGAAGGGCCGCGGCTACTCCCCGGCGGAGGACGACGACGAGAAGCACCTCCACGACACTCCGGTGTTCGACCCGCTGACCGGGCCACCCAAGGCGGTCCCCACCGGCTACACGCAGGCCTTCGCCGACGCCGTGATCAAGGAGGCCGAGGCCGACGACCGCATCGTGGCGATCACCGCGGCGATGGCCGGTCCCACCGGCCTGCTGCCGTTCCAGGCCCGCTTCCCCGACCGCTTCTTCGACGTCGGCATCGCCGAGCAGCACGCCGTCACGGGCGCCGCCGGGATGGCGATGGGCGGCTTGCGCCCGATCGTCGCCATCTACTCGACGTTCCTCAACCGGGCGTGGGACCAGGTGGTCTACGACGTCGCGCTGCATCGGCTGCCGGTCGTGTTCTGCCTCGACCGCGCCGGGATCACCGGGCCGGACGGGGCCAGCCACCACGGCGTGTACGACATGGCCATGCTGGCCAGGGTCCCCGGCATGCGCGTGCTGGCGCCGTCGAGCGCCCAGGAGCTGCAGGCGATGCTCCACGACGCGATGCACCTGGCCGATGCGGGCCCGGTGGCGATCCGCTACCCCCGCGGGCAGGCGCCCCAGGTCGGCGAGCACGAGATCGGGGTCGGGGTCCGGGCCCGCCGGGTGCGCGCCGCCGGCGATCCGGCCGGGGCCGTGTGCCTGCTGGCCGTCGGCAAGATGGTCGGCGCGGCCGGCAAGGCCGCCGACCGCCTCGCCGAACGAGGGGTCGCGGCGACCGTCTGGGACGTCCGGTGCTGCGCGCCGCTCGACGAGCCCATGCTCGCCGACGCCGCCCGCCACCGCCGTGTGGTGACGATCGAGGACGGCATCCGCGACGGCGGCATCGGCATGCACATCGCCGAACGGCTGCGGGCGCGGTCGGCGGCCGACGTCGCCGTGCTCGGCCTGCCCTCCCAGTTCATCCCCCACCACGCCAACCCGGATCAACTGCTCAGCCAGTTCGGGTTGGACGCCGACGGCATCGCCGCCGCGGCCTCGTGATCCTGCGCTCGGTCCTCGACCTGTCGATGGTCAGCGCCGGGACGTCGTCGTCGGACGCGCTGGCCGCCACCACCGAGCTCGCCCAGGCCGCCGAACGTCTCGCCTACCGGCGCTTCTGGGTGGCCGAGCACCACAACATGGAGACCGTGGCGAGCACGTCGCCGGCCG
>JBIOUO010000084.1:0-6461 GCA_044867195.1 Ilumatobacteraceae bacterium
CGAAGTGCTCGCCATTGAGGGCCACCGGCCACCCGTCCTCGAAGCGGACGATGACGTCTTCCGGCGCGATCGCCACCTCTGGTCGCCAGTGGGCGACGCCCATGATCGGCTCGACGATCTCCATCCCGGTGGACAGGTCCTCGAGCGCCTTGGCCTCGTGGGTGGCGCCCCAGATGTTGGCGTCGGTCGAGTACGCCTTCTCCGTCGGGTCGCGGTACGGGAGGCCGTGAGCGACCAGGAATTCGCTCATCTCGGCCCGCCCGCCGAGCTCGTCGACGAAACGCTGGTCGAGCCACGGCTTGTAGATCCGCAGGGCCGGGTTGACGAGCAGCCCGTAGCGGTAGAAGCGCTCGATGTCGTTGCCCTTGTACGTGCTGCCGTCGCCCCAGATGTCGACACCGTCGTCGTGCATCGCCCGTACGAGCAACGTCCCGGTGACGGCCCGGCCGAGCGGCGTGGTGTTGAAGTACGTGCGCCCGGCGGTGGTGACGTGGAACGCCCCGCACTGCAGTGCCATCAACCCCTCGCGCACCAGCTCCGGGCGGCAGTCGACGACACGGGCTGCCTCGGCGCCGTACTGCAGAGCCCGCGCCGGCACGCCGCTGAGGTCGGGCTCGTCGTACTGCCCGAGATCGGCGGTGTACGCGTACGGGACGGCGCCGCGCTCGCGCATCCACGCCACCGCGGCGGACGTGTCGAGGCCACCGGAGAAGGCGATGCCGACCCGCTCACCAGCGGGCAGCGAGGTCAGGACGTTGCTCAAGCCGTCCCACAATCTGGGCGGGATCCGTGCCAAACAGCGGTCTGGGCGGGCAGCGTGACAACAGTTGTCACGCTGCCCACCCAGATGGGGGCCTCTCCTCGCTCGCTCATGCCCCGGGCACCGGGCGATACATGCCGCTCGTGCTGGCGATCGAGACGAGGGCCGACGCAACGGCGATCGCCAGCTCGACGAACCCCAAGCGGCGGACCTCATGCACGTCGAACGCGGCGATGAGCGCGCCGAGCGCGCTGGCCGCCAGCCCGTACCACGGCAGCCGGATGACGTTGTTCAACGTGAGGACCACCATCGCGGCCGGCGGCAGGAACGGCAGGATCATCACCAAGATCGGTTGCGGGGCGCTGATCGGGCCCAACCACCACGTCCCCAGCCCGAGCTGGCGGCTGACCGCCCATGCGCCGCTCCAGGCGACGAACACGAGCACCCACGTGACGAGCGTGATGATCCGCCAGCCTGGCGTCAGCTGACCGGGCCGTGCTGCTGGACGCGCCGGGGTGGCCACCGGGGGCGGCGGGGGCGGGGCGGGCGGCGCTGTCGGGGCGTCCATGACGACACGGACTGTACGCGGGCCATCGACACAACCGCCCGCGCCGGGTCACCGCCGCAACCCGCCACTACCCTCCTGCGGCGTGACGCCCGAGGCGCCAGACGATGTGAGCCGAGCGAGTCCTCGAGCGAGCGAACGTGATGATTCGGTGCTGTCGATCTTCTTCCCGATGTGGAACGAGGAGCACTACGTCGAGCACGCCGTCGACGCCGCCCGCCGCGTCTGCGAGCCGATGGTCGCCGGCGGCACGATCGCCGACTACGAGCTGCTGATCGTCGACGACGCCTCGACCGACCGCACCCCGGAGCTGGCGGACAAGCTGGCGGCCGCCGACCCTCACGTGCGGGTCGTCCACCACGAGCGCAACCGCAAGCTCGGGGGGGCGATGAAGACGGGGTTCGCGACAGCGACCGGCGACCTCATCCTCTACTCCGACGCCGACCTGCCGTTCGACATGCACGAGGTGCCTCGCGCGATCCGCCTGCTGCGCGAGTACGACGCCGACATGGTCAGCGCCTACCGCTTCGACCGGACGGGCGAGGGCTACCTGCGCGCCGTCTACACGTTCGCCTACAACCTGATGATCCGCTGGATGTTCAGGATCAAGGCCCGCGACATCAACTTCGCGTTCAAGCTGTGCCGGCGGCGGATCTTCGACGCCGTGGAGCTGAAGAGCGAGGGCTCGTTCATCGACGCCGAGCTGTTCATCCGCGCCAGCCGCCTGGGCTACGACATCATCCAGCTCGGCGTCGACTACTTCCCGCGCACACGCGGCGAGTCGACGCTCAGCTCGCCGAAGATCATCTTCAAGATCCTGCGCGAGATGTTCACCCTGCGCGGCGAGCTGCAGGACCTCCGCCCCCTCGACCGCTGACGGCAGGGCCCACCCGAGTGTTTGGTGCATCCGAGTGTGGGAGTGCCGGATTTCGGGCCTTCGACACTCGGATGGCGCCAGACACTCGGATGGTCAGGATCAGGCGGGGAGGAGCTCGACGCGGCGGGCGAGGACGGACTCGAGGAGGTCCTTGCGCTCGTTGGCGGCGTAGAGCTCGAGGCTGATGTCGGCGCCGGGCCGCGGCGTCGCCAGCACCAGGACCCGCTTGCTCTGGATCTCCGGGCGCACGGTCGCCACCCGCTGCTGGTGGCTGCGATCGAGCCCGATGGCGACGCGCAGGATGCCGGCCAGCGCCCGCACCAGCGCCTGGTCACGCGCCCCGAGAGCGGCGAACTCGGGATGCGAGGCCTTGGGCTCGCTCTTGCGGTGGTAGCGGGCGATCTGGGCGACGATCTCGATCTCCAGGTCGGTCAGCCCCGCCAGCTCGCTGTTGCGGATCACGTAGTAGGCGTGGAGGTGGTGCTTGCTGTGGGCGACGACGAGCCCGACGTTGGCCAGCTGGGCGCCGGCCTCGAGGTACTCCCTCGCCGTCGCGTCGAGGCCGTGCAAGGGCGCCAACCCGTCGAACAGCTGACCGGCGAGGTAGGACACGTGCGCCGAGTGGCCGGGGTCGTCGTCGCAGCGCTCGGCGAGCTGGCGGATGCTGCGTCGGGACACGTCACGCAGGTGATGGAGGCCGGTCGCCGCAGTGCCGGCGATCGCGCCGGAGGGCCCGTCGAGGCGCTCCCACGTGTCGACGAGCACGCCGTCGCGCAGCGCGGCCTCGCTGAACGTGATGCGCTCGATGCCGAACGTGGTGGCGACCGTCTCCAGGATCAGCGCCCCGGCGACGGCGATGTCGGCCCGGTCCGGCTCGAGGCCCGGCACCCTGATCCGAGTCGCCGGCGTGCGATGCCGCGCCAGCTCCCGGACCACGGCCTGCACGTCGGCCGTACTGAACTGGAAGCAGTTGTACGTGTGCAGCGGCGCCGTCCCGGTCATCGCGTGGGCGATGTGGGCGACGGCCTCTGCCGTGCCTGATGACGCCACGACGACATCGAAACCGTGCTCGTCGACCTCACGCTGGAAGTGGGCCAGGATCCCGCGCACGTAATCGCGGCAGGCGGCGACCGACCGCGAAGTCGCGTGCCCGCCGGGGAAGAAGCGGTCGGTGAGGCGGACCGCGCCGAGCTTGAAGCTGCGCGAGCTGATCGTCTCACCCTTCTCGCCGATCAGCAGCTCGGTCGAGCCACCGCCGATATCGACGAGCAGCAAGCGCCGGTCGAACACGGGCACCGCCTGCAGCACACCGAGGTGGATCAGGCGGGCCTCCTCGGCGCCAGAGATGACCTCGATGTCGATGCCGGCCTCCGCCCGGGCGCGGGCGCGGAACGTGCCGGCGTTGGCTGCCTCGCGCACCGCGCTAGTGGCGACGGCGCGCAACGTGGCGCCGAAGCTGTCGGCGATGGCCCGCATCCGCCGCAGGCAGGTGATCCCGCGCTCCAAGGCGTCGGGCTCGATCTGCTTCATGTCCCCGCCGCCGTGTCCGAGTCGCACGACCTCGCGCTCACGCGTCAGGGTCTCGAAGCCCTCTGCGGCGGCGCGGGCGACGACGAGGTGGAAGCTGTTGGTGCCGATGTCGAGCGCGGCCAGCACCGGCGAACCGCCGTCACCGTCAGCCATCCCGAACTCCTTGGGGGGATGCTCGAAGGGGGGCGCTCCGCGAGCCCCCCTTCGACCTGGTCGGATCCGGCTTTGCCGGTCCGACCAGAGCAATCTTCGTGCGGCCGAAGGCCGCCCGCTTCAACCTCTCGACCGAGTGGAGAGAGCGAGCGAAGCGAGCGAACGAACGAGGGAGAAGCATCAGTCGCCGATCTGTGCGGTGCAGGAGTCGAGCCCGTCGAGCACGCCGCCGCGGAAGCTGGCGATCTTCTCGAACCCGCTGCCGATCACGTCGTCGCCGGAGCCGGCATCGCCGACCACGAGCGCGGTCTGGATCGCCTCGTCGAGGTCGCGGGGCTCGATGTACATGCTCCCGCGCGCGGTCTGCCCGGAGGCGTCGGGGATGATCGACGCCGCCCACGCCCCGGTCATGCAGTCGTCGACGAGGTAGCGGGTCTCGCCATGCAGCGGGCTACCGAGCGCAACCTGGGCGGCGTCGCTCCACGCCGCGCCGAGCATGTAGCCGACCGCGAAGTCGCCGAACCGGCCATAGAGATCGAGGGCCAACGGCTCGTCGAGGTAGACCTCACCGCGCGACGGACATGCGACCGCACCCATCGTGAACGATCCAGTCGGGTCGGAGCAGGGGAGCTCGTCGGCGGACTGCACCGGGACCACCGTCATCGGCCCCATCGGCACGCCGATCGCAGCGAGCGACGTCGTCCAGAAGTCGTTGAGATCGGTGGCGGTGAAACTGACCACCTCGCCGTCGCCGTAGCCGTACGGCGAGTTGCCGTCGGGGCTGCTCGCAGTTCTCCGAAACACGTTGGGCACGAGCGGCAGCGGGTCGTCGATCAGCTCGGCGCAGCGCTCGGGTCCTGCCGTGAAGCCGACCTGGAACGCACCGACGCGGTCGAACGCCGAGCCGTGGGTGCCGGCCTCATTGGGCTGGGTCCCGATCGGATCGCGAACGGTGATCATGGCGACCAGTCCGGTGCGCACGTCGGAGTCGGTGAGCGTGATGCCGACCACCTCGCCCCGTGCGGCGCGCGCCATCCACGCCCCGGAGAAGCAGTCGGCCTGCTGCTCGGTGGTCACGGTGGGCAGCTGGCGGGCGAGGTCGCCGTCGCGAGCCTGGATCGCGTGCCCGTACTCGTGGGAGAGCACGACTCCGAACGTGGCCTGGCCGTACTCCGACGCCAGCTGGTCGAGGATGCCGCCGTCTCCGTCGTCGTAGACCATGAAGTCGCCGTCGGCGCAGTACAGCGCGCCGTACTGCTTGGCCTCCTCGTAGGGCATCGGGTCGCCGCCATCGCACCCTGGGATCGGCGAGGTCCGTTCGGGATAGGCGGCGTAGACCTTGCCGGCGAGCGGCGTGAAGGAGGCGCCGTAGAGCCTCGGGTACAGCTCGGCCCACCACGCCTGGAGGTCGGCGACGGTGGCGGCGATGAAGGCGTCGTAGTCGCGGGCCGGCTTGACGTCGCCGAAGTCGAGCACGTCACCTGTTGCCTGCGGCGTGCTGGTCGTCGCCGGGCCGCCCGTCGAGGGGAGCGACGGTTGCGTCGGTTGCGTCGGCGCTGTGCTCGTGGTTGGTGGGGCGACGATCGGTGGCTGCGTCGCCAGCGGTGGTTCCGTGTCAGTCGTCGAGGGCGGAACGTCGATGCGCTGGGCCCGTGTGGTGGCGACGCCAGGATCGGTGGCGCACGAGATCAGTGCCGTGGTCAGGACCAGCACGCCGAGCGCACTCGCCCGCCGCCATCGCGCGCCCGGACGATGCCTCACGACACCGGGAGCAGCTGCTGCAGCTCGACGATCTCGCCCTGCTGCCCGCCAATGATCGAGTCCGCCAGCGAACGCACTTTGGCCGTCTTGGCGTGCTCGGCGGCGTACTCGGCCATGTGCAGGCCGCCTTGGTGGTGGGCGACCATCAAGTCGACGAACAACTCGTCGGCGGCTGCACCGCTGGCCCGCCCGAGCTCGGTCAGCTGATCGTCGGTGGCCATGCCCGGCATCTCGGCGTGGGTGGTGGGCGTGCCCATCCACGCCATCGCCTCGTCGCTTTCGGCCGCCTCCGAGGCGTTCATGTCGCGCAGCATCTGGATCATCCGCCCGATCTCGATGTTCTGCCCGATGACGATGCTGCCGGCGACCGTGCGCAATCC
The DNA here is from genome assembly GCA_044867195.1 of Ilumatobacteraceae bacterium. Taxonomy (GTDB): domain Bacteria; phylum Actinomycetota; class Acidimicrobiia; order Acidimicrobiales; family Ilumatobacteraceae; genus JALZMG01. The sequence goes on from JBIOUO010000084.1 coordinate 6,027, forward strand.
GGGCGAGGTGTCCGGCAGCTGGAGGTACGTGTAGGCCATCTGCACGGCCTGCTCGTGGTGGATGCGCATGTCCTGCAGGAATCCGACGTCAACGTCGCTGCCGCGGTCGTCGGCACGGACGTCGGCGATCAGCCAGCCGACCATCCCGCCGATGAGGGCCATCGCCACGACGAGCGCGACGACGTTCGCCGGATGCTGCCACCACGACAGGACGACGACATCGTCATCGACCCCATCATCGACCTCGTCATCGTCATCGACGTCGTCGGGAGGGCCAGATGGCTCCGGCGGTGGTCCGCCGCCCTCGAACGGCACGGCGTCCTCGGCGAGCACCGCCCGCTCAGCGGTCGGGTCGACCTCGTGACGCATCCCTGCAGTGTGCCAGCGCGAGCGCCGCATGGGCGCTCACCCCGGCAGCCGGGGTGAGCGCCGCTG
>JBIOUO010000085.1:0-2189 GCA_044867195.1 Ilumatobacteraceae bacterium
TGCGGGCCGCCTTCGATTGGGCGCTCGCCAACCACCGCGGGCGCGACGTGGCCGACCTGCTGTACACCACGTGGGACTTCGCCATGCACACCTTCCGCTGGGAACACGCCGACTGGGCCGTCGCCGCCCGTGCTGCGGGCGCCGACACGGGAAGGATCGCCAGCGCGGCGGTCGCGAGGTGGAGCGCGGTTGCGCAGTCCCACGCGTCGACGGACGTCCTCGCCGCCCTCGATCCGACCGTGCCGGACCTCGCCGCCCGCGACATCGAGCGGATCTGGCTGGCCCGCGCCATCACCGCGTTCGTCACCAACGATCTCGACGACGTCGAACGTGTGGCTGCCTGGCTGCGAGGCCACCCTCGCTTGAGCGACTCGATCACCGAAGCGTGGCTCATCGCCAACGTCATCAGCGGCACGCTGTCCGCACCCGACCCGGCGCTCGTCGCTCGCATCCAGCGGCTCGGAGCGGCGAGTCCGAGCCCGAGCGTCCAGGCGATCGCTGGCTTTGTGATGCACGGCGACCGCTACCTGAACCCCAAGCTGGGCGAGGGGCTGGATCTCGGCGACATCGTCGAGGGGCTTCAGCACGCAACCGTCACGAGCCGGGCCGCGGGCAATCTCGCAGTCGAAGCGATCTGCATGAGCACCGCCATCATCCCGTTGACCGAGCGTGGCCAGCGCCGCGACGCCAGCGCGCTGCAAGCCACACTGCGGCGGATCCGAGAGCTGCGATACGACCTATCGCTGACGATCGTGGCGGCCGCGGTGGCCGTCTGGCTCGCCCGCATCGGTCGCCCCGATAGCGCTTGCGTCGTCGAGGGATGGCTGCGCACTCATGTCGCGAGCCCGCACGGCGCGTTGCGGCCATCGCTCGAGCAACTGCACGAGTTGCTCGACGCCGACGCCTTTCCCAGCGCGCGTGAACGCGGCGCCGAGATGACTCACGCCGAGCTCATCGACTACCTCGACCGCGAGCTCGGCTCGCTCGCTGACGACGACACCGCCGCCGCCGCGAACTGAGGGCGTGCGCTGCCAATCGGCCCACCGGCCAACGCCGCGGGGGCGATCGGACGTGGCACACTCCCACGACCATGGACGTGCGCGATCTGCCGACGCCCGCCCTCGTCATCGAGCGCGCCGCGCTGGAGTCCAACCTGGCGACGATGGCGGCAGCGCGGCCCGGGCCGGCGCTGCGCCCGCACGTCAAGGCCCACAAGTGCACGGCCCTCGCCACCCGCCAGCTCGCCGCCGGCCACCGCGGGTTCACATGCGCAACGCCGCGCGAGGCGGTCGGCCTGGCCGCGGCCGGTCTCGGTGACGACCTCCTCGTCGCCAACGAGGTCGTCGACCCCCGCCGCCTCGAGATGCTGGCGGCGCTCGGCGACGACGCCCGCGTGACGGTCGCCGTCGACAGCGAGGCGACGATCGACGCGGCGGTGTCGGCCGGCATCCGCGAGTGCGTGATCGACGTCGACGTCGGGCTCCCGCGCTGCGGCTGCGACGCCGCCGACGCCGGGCGCCTGGCCGACCTCGCCCGCGCCAAAGGGATCGACGTCCGCGGCGTGATGGGCTACGAAGGCCATCTGATGGCGATCGAGGACCGCGTCAAGCAGCGCGAGCAGGTCGAGGGGGCGATGGCCGTGCTGCGCGCCGCCCACGCCGACGTCGGCGGTGACACGGTGTCCGCCGGCGGCACCGGCACGTACGACCTCCACGCGACGACCGGTGCGACGGAGGTGCAGGCCGGCAGCTACGCGCTGATGGACACCGCCTACGGCAGGCTCGGGCTGCCGTTCGAGCAGGCCGTGTTCGTCGTCGGCACGGTGCTCGCGGTGCGCCCCGCCCACGCCGTCGCCGACGTCGGGCTGAAGGCGCTCGGCATGGACCACGGCAATCCATCGATCGCCGACGCGACGGTGTGGTTCTGCAGCGACGAGCACGTCACGTACGCGCCGCGCGCCGGCCGGCCGGCGGTCGGCGACCGGGTCCGTGTCGTGCCGGCGCACGTCGACCCGACGATGGCGATGCACGAGATCGCCTGGCTCGTCGAGGGCGAGACGGTGCTCGAGCGGTGGCCGATCGACCTGCGCGGCTGGTGATGAGGGAGCCCCGGCGCCACCACCTGGCGTGGCTGGCGGTCGCCGGGATGGGCGTCACCGCCCTCGCGCCGTGGGCGACGTTCTGGCGCGG
>JBIOUO010000086.1:0-5969 GCA_044867195.1 Ilumatobacteraceae bacterium
AGCGGCGCTCGCCCCAACTTGGCTGCTCGATCAGTCATGCGACCCTGGCTGCTCGGTCAGTCGTTGGCGCCGGGCGGGTGGTCGGGCAGGCGCCACAGGATCCACCGTTCATTCGACCAGACCTCGACGAGCCCGAGTGCCCGCGCCTCCAGCGGGGTGATGTCGGGCTGGTAGTAGTCGGAGAAGCGCTGCTGGGCGAAGTAGTCGGCCCGCTGCAGGACGCGGTCGATGTTGGTGGTCTGGATCGCCCGCCGGTCGGTGAGCAGCGTCATCGTGCGCGCCCGGAAGTAGGCGATGACGGCGTCGGGCTCGGTGTACCTGGCCACGGCGTCGTACACCGGCGTGAACGCGGGGTCGGTGGGACCGACCTGCTGGCGGCCGCCGCGATTGAAGTCGCGGGCGTCGCCGACGTTGCCGGGGAGCACGGCGAGGTGGACGGCGACGAGGTACAGCAACGGGGCTGAGGCGACCGCCGGTGCCAGCCGCCGGACCTCGGGGCGGCGGGCCAGGCGGACGCCGGCGACGATCGCCGCGGCCGCGAAGTACAGCACCCACGGCGCGATCTGGAAGTAGTACCGCCCGACCATCCGGAAGTGGGTACTGACCGTCGCCGCGCTGAGCACGGTGAGCGCGGCGAGCGGGACGTCCAGGCGCGGACGTTGGACGCAGCCGACGACCATCCCGGCGCTCGCGAGCAGGAGGACGAGCACGCCGATCGCCGGGTGGGTGCCGAGGCCGAGATGCTGGGTGAGCACGCCGGTGTAGTCGCCCAGGCGATCGAGCACGTAGCGCGGGCTGTCGCCGTTGTCGGGGATCAGCATCGACGGCAACAGCAGCTGGAACCCGATCACCGACCCGACGAACGCGAGGTACGGGGTGCCGACGGTGCGCCACGGCACCGGGACAGGTGGGCGGCCGCGGCGGGCGACGGCGAGCTCGACGACCTGCACGGTGAGGATGACCCCGACGAGGATCAGGCTCTCGCGGCGCACGTTGTAGGCCGCCGCGCCGATGACGCCGAGCACGACGAGCTGGCGCGTCGACGCGCCGATCAGCGGGCGCTGGGCCTTGATCCGGTCGAGCCACCAGACGAACACGCCGAGCGCGACGGCGTGCGGATATTCCGACAGCAGCTGGTCGGTGTGGGCGAGTAGCAGTGGTGAGGTTGCCAGCACCGCCGCCACGGCGAGCGCGATCAGCCGCCCGGCGCGCCGCCGGACGACGCCGTGGGCGAGCACGATCCACGCGCAGAAGCAGGCGACCTCGACCAACTTGAGGCGGTCGTAGTCGAGTCCCCACAGGTGCACGAACGGGGCCAGCAGCAGCGGGAAGCCCCACGGATAGGCGATCGGGCTGAACGCCCCGCCGGAGTTGAGCACGGCGAAGCGGTTGTCGGCCACGACCTGGGAGACGTCGCCGTCGAACAGGCTGCGTGCCTGGCGCAGGTAGAGGGCGAAGTCGTCGCCCTGGTTGTGCCCATTGCGGTGGAGCAGGATCGCCGCCACCGCGCCGAATGCGACGACGGCGGCCAGAGCGATCGACCAGCCGAGGGTCCGCCCGTCGCGGCGGCGCGTCCGAGCCGGGACCGCAGTGTCGCCAGCGCTGACGTCGAGGCTCGAGCCGCGCGCGGTACCCGTCGCGGTCACTGGCTCCGACCGCGCTGCTGGATCGCGGCCCGCCGCTCGGCGACCTTGTCCGGGCTGAACATCGTCCGCTGCCAGGCGCGAGCGTCCCGCGCCTCCTGTTCCCACGCGTCGTCGTCGTGGGCGATCGCCGCGTACGTCGCACGGATCTGGCGGACGCCGTCCTGCTGGTTGCCGCAGATGTCGCGGGCGATCGAGTGCGTGAACGGCAGCAGCTCCTCGTGCGCCACGACGTGGTTGACGAGCCCGAAGTGCAGCGCCTCCTCGGCCGAGAGGAAGTTGCCGGTGAAGCTCATCTCTCGCGCCCGGCGCACGCCGATCGCCTGGGGGAGCAGCACCGTCATCCCCCAGCCTGGCATCACGCCGACCCGCGTGTGGGTGTCACCGAACTTGGCCCGCTCGGAGGCGATGAGGAAGTCGCAGTTGAGGGCCAGCTCGAGGCCGCCCGTGACGGCGACGCCGTTGATCGCGCCGATCAGCGGCTTGGCGAGCTTCGGGAACGGTCCCCTGGTGCCGGTCGTGTTGCGCGTCCCGTCGGCGCCGCTGCCGCCGCTGAGGTTGCCGCCCGAGGAGCCGAGCTCCTTGAGGTCGAGCCCGGCGCAGAACGCCGGGTCGGCGCCGGTGAGCACCAGCACGTCGACGTCCGGGCGGGTGTCGGCATCGTGCATCACCTTCGGCAGCAGGCCGAGCAGCTCGCTCGACAGGGCGTTGCGCGCCTGTGGGCGGTTGAGGGTGATCGTCGCCACGCGGTCGATCACGTCGAGCAGCACGGGCGCCGCGGCGGCGGCATCTCCAGGGGTGGACGTCATCGGCTCATTCTGGCCGACGATCCCCAGATGTTGACGGCCGCGCGGGTCAGTCCGCCCCGGCGTCGTCGGCGGGCAGGAACGCGAAGCGCAGGTCGCCGAGGCGGACGAGCGTCGAGGCCACCCAGCCTCCGAGGGCGCCGAAGTGGTCGTCGAGCAGCGAGCTCGTGCCGTCGGCGAGCGTCTCCTCGGCCAGCTCGTAGAGACCCTCGTAGGTGATCTCGACCGCGTACTCGAGGCCGCTCGACTCGTCGGCGGCGAGGTCCTCGGCCGGATCGGGGTGGGCGATCTCGACGGTCAGCCCGGCCCGCTCGAGGCGGCCGTCGCCGATCAGCGGGCTGGCGTCGGGCAACGAGGAATAGACCTCGTCGGGATGCGGCTGCTCGGCGAGGCGCTGGATCCGCAGCACGATCTCCATCTCGATGGCGGGCGGGCTCTCCAGCTCCTCGTCGACGTACCAGCGCCGGTACGCGGTCTGGCTCCACGACGGCCAATCGAACGTGACGTGGGCCACAACCCGTGGCGGCGACCCCTCGCCGGGCAGGCCATAGCTGGTCTCCCAAGTGATGTCGCCGAGCAGGACGTCGACCTGGAAGTGCTCCTCGAACGCCTGGCGCTCGAGGAACGCCGCCTCGAAGGCATCCCGCAGCGCGCTGATGGCGTCGGTGAACACGTGATCCAGCATCCCGAGGTTCGAGGCTACTGGTGGTTTCGAACTAGAAACGTCGCATGCCGCTGGTGCTCACGTCGGTCGCCGATGGCGTCGGCACGCTCACGCTCAACAACCCCGACGAGCGCAACACGCTCACCGCGCCGATGGTCGACGAGATCGTCGCCGCGATGGACGGCTTCGAGGCCGACACCTCGATCGGTGCGATCGTCGTCACCGGCACGCCGCCGGCATTCTGCGCCGGCGCCAACCTCGGCAACCTGCGCGCTGCCGACGGGTCGAGCCTGGGCAACGTCTACGAGGGGTTCCTGCGCATCGCCCGCAGCCCGCTGCCGACGCTGGCGGCCGTCAACGGGGCCGCGGTCGGGGCGGGGATGAACATGGCGCTCGGGTGTGACGTGCGCCTGGCGGCGCGCCGGGCGCGCTTCGACACCCGGTTCCTCCAGCTCGGGCTGCATCCCGGCGGCGGGCACACATGGATGTTCCGCCGCATCGCCGGCCCGCAGACGACGATGGCCGCGGTCCTGTTCGGCGAGGTCCTCGACGGCCCGGAGGCCGAGCGCGTCGGGCTCGTGCACCGCTGTGTCGACGACGGCGAACTGCTGGACGCGGCGCAGGCGATGGCGGCCCGGGCCGCATCGGCGCCGCGGGAACTGGCGGTGCGCACGAAGGAGACGATCCAGGCGATGGCCGACATCGCCGACCACCCGGCCGCGGTCGAGCGTGAGCTGCGCCCGCAGCTGTGGAGCACGCAGCAGCCGTGGTTCGCCGAGCGGGTCGCCGCGCTGCAGGCGAAGATCTCGAAGAAGGCGTGATGGCGACGTCCGAGCGCCGGGTCGGGGGACATGCCGGCTAGGGTTTGGAGGACGGGGAGGAGCTCACACACCGCCAGCGAGGTGCCCATCTGGGCGTGACGGGAGGGAATCGATGAGCCAGCGACGCCGGCCGACCGACGTGTCGCCTCCACCCAAGGAAGAGCAGCGGGCCCACCATCATGGCGAGCGGCACCGCATCCACGTCGAGTTGCAGGATGTCGCCAACCAGGTGTCGGCCGGACTCGACCCTGAGGACTGCCACGAGCCCGGCGCGGCGTGGAAGCCCGCGCACCACCGGGATCCGGATGTGGCCAAGGAGAAGGCGGCCAAGAAGCCGAAGCGGCACTGGAAGCTGAAGATGTGGAAGCGTCGCAGCGCCACCCGTCAGGCCAAGGCCGAAGCCGCCCGTCTCGCTGGCGAGTCGTAGCCGCGCTCCTCCGTTGGAGGGTTTCCGCCGTTGGAGTGTTTGCTCGGGGAGGGACCCCGGCGAAACCCTCCAACGGGGCAAACCCTCCAATGAGCTCAGAGCCAGAGGGACTCGAGTTCGGGGCGGCGGGTTTGCCACTCTTCGACGGTGAAGCCGTAGCGGACGTGGTCTTCCCACACGCCGTTGATCTCGAGGAAGCGCTCGGCGACGCCCTCTTCGCGGATGCCCAGCTTCTCCATCACGCGCCGGCTGTTGTGGTTGCGCGGCACGATGCAGATCTCGAGGCGATGCAGGTCGAGCTGCTCGAACGCGAACGCGGCGAGGACCACGACGCTCTCGGCGATCAACCCGCGGCCGGCCTTGGACTGGTCGATCCAGTAGCCGACGACGCCGCTCTGCATGGCCCCGCGCACGACGTGGTTGAGGTTGACCTCGCCGGCCAGGCGGTGGTCGACGAACACCCCGAAGCCGTACGCCAGCCCGGCGGCGCTGTCGCGATCGCGAGCGGAGCAGCGGGCCGCGAAGGCGTCGCGGTTGAATGACGGGTCGAGCTGCGTCGGCGGGCGCCGTGGCTCCCACGGCGTCAGCCAGGCGTCGTTGCGGCGGCGCACCTCGCTCCACTCGGCAAAATCGGTCGGGACCAGCGGGCGCAACGTGACCCGCCGCCCGTAGAGCCGCAGCGGCGCCGGGGACTGGGCGCTGGCCGATGGGTGGCGGGCCATCAGCTCGCCTCCGCGTGCCGACCATGCGCGTCGGCCCGGCGAGCGTGGCCGGCGGGCGACTCGATGGTGACGCGGTCGAGCTGGAGCCGGCGCATGAGGGCGACGACGATGCAGCTGGCGGCGAGCACGGTGTCGACCCGCTCGGGCTCCATCCCAGGGTTGTGGAGGCGGGCCGCGCGCGGCTCGGTGGCCAGGGCGCGGAACAGCTCCTCGGCCGCCTCGCGGTCGACGACGGCGCTCGCCCCAGGCAGTCGCACGCCGCGCTCGACAGTCGCCAGATGCCACGGCTCGTCGCCTCGAACGTGGACGTCGTGGGCGTCGACCACGTCGGGTACATCGCGCAGCAGGTCGTCGACGTGGTCGGCGACACGTCCAATGGCGTTGGTGAGCTGCACCGGCGTCGCCGGGTCGGGGTCGACCAGGTCGGTCTCGAGCAGCAGCGTCGGCCCGACCGGTACGCGCACGTCGCGGCCGGCGTGCGAGCACCGCATCGACCGCGACCAGACGTCGACGTCGAGCCGCACGGCGAGCTGACGAGCGACCCACCGACCGACGGGGTCGTCGCCCCCGGCGAGGAACCACGCGTAGTGCGCGTGCAGGCACTTCACGCCCGCCGCCGTGCCCCCGACGCCGCCCGATGGGGCGGGCGATGCACCAGTCGCGGTTGCCGCCAGCGCGGCGTCACGCTCGGCGGCGTAGCGGCGGTGGGCGTCGGCGATCGCCGCCGCGTCGACCTCCGCCCCTGCCTGGCGCACCCCGCCTGCCGCCTCCAGCCGGCTGACGGCCAGCACCTCGCGCCGCCCGACGAGCCAGTAGTGCGTCGGCATCGGCGTGCCGTCGTCGAGGATCGGCCGGTTGCGGATCACCACTGGTTCACCTGCGTCGT
>JBIOUO010000087.1:0-5589 GCA_044867195.1 Ilumatobacteraceae bacterium
GCATCGTCGACCGCGAGATCGATCAGCCAACCCGAAGCACCGTCGAAAACGCGGTCAGGGCGGAGGCGCCAGACCCGTGCCGTGCGGTCGCGGCTGGCGGTCACGATCGCGCCGTCGGGCCCGACGGCGACGTCGTCGATCGAGCCGTCGTGCCGCCTCAACTCAGTGAGCAACGCGCCGGTGGCCGCGTCGTTCACACGGCCGGTGCCGTCGCGTGACACCGAAACGACCCAACTGTCGAGGCCGAACGCGATCGCGTTGACCCAATCGTTTGCCCCTTCAACGAGGGCCGCGTCGGAGACCGCGACCTGGCCCGAATCGTCTGGTTCGCCGATCGCGACGACGACAGCGAGCTTCTCGATCGCTGCGGCGAGGTACGTGCCGTCCGCCGAGAACACGAGGTCGGCGACGGAGTTCCCCGGTGGCGCGCCAGTGCGTATGAGCTGCGGTGCGGGTCCCGCCTGCTGCCCACGCCACACCCAAACACGCCCGCCCCGGTCGCCGAACGCGATCAGCCCTCGCGCGGCGTCGGTTGCGATCTTCCTGACCGAGCCCACAACCGGGTCCAAGGATGTTCCGTCGACCGCGGCCAACGTCGTCCCCGAAACCGGGTCGACCACCTCCAGATCGCCGTCGCGGGTTCCAATGACCAGCGCACCACCCGACGTGAACGCGATCGCCGACGCACCGGTCTCCATGATCGTGCGCTCGTCGTCCCTCGCCAGCTCGCGCAGACGAACCTCGCCGCCGTACAGCAGGGCGGCCAGGCTCTTGCCGTCGGGGGTGAACGCGAAGTCGATGAAGCCGATCCCGTCGGCTCGGAACAGCACGAGGCGCTCGCCGGTCTCAGCGTCCCATGTCCGGATCGAATCGTCGCCTTGGCTCAGCGTGGCGACGGTCCGACCATCCGGGCTGAACAGGCCCTTGGTGATCGGGTACTGGCCGTCTTCGAGGACGATCGGGTTCCCACCGTTCGCCGGCCACAGTCGCGCCGTGCCGTCCTTCGACGCCGTGAGCAGCCTGCCATCGCGCGCGGAATCGACCGACGTCACGGCGCCGGAGTGGCCTGTCAGGGAGTCGTCGACGTGGATCGAGCCCAACGCCTGGCGGACCGCGTTCTCTGCTTCCTGTGTGTGTGCCGTTGACCACGCGTCAAGGGCGCGGCGCCCCGCTTCGACGGGGTCGGTCGGAAGCTCCGCAAGCGATTCTGACGCCAGCCGCTGCGACTTGGCGTTACTCGTCTGCTGTCGCGCCCGGAGGTACATCGCGAACGCCAGGATCATCAGACCTGCCAGCACGGCGGCCACGCACGCCAGAGCGATCCGACGGCGGCGCTCGCGGCGGCTGTTCCGGCGGGCCACGTGGGCGTGACGCCACTCGGAGATCGGACCACCGAGTGCATCGTGGAAGATCTCGTAGCGTTCCACCGCCGGGCGTTCCGGTGCCGGTGGCACTGGACGCAGGACCCGTCGATCCGCGGAGGCCAGCTTGTCCAGGACCGCAGCGACCTCGGGCTCGCGCGCGTCGCAGTACTCAGCGAGGTCGTGGGTCCCGAACGCGATCTTGGTCCCGGATGGGGTGACGAGGTGGAGAAACGCTTCGGCGGCCACGTCGCGCTCACGCGATGTCAGCCCACTCAACGACTCCCTCAAATGGGAACGGACGATGCCCTCGGCTCCACCGAGAGCCTCCAACGTCCGGATCTCGATCGTGTGGTCACTTTGCATCTGCTCGGCGTGCCACAGCCGTTCCATCACCAACTGGATGTGGGTGGTCTCGTAGGCGTCCGTGGCGGCGGCCCCAACATGACCGAGTCCGCTGGCGCTGACGACGAGACCACCCACGCGCACCTCGTCGAGCACGCGGTCGACGATCCCGTCTTCGAAGTCCCACGGCGGCTGGATCGATGTCCTCCGGTTGTACACACCGATCGGCCCGCGAATCGCGGCATCGGCGCCGCGCCGGTCGAGATGGTTCAAGCGGTACGTGTTGTCGAGGATCTGGGGGACGAAGTCCTGGAACCGATCGAGTTGGGCGAGCGCATCCTCACGCACCGAGAGCAGCACGTGCAGATGAGGCACGTCAGCGGACAGCGCCTCACCCAGTGCCGCGGTCGCCGCGCTTGACACCTCGTGATAGAGGAAGTGGTCCTCGAACTGATCGAAGACCATGAACAGCTCGCTGTCGACGTCCTGCGCCCAGGACACGAGGCGTTCGACCAGGCTGCGGTCGCTGCTCGCGACGGCGTCGATCCGGATTCCAGCGCGTCGCGCTTGGCGCCGTACCGCGAGGTCGATCACATCGGTCGGATCGTCGCGCCACGAGTTGACATATGCGACGACGGGAGGAGCGGCTCGGCCGCCGGACCCGATTCGGGACCTCACCTCGGGAACGACACCGGCTTGGAGGACCGAGCTCTTGCCCACGCCGCTCGGCCCGTAGAGAACGGTGATCTTGTAAGCCAGGAGGTTGCTGGCGATGAGGCGGGTGTCGCGGTCACGTCCGAAGAAGATCAGCGACTGCTCCGAGTCGAACGACGCCAGCCCGACGTACGGGGCGCGGACCGCCGACCCCGGGAGCACCTCGTCTGCCAACGCGGTCATCGACGCTCTGCGACCTCCTCCCGGATCGCCGCGTGCAGGTCGCGGACATAGTCCTGCAGGTCGCTCAGGATCACCTCGACGCCCCGACGCTGCCACGCGCGCGATTCCAGGTCGGTCGCGCTCAGCTGGACCGACCACGACTCGTAGGTCCCCGTGCGTTCTGCCTCGATGCGGTTGAGGATCACGCGCAGGTTCCAGTCGCGCAGGCTGTAGCCGAGGTACAGGAAGTGGCTGTTGCGGGCCTTGCTCAGCAGATCGACCGGGAACACCTTGGCCAGGTCAAAGCCGGCTTTGATGACGTACTCGACGTAGTCATCCTCAGTGATGACGAAGCTGTCATACTCCGGCTTGCGCCGGTCGATCGCACCGTGGATCTTGATCACGCAGGGACGCTGGTCGAGCCGGAACTCGTAGGAGTTCGGCCGGGTGATCGGCGTGTAGTCGCCGCTCGGGTCGATGTGCACGAAACGGCCGGCGTGTTTGCCTTTCTCCATGTACACGACGACGTCCAGCGGCTCGCCGGCGTCGGCGAACGCTCGCTCGAAGGCGTCGTCGTAGTTGGCGGTGATGAACAAGGGGAACTCCGGCCGCCCGAGCTCGCGGGCGAAGGCGGGAAGCGTGGCCAGGAACCGATGCACATCCGTCGGCTCGAAGTCGTGGTCGAAGACGCGGTGCAGCTTGTTGTACAACGGCCCGTTTCCGACCAGGACAACGGCGTGTTGCGAGACCTGAGCGAGGCCCACGTTGCCCTCGGCCATCCTCCACTCACGGGCGAGCCACGACGCGAGCTCGTGACCGCTGGGCAGTACCTCACCCTCCACGAAGAACTGGCCAGGAGTCCGCCCGCAGAGGTTGACGCCGGCGCCGAGGAACGGCACAACCTGGTTGTCGAGGATCAGGGTGGCGAGCAACCTGAAGTGCTGTTCGTCCATGCCACTCCCACGACGACGCCGGCTCGCGCAATGTACCGCAGCGCCGCCAGACGACGATTCCAATTGGGGTGGGACGCTCCGTCTGTCACTGGAGACGAAAGCCCAGCTTCTGGGCGAAGTCGGAAGCCAGCTCGAGCAACGCCAGCATCTCAGCTCCATCGCCGTGCAGCATGATCCGCACCGGCGGACCGTGCCGCCGCTCCTGGGCGAAGGTGTGGTACGACGCGAGCTGCAGCATCAACAGCGACGCCACATCGACCTTGGCGTTCGAGTGCCCGCTTCCGATGATTGGCATGCTGATGCGGTCGAGCTCGTGACGGATCGCGTACGACCACAACGCCGAGAGACCGGCCCAGATGTCGTTGACGACGATCGACGACTTCGTCGCCTCGTCTCGTTGTGGAATGGCGAGGAACAGCACGTCACGCCCAGCACCTTGCGACGAGATCACGGTACCGACCGCGACTTCCGAATCGTCGCCTTCCGGACGGGCCGCGCGCAGGGCGTCACGCAACGTTGTCTGGTCGCCCACGCGATCGAAGAGTTGACCCACCAGGCTCCGGCGGGCAACGCTCGTCTGGTCCGCGTCGAGGTGGCGGTTGACCGTCACGACGATCTGCTCGTCGGTCACGTCGAGCAGGTCACCGAGCGACACGGTGAGTTGGGCGGCCGCGTCGGGGTGTCGGAGAACGATCTCGCGTTGCGGAAGACTGGACCAGATCGCGTACGCCCCAGCCACCACGAGCGCCGCCAGCTCGGCCCACCGGATCCACTCGTCGTCCCCCTCGCCCTGGCTCAGCTCGAGGATCTGGCCAAGCGTGAGAACGGCGCCGACCGCGGCCAGCAGGTTGATCGCCATCCGTCGACGGACCGATCGGATCCGCAACAACCGCAGACGGACGCGCACCACCGCATCCTCGTCGATGCTGGCCCCTTGCCTCGGCACCGATCATCGCGCGTCTGGATGAATCCCGAGGCGGGTACGCCGCTCGTGCTCACACGACAGGAGGCACCGATGCCACAGCAGGGGTGGTCGCAGAAGCGAGAGCGGCAGTACGAGCACATCAAGGAAGGACTGCGCGAGCGCGGCGAGAGCGAGGACAAGGCGGAGGAGATCGCGGCTCGCACCGTGAACAAGGAGCGCGCCCGCCACGGCGAGGCACGGACGTCGAGTCGGACATCGACCGACGACATCAGCTCCGGCCGCCGCGGCGGCCTGCGGTCGCACCGCGGCGCCGGTGGACGGACGCGGGATCAGCTGTACGAGGAGGCCAGGCGCAAGGGTGTCACGGGCCGGTCGAAGATGAACAAGGCGCAGCTGGAGCGAGCCGTCGGCCGCTGACCGAGCTCAGTCGGGGTTCACCGCGGTGCGAGGGACGCCGCGGTGGGCCGCCAGCCGACCACGCGACGCGGCGCTACGAGACGAGGATCGAGACCGTGTCGTGGCTGACCTCGACGAAGCCGCCCGGGATGTCGAAGTGCTGGATCGTGCCGTCCGGCAGGTAGACGCGGGTCTCCCCGGCGACCAGCGTGCCGAGGAACGGGGCGTGGTTGGAGAGGAACGCGACCTCGCCCTCGGTCGTGCGCGTGATGACCTGGGTGGCCTCCCCGTCGAACAGCACCTCCTCGGGCGAGACGACGGCGACGTTCACGCCATACCCTCGTGCAGCGTTCCCCGGCCACGCAGGCCGTTGCTGCTCTGCTTGGCCGCTCGCTCGCTGACGCTCGCTCGCCCGCATCGTGGCGCCGTGGTCACGCACCCTCCTGCAGCGTCTTCGCCTTCGCCATCACCTGCTCGACGCTGCCGACGTTGAGGAACGCCTGCTCGGGAACGTCGTCGAGCTCGCCGTCGGCGATCGCCTCGAAGCTCTGCACCGTCTCGGCGACCGGCACGTACTCGCCTTTGAGGCCGGTGAAGACCTCGGCCACGAAGAACGGCTGGGACAGGAAGCGCTGGATCTTGCGCGCCCGGTACACCGTCGAGCGGTCCTCCTCCGACAGCTCGTCGAGGCCGAGGATGGCGATGATGTCCTGCAGCTCCTTGTAGCGCTGGA
>JBIOUO010000088.1:0-11003 GCA_044867195.1 Ilumatobacteraceae bacterium
GCGGCCGTTCGCCCGCCGACGAGCAGCAGCGCGGCGCCGACCGCTTCAACCACCAACAGCGTGAGGGCGGTGCGCCGCAGCAGCCTGGTCGTGAGCGGGCCGGCCCGGCGCGGGCGCTCGGGAAGCAGCGGGATCGGAGCCTCACCCAACGGCGGGCGGTGGTCCTGGGAGAGCGCGGTCATGGCGTCCCTGCCCGAGGGTCGTCAGCCTTGGCGCGCAGCCCGATCACACTCACACCAGCAGCGCGAGCGCGTCGAGGTCGAGAGCCTGACGGCCATGACGCTGGGCCATCGCCGTCAGCATGTCGTTGCCCCGCTCGGTGTGTTCGGCCAAGACGGTGGCGATCACTGTGATGATCATCCCCCACAGGCTCCCGAAGCGATAGTCCCGCCAGCAGTCCTCGGCCGACTGCTCGACGCCTGCGGCCGCCATGCGCTGCCGGTAGTCCTCGACAAGGTCGCCCTCGACGGACGCCCGCTCTTCGGGGTCCGGGAAGCTGCCGCTGATGACGTAGGCGACGTCGCTGGCACCGATCCCCGGGTTGACGGTCTGCCAGTCGACCACAACGATCGGCGGTGCGTCAGGGCCGTGGCCGACCAGGACGTTGTCGGCTCGGAAGTCGTAGTGGACGACGGTGTGCGGCGTCCCGGTGCCGTAGGTCCAGCGCCCCACGAGCGGCGCGAAGCGGGTCGCGAGCTCGACGATGTCGGGGTCGAGCCGGTGACCGAGGCGGTCGAGAAAGCCGGGAAGTGTCGCCGCGTACATCAGCTCAGCCTGGCTGGCGGCCTCCTCCGGGCTCGGAGCGGGCTGGCCCGGGGTGAACACGGTCTCCAGGGCGGGATCACCGAAGCGGGGGGCGTGCAGCGCTACCGCCTGCTCGACGGCGAGGGCCACCTGGTCGGCCCCGAGGCCGTGCAGCTGGTCCCCCTGGCGGGAGCCGACAAGGTCCTCGAGCAGCAGCACGAACTCACCCATGTCGACGTCGAACCGGGCGGCGAAGCAGCGCGGGGTGCGCACGCCGACCGTTGGCGCGACCCGGTCGTAGAACGTGCACTCCTTGCGATACACACCGTTGGCGAGCGCCTGGGCTCTGGCATGGTCATCCGCTGACGGGAACTTGCCGACCAGCGTGCCCGGATGACCGTCTGGCCGATCCCACGTGAGACGCAGGCGGGCGTTGCGGCCAGTCTGGCCAGTGCCGATGTCCTCCACGTGCTCAACGTCGATCACCTTGGCACCGCGCGCCACCCCAGCGTGCTCGAGCACCTCGGTCAGCCACGGACCGTCGATCGCCTTCGGGTCGCCCCGCACCTCGTGTACCACGTTGCCTCCGCACAGAGTGTGGATCTGAAGGACGCCACCATATGGTGGGCCGCAGTAGGGATCCCGATCGAACCGGTCGGCTACCGTCGACGCCATCCCACGCCACGCACCGGGGGGCCATGCGAACGAACACCCGACGTTCCCGCCTGATCGCAACCGCGCTGAGCGCGAGCATCGCGTTGGCCGGCCTGCTGGCTTCCCCGGCCTCGGGGCGCGCGCTACCGCCCGAGCGGGCGCCCGCTGGTCGTCCGCTCGTCGTGACGACAGGCGGTCCAGTGCTCGGCGTGACGACGCCTGCAATGCGCACGTTCCTCGGCATCCCCTACGGCGCGCCGCCGGTCGGAGTGGCTCGATGGCAGCCACCGACGCCGCGCGCACCCTGGGCGGCGCCGCTCGACGCGTCCCACTTCGGGCCCCATTGCCCGCAGCCGGCAGGAGCGTTCGGGATGGCGAGCGAGTCGGAGGACTGCCTCTATCTCAACGTCTACGCCCCAGTCGCCCGACACGGTCAGCAGCGGGATCTGCCGGTGATGGTCTGGATCCACGGCGGCGCGCTGACCACTGGGGAGAGCGACGACTACAACCCGCGGCGCCTGGTGACGCAGGGCGACGTCATCGTGGTGACGATCAACTACCGACTCGGAGCGCTCGGATTCCTCGCCCACCCGGCGCTGAGCGGCGAATCGGCGTACGGGGCGTCCGGCAACTACGGGTTGATGGATCAGCAGCTGGCGCTGCAGTGGGTCCAGGACAACATCGCCCAGTTCGGTGGCAACCCGCACAAGGTGACGATCTTCGGCGAGTCTGCGGGCGGGTTGAGCGTGCACAGCCAGCTCGCATCGCCGCTCGCTGCCGGGCTGTTCCAGCGAGCGATCGCGCAGAGCGGGGCCTATGCGCTCACCCAGCCGGCGCTCGAGGACGCCGAGGCGCTCGGCGCGCAGTTCGCCACCACGGTTGGCTGCACCGACCAGACCGCGGCCTGCCTGCGCTCCGTGCCGGTGACGACGCTGGTCGCCAACGGCGGCTCCGGCTGGGTCCCGAACCTCGACGGCCACGTCTTGCCGCAGTCGATCATCGATGCGTTCTCCAGCGGCCAGTTCAACCGTGTTCCGGTCGTCGAGGGCACGACGCGAGACGAATGGCGCCTGTTCGTGGCAATCGTGTTCGACCTGCTCGGGGGCGGGCCGCTCACGGCTGACCGCTACGCCGAGGCGGTCGCGTCGACGGTCGGAGTCACGCCTGAGGTGCGGGACCTGATCACGGGCGAGTACCCGCTGTCGGCCTACGCCAGCCCGGCGCTCGCGCTCGGCGCCGTGGGCACCGACGCGTTCTTCGCCTGCCCCGCGCTCCAGGCGTCGCAACTCCTGACGCAGTACGCGCGGACGTTTGCCTACGAGTTCAACGACCCTCACGCACCGCAGATGTTCTTGCCGCCGGTGAGCTTCCCGTATGGCGCCTACCACGCGTCGGAGTTGCAGTACCTGTTCGACTTCCCGATCCCCTCGCCGCTGAATATCGCCCAGCGGTTGCTGGCCCGCGACATGGTGTCGTACTGGACAGGGTTCGCCCAGACCGGCGTGCCCATCTCCCGCGACGCGCCAAGGTGGCCGCAGTTCCGTGCCGGATCGGAGCTCGTGCAGTCCCTCGCCCCCGGCGCCATCGCCGCGTTCGACGGCTACCGTGCCGAGCACCACTGCGACTTCTGGGCCTCGCTCGCGATGTGACGGTCACCTCCCGGCCGCTGGCGCGAACCTCGCCGGCATCATGCCCCGGCGTGTCCGACGACCGTGACGAACTCACTCGCGCGGCGACCGGGCGCTCCGATGCCGGCCATCGACCGTGCCGGTTCACTGGGCCGCCGGCATGGTGCGATCGCCAGCTCGCCGCCGTCCGTCGGGTCGTGCATCTGCGATGGCCAAGCGAGCGAGGAGCGTGTCGGCACAGCGACTCGCTCGGTCCATGTCCTGGGCCCACTCGATGTCATCGCTGTAGTGCTGGTTGGCAAGCCATTCCACCTCCTTGTGTTGGGCGGCCGGGTCCACGATGTTTACGGGCCCGCTGGTGTACACCGGTTGGAGAGCCGCGATTGCGTCGCCGATCGCCTTGACTCGTGCATCGAGTGCGACCCGGCTCCAACGCAGCGATCTGAGGGTACGCATCGCGACTGGCCAGTCGCCGTCGAGGTCGTGGATGTTGGGTGGTGCGCGCGCGGCACCTTGCCGTCGCTCGATGCGGGCCGCACAGATCGGAAGGCCGACACCGACCAAGCTCACTGTCAACGCGACGGCCAGGGTGGTCCCCCAACTGCGGCTTGGCGCCGTGGCGAGTAGCGCCGACATGACCGCTACGAACAGCATCGACCAGCCGATCCATATCCCGGTTTGTCGCCGTCGGGCGCGAGCGGTTTCGCTGGCCAGCACGATGGTCAACTTGTCTCTTCGGTTCGCGAGGCGATCGAGCGCCCAGGACTTGAGGTCGCCGCACCGCGCACGGAGCCGCTCGACGTCGCTCGATGTCTCCCGGACCACCGCCGCGAGGAGGCGGCCGGCTCCCGACGGCGTGTCGACCCAACACGCAGCAGCCGACTGGCACAGCGGATGGTCCGCGGTGTGTCCGATGGCCACAAGTACTGGGACGCGGCTCTCGGCCACCGCACTCACCAACCGTCGATCACTGAACGGCAGCAACGAGACCTCGTCGCCACCTCCGCGGGCGATGACGACGAGATCCCACTGATCCGGACCAGCATCTCCCAAGAGCGCGGTCAGCGTGCTGACGACACGTGACCCCATCATCGGCGCGTCCATCGCGGTGAGATCGATGCAGCCAGGGGCCGAACGCTCCAGGTCGCGACACGCGTCCAGCGACGCGCTTCCAACGAACATCACCCGCAGCGGCCAGGGCGGAAGCGTCCTCGAAGACCGCGCCCCGGCAGCCTGGGTCCGCTGAAGCTCTTGCCCGATGGGCCCGACTGTTGTGCACGCCAATTCGTCAACCCTGATCTGGGGGCGAAACGTGAGCCGATCCCATTCGAGCTGGCCAGTGACCCGCACGCCGCGTAGATGCAGGGAGGGTCGCCGCTGGTCCTCGTGCAGCTTGCTGAGGCGTTCTCGGGCCTCGGGCTCGATGACGCTTCGCCGCGTGGTGTAGGCGCTGATCCCATCAACGCGATCGAGCGCGACCGGTGTGCAAGCACTGTCGACCAGGGTGAAGCTGAAGCGACCACCCTGGTCGCGGACGTTGAACGCCTCGCCACGTATGGCATCGGCAACGACATGCCCGAGCGACGTCTCGATCTCCCGGATCATTGCGAGCACCGACCGTTCCTCGTCCATGTGAGCAAGGTACGGCAGGGGTGTCACAGCGGGCGGTGCGCTGCCGAGCAGAAATCGACAGACGGCTGTGACGTTCGACTTCCGCCACCCGCGTCCTGGTCAGTTCAGCCTCCTCGACGGCGCACTGATCTCTCGAGCCGAAATAGCTGTCTCGGACTGCTAGCTGGTGCGCTGAATCGTTCCGCCGGTGCCTTCGAGACCGTCGAGTAGGTCGATGACGAGGACTACACGTTCGCAACGCTTGCTGTTGCGCTCGTTGTAGATCCTGCGTTCGGCGCCGTCCATCCAACGCCACACCACGACGTAGGCGTTCTCGAGCACGGTCGCCGAGAACGGCTGCCCGTTGTCATCCACGTAGTGGATTGGTGGTGCCGGGTGGCTCCGGATCGAGAAGCTGGACGAGATAGCCGTGAAGCTCCCGCTGCTCGTCCTCGCACATCTCGTCTCGCACCGCCCGCGTGGCACGCGCCATGCCGACACACATCCGCCGCTCCCTCTCGTGGCGTTGAGAGCGGGGACAATAGTCGGCTATGCCGCGCCCGTGGCCTCGACTTCGACGGGGATGCTCGCCGAATCATCTTCGCTGACCGGCGGGAAGTCGGCGTTCGCCGCCTCGTCACTCGCCAGCTGGGCGCTCTGCATGATCCGCTTGAGGTTGACCTGCACCAGTTGATCAACCCAATGCGCGGTGATCGGAATGAGCACACCAGCCAGCCGGCCGCCAACCGTCACGGCGACCGGCCGGCCCTTCTCCGCGAGGTCGCCGAGCAGCTGGCCGGTGAGCTCCCGTATGGGCACGCGACGAAGTGGCGGTTGAGCTGTGCGCTGCGACAAGGACAGCGAGTCGAGCGGGGCCACACTGTCGTGCGACATCGCCTCTAGGCCACCCAATCGGATCGATGCCGCGACTCGCGACATGTTGTCGGCGATGATCTGGTCCACCCAGTCGGGCGGCAGCGGGACCAGCACAGCCACCAACTGATTCGACTTGGTGAGCCCGAGCAACTCGCCCTTCTCGGCCGCGCGCTCCAGCTCCGACGCACGGACATCGCGGATGGCGAGCCGATACAGCGGAGGTCGCTTCGTTGCTGTCGCTGTTGCGCTCATCGATCGTTCCTTCGTCTTCTGGTCCTACATCGGCGTAGCCACGATCGCCCGCCGTCCTGCCCGCCGCCGAACCAGCGAGGCGCTCGCGCCGACGAGTGTAGACGTCCGTCGGCAGCTGTCGTCAATTGTTCGGAACGACCCCCGTCCCGATGCCAGGGCTGCCAGCAGCTGAAACCCCAGAGGGATGGCGGAGGGCAGCCACACCCACCTGTGGACCACCCTCCGCCGGCTCCGCCAACAACCGGGACGCACCTCCTTGCTGGGACGGGACAACAACCTCAGGTTGCTGTCGACATTGAAGCACGTCCGCCGACGATTGCTAACAGTCGTCTACAATTGTCGACGTCCGTGAACGGATGCGCTATGCTGCTGCCTCCAACCGACTTTGAGGGGGTGCGGTGGCCGGACCGCCGGAAACGCAGATGTCGATCTATGCCAAGGAGACGGAGCGACTCGGAACAGCGGCACGATGGCTGGCGGCCGGCCTCGGAGGCTTCGCCGCGCTGCTGCTTGCCGGCGTCGAGGTCACGGATTTCGGGGCCGTCTGGGACGCCGGCGGTGTGCGCGCCATCATCGCCGCCGTAGCGGTCGCGGCCGGCATCGCGGCGTTCGGCTTGATGATCGCTGTCACTGCACGTGTGTTCACCTCTGGAGCGCTCAGCCTCGAGGCGATGAGTGAGGACGAGTGGCAGGACGGGGCCCCTGACCGGGTAGCCGGCCGCGGCTGGTCCGAGCAGGTGAAGCGACGCATCGACTGGTGGTACCTGAGGGCTCGGCGGCGAGAAGCCGCCGATCGTCAGGCCATCAGGGCTCACATCGATCGCGAGTCTGGGACTCTTTACGGCGACGTGGCCAACTCCCGCAGCGGGCTGCACCGGCTACTCAACGCAGCCGCCGCGGAGCATCGCCAGGTCCTCGCTCAGCACCGGATGCCCGACGACGAACTGAACAACCGGCTCGCTGCGACAAGCTCGGCTGCGGCGATGGTCGTCGACTTCGCCAACTACTCTCTCGCGCTGCGCCGCTTCGAACGGGCCAAGCGCTGCCTCGCCGTGGGCGTCGTCGTGGCCACGGTGGCCGTGCTCGCATTCTCCGTCGCCGTACACACCGACTCCGCACCAGCCAGCCGCAGCGTCCAGACGCCCGACCCCGCCACTACCGGACCCTGAAACGGTTGACCACGCCCGCCTGCTCGGGTCGCGTGCGAGCAGACGGCGGACATTATCAGCGGCCGCGCGAGCGCCGTCGAGCCGGCGATTGCGGACGCTGAGGTTCGTGGTTATCGGCATCTTTCGGGCTGGCGCGACCCGTGTTGGCGGCATGTGTTCGTCGGCCCGGCGGGGAGGGTCGGCGGGTGCGGTGCGCCTGTGCCGCGGACCGCTCAGGCGATCGGCGTGTCGGGCCGGGCCGGTGGCGGCGCCCCGCCGGGCGGCGGGAGAGCCGGAAGAATATTCTGCTCCTGCGACGGCCACAAGGACCCGGCGCGTCGTTTCAGTCTTCGTCGCCACGCGTATGCTGCCCCCGCAGCAAGCGCCGCGGAGGGGCTCGGAACGTGCCCAGGCCGGCGCGCAGGCCGACCACGCCGTGGCTCAGAGCGGCCGGCCGTCCCCTCAGTCCGGCGCGCTACGCCCCACCAGTAACTGTTGCCAACGCAGAACTACCCTCACCGGGGGAATCCGAGAACATCATCCGGTAGTCGCGCCGACTCGCGTCCTATCGCGCCGAAACCTCCTGCGCTACCGAGCCTCCGAGCGTCGCCGGGCAGCGTTTGCAGCCCTCGCTACGCACAGTCCAATCATCGACGGAGTCTCTCAGCCCAATCGACGGCAACGGTCACTCGACCAAGCAGCGGTGCGTTTGGCGCGCGGAGCGGATGGCACCGAGGATCGTGGACTCGCGTGCTCAGGTGGCTCCGGACGTGTATGCATCGAAACAGCCACGGAAAGCACGTCGTTAGGCTCGCCACCGATGGGATCTTCGGGGATGAAGCGCAAGGATCGGAAACACCTGCCGAAGGTCGGCACACGGGCGGCGCAGACGCGCGAGCTCCATGACCGTCGCGAGGCGGCACTGCACCCCTTCGCCGAGGATCCGTTCAATCGTCGATCGGGTGCCGGCTACGCTTTGCTAGTCGCCCTCGTCGTGGTTGTCGTGCTGATCGGCGTCGTCGCCATCGTGATCGCCACGTGACTATTGCGGCGGCAGGCTCGCATCGTTGTCGTGCGCCCGCGCGATGGAACAATCCGTCGCCAAGTTCTGCACCATGGTCGAGGAAGTCGGCCACAACGCCGGGCGATCGGCGACATCCCGCTGCTCGTCTCCGGCTGGCGCCCGCTTCGGGAGGCGACGCCACGTGCCGTGCGGGTTGTGTGCAATTCTGTCACGCCAGTTCGAGACCCGGCTTCGGTTCGCCGACCTCGGGCTTCTTCGCTGATGACGGTGAGGCTCGTCGGGACCGGCCCACTGACTTGTCGATCGTTGAGGTCTCCTCGCCGCCTTGGCCGCCCGCCTTGACGCGGAGCGGCGCTGCGCTTCACGCGACGCTGCGAACCTCAGCCCAGCGCCGACTGTCGCCAGCCCGGAACCACCTGGCGAGGCGGCACCGTTGAGCTCACGGGGGCCGAGGATCCCTGACTCGGCGATCCGGACGGGACGAGGCCGGCTATGTCTCGGGGTCGAGATTCGTCATGGTCCTGATGCCGCGGGTGGTTTCTCCATCGATGCTCTGGCGTCGACGAGTGGGCTGTCGGGGACGGTGATCAGGCCGCGGTGGGGGCGGTCGAGATCGAAGGAGATGAACAGGATCAGGAAGACGACGACCGTCGCGACGAGTGATGTCAGCAGTCCGCGCCCGAGTAGCGCCAGGTAGAGGGCGAGTGCACCAAGGGCGACGGCGCTGCCGAACACCTGGAGCGCCAGTACGGTGGATGGTACACGGTTGCGCAGGGACGCCACCCGGTCGGAGTGGGCGTCGATCATGTCGTTCAACGTCTCGATGTACAGCCGGGGGGCGGTCCCAACGGGGTCTGCGTTGACGGCATCGCCGGCAAGCCGCCACAGCTGGCGCTGGAGGTCGTCCATCTGTGCGGTCGCGGCGTCGAATGCGACAGAGTCGGGGACCCGGTCAGCCAGCTCGATGGCGACATCGGCGTACTTGTTGAGCACGTCAAGCGATGCCGAGCGGGTCGGTTCGGCCAGCAGCTGGGCCCGTAAGTAGGTCGTGCCGATGGTGTCGGCCTCGTGCACTACCAGGGCTCGACGGGCGTCATATCGGCCGACAGCCATGGTGAGCCCGAACGCGAGCAGCAACCCGACGAGCCCGAGCAACGTGCCCTGTACCACGCCGACTGGCTCGTGGCGGACCCCTGGCCGTTCACGTATTTGACGCCCGGTGAGGGCGCCGATCGTCACGGTGACGCCGACGATGACGAACAGCACAAGCGCCAGTGTCACGGTGCTCACGCGGAAGAACATCGGTGACACTTTCGCAGTCCGGTGGACGTCGCCAGGTGGATCGACGAATGCGCCGGTTACCGGCTGCGGGAGCGGCCGTCGCTTCACGTCTGATCGAGTGACCTCGCACGACGGCGACTCCGTTCCTCGGTGCGATGTGGCCTCAGTCGGCGCGCGTTGGTCGCTGGATGCATGACGGCGCGCCGCCGCGTGCGACGAGGCCGACCGACCTCGCCAACGGGTTGGCGATCCTCAGCTCCACGATGCTCGTCCTGGATCGCTGAGCGGGCCAGCAATCCACGCAGCGAGCGGCGGGCGGTCTCGAATGATTCTCCGCCAATACCGTGACGTCGGTGCTGCATCGCGATCGCAGGCGCGGAATTCCACGCCAAGCGTGGCGGGCGGTTTCCATTGGCTTCACCACTGTGGCCGCCAGTTGCACAGCACTCCTCCCGGTGGCCGCGGCAGGCGCGCGGAGGCGCGAACGAACTGCCTGATCCACACGTCCCGCTTGCCGGAGTGGGAATGGAGAACAGGGCTACACCGACGTTCGATGCCCGACTGCCGGCGGTTCTGGACGCGGGCGAACCGCGTTTGTTCCGTATCGGACGGTCTGGGCTGTGGTCGCGTCGAGGGGCTCAGTTGAGGATGTTGACGGCTCGTGCGACGATCAGGCCGAGGATCAGCAGTGAGGCGAGTGACTGGACGGCCATCGTCAGCTTGGCCCAGTGCGCCAAGGGCATCACGTCGGTCGGACTGAACGCCGTCGAGTTGGTGAAGCCGAGGTAGAGGTAATCGTAGAACACAGGTCGCCAACTCGGTCGGGCGAGGTCAGGGCTGAGGTGCTGTGGGAATGCCAGATCGGGACGACTGGTTGGCTCGTGGGCGCGTTGGCCCGGGCCGCCGGCGTCGAGCTCCCAGTAGAGAAGGGCGAATACGATCACCAGCTCGGCCCACACCAGGCTGCCCGCTCGCAGCAGAAGGTCCGCCGAGTTGGTGATGCCGCCGCCGCGGATCAGGTCGTTGATCAGATGGCCGGTGGCGAACGCGGTGCCGGCGGCGAGGACGAAGATCAGCGTTAGCCGCAATGACCGTACTTGGCGGGACCGTTGACGATTCGGCCTGGATCGGTCACCGCCACGGCGATTAACAGCGCCCCTTCGATGGCCGGCAAGAGCCACTTCGGTCCGAGGGTGAGCCGCTCGGGCAGGAACACCGGGAGCGCGGACGCCACCGCCAGCATGCCGAGCACCGGCCAACGCTGCTCGCCTCTCGGTCCGGTGGCGTCGGCACCGCGGTCGGAGGGGTTCGAGGTCGCGTCGTCGCTCATGCCGGCAACGCTGTCACTCGCTGGCACCAGACGCGACGACGCATCTACTCGGATCGCCCGCGGCGATCGGCGAGCGCGATCGGTTGCCGCCACAGCTCTTCCACGTTTTCGTCGCCGGCAGCCCCGTCCGGCTGCTGCTTGGTCGGTGGTTCATCGGCCGGGCCTGAGGTACGGAAGCAGCTGGCCATGGTGCCCGACAGGATGCCGAGGGTGGCGAGGTCCGGTGAGCATCAGGAACACGCCGGCCAGCCGACCGTCTCGGGTGTGGGGGACGATGTCGCCGTAGCCGACGGTGGTGAGCGTGAGATGTCCCACCACAGGCGTCGCCGTACGTGGCGAACTCTGGGTTGGTCGGCTGCTCGGCCGTGTAGGCCGTCCAGGAGGCGAGCAGCACCATCGCGGCGGCGAAGAGGCCGACCTTGCCGAGTCGTCCGAGTGCCCGTCGGCGCCCGGGC
>JBIOUO010000089.1:0-2535 GCA_044867195.1 Ilumatobacteraceae bacterium
CGGATCGAGGCCGGAGACGTCGTCGATCACGCCGCGCTGGAGGTGCTCCTGGCGGCGAACGAGAGTCTCGTCGCCTACCGCCGGCACCATCGCAGCGACGTCGAGCTCGACGCCGCGATCCACCTCCTCCTCCACGACGCCACCAACCCGCGGTCCTACCTGTCGTGCGTTCACCGGCTGGCCGAGCACGTGGCGGCTGTCGATTGGGCGGGCGGGCGGCGGGCCGTCGCCGGCCTCGCCGGGCTGATCGAGGACGGGGACGTGCTGGGCGGCGTGGTCCAGGCCCGTGAAGCGGTCGAGGAGTTTGCCGCACTGGTCGTCGACACCTGGTTCGCCACGCCGGTGAACCCGATGGTCGTGCGCGGCCACGTCCGATGACGTCGGCCGCCCGGCAGCCGGGCGGGTCGGCCAGCTACCGGGTGTCGCACCGCACGACGTACGAGTACCGCGTCCCCATGGCCGATGGCTACACCGTCGCCTACCTCCTGCCGCGACCGACCGCGTACCAGACTGTCGAGTCGGCAGCGGTGCTCGTCACCCCGCAACCCGACGAGCGTGCCGAGCGGATCGACGTGTTCGGCAACCGGGTGCTGCAGATCGGCGTCCACCATGCCCATGACACGCTGACGCTGGACGCCCGCAGCGAGGTGGTCGTCAGCCCTGCCGAGATCACCGCTCGCGGCGAGCCGTGGGAGATCGCCGCCCAGCGGATCGCGGCGCTGCGCGGCGGCGACGCGATCGCCGTGCGCCCGTTCATCGCCAGCTCGACGTACGTGTCGCTGGGCAAGCACGGACCGGCGCTACGGGCGATCGCCGAGCAGGGCTTCTCGCCGCACCAGCCGCTGGTCGAGGGCGTGCGCCAGCTCTGCCACCACATCCACACCACGTTCGACTACGACCCGGCGTTCACGGACGTGTCGACGCCGCTGTCGGCCGTGCTCGAGGGCCGCCGCGGTGTGTGCCAGGACTTCGCCCACCTCGCCGCCGGCTGCCTGCGATCACTCGGCCTCGCCGCACGCTACGTCAGTGGGTACATCGAGACGTCGCCTCGCCGCGGCGAGGGGCCCCTGACCGGTGCCGACGCGTCGCATGCCTGGTGCGCGGTGTGGGTGCCCCAGCAGGGGTGGATCGACTTCGACCCGACCAACGACCAGTTCCCGGTCCATCGCCACGTGACCGTGGCGTGGGGCAGGGACTACGGCGACGTGGCGCCGGTCCGCGGCGTCGTGATCGGCCCGGTCGTCGACCAGGCGCTCACGGTCGAGGTCCGCGTCGAGCGCCGCCCGGACCCGTGACTCGACTTCTGTGGGAGGGAATAGACGCGAATCGCGTCTATTCCCTCCCACAGAGCGGCGCCCGCGCCACGGCCGGGCTTGTGAAATGCGTCGCAAACGGTGGCTGGATGGCCGGTTCGGGTGCTTGCCGCCTGCAACATGTCAGACGTGCCTGCGCCGGAACGACTCGTCACCAAGCCGTTCCTCGTCGTCACCGCGGCCGCCGCGGCGTTCTTCACCTACGTCGGGATCCTGGTGCCGGTCGTGCCTCGGTTCGTCGACGAAGAGCTCGGTGCCGGCGAGCTGGGGGTGGGCCTGGCGATGGCCGTGTTCGCCGCCACCGCGATCTGCGCCCGAGCGGTGATCGGGCACCTCATCGAGCGCTTCGGGCGGCGCTCGGTGATGATCGGCGGCTCACTCCTCGCCGGCGGGGCCGGGTTCCTGTGCTCCACCGCCGGTGACCTGGGGTCGTTCCTCGCGTTCCGCGCCGTCGCCGGCGTCGGCGAGGCGGCGCTGTTCGTCGGCGCGGCGACCCTGATTGCCGACCTCTCGCCGCCCGAGCGGCGAGCCGAGGGAGCGAGCTACTTCTCGGTCGCCGTGTTCGGCGGCCTCGGTGTCGGCCCGATCCTCGGCGACGCCGTGCTTGGTGACGGCCGCTACGGGATGGCGTTCCTCGTTGCCAGCGTGTTCGCCTGCCTGGCCGCGGTGCTGTCGGTCGCCGCGCCGCGCAGCGTTGCCATGGACGACGGGGCTGGCGTCGGCGAGCTGCCGGCGCGCCGCGGGCTGAGCCGCTTCATCCACCCGGCCGCCGTCGCGCCGGGACTCGTGCTGGCCTGTGGCATCGCCGGGTTCGCCACGTTCTCGGCGTTCCTCCCCGAGCATGCCCGCGACGTCGGGTTCGCCGGCTCCGGTGCGCTGTTCGCGGTCTACAGCCTCGTGTGCCTCGCCCTGCGCTTCGCCGGGGCCCGGCTGCCCGAACGGCTCGGCGTGCGGCGTGCCGCGATGATCGCCTTCTCCACCCTCGCCCTCGCCCTCGGCGGGCTGGCCCTGTTCCCGGCAGCCTGGGCGCTGTGGCTGTCGGCCGCGGGCATCGGTGTTGCCTCGGCGTTCCTCTACCCGTCGCTGATGGCGCACACGGTCAACAGCGTCGACGAGCGCGAGCGGCCGATCGCGATCAGCTCGTTCACGATGTTCTTCGAGGTCGGCAACATCAGCGGCGGGCTGGTGTTCGGCCTGATCGCCGAGCTGGCGACGAAGCGGG
>JBIOUO010000090.1:0-16743 GCA_044867195.1 Ilumatobacteraceae bacterium
CTCCAACGGGCGAAACACTCCAATGGGTCAGGCGTCGACGGGGACGAGGCGGTGGTCGGAGGCGTTGAGGGGGTCGGGGCCGGCGGCGGTGGCGACGACGATGTCCTCCAGGCGCATCCCCCACTGCCCGGCGACGTAGATGCCGGGCTCGATGCTGAACGCGTGGCCGGGCGCCAGCGGGCGGCGGTTGCCGGCGACGATGTAGGGGTCCTCGTGCTCCTCCATCCCGATGCCGTGGCCGGTGCGGTGGATGAACTGCTCGCCGTAGCCGGCGGCGGCGATGATGTCGCGGGCCGCCCGGTCGACGTCCTCGCACGGCGCGCCGACCACCGCCGACGCCACGCTCGCCGCCTGCGCCTCCTGCAACACGGCGTACACCTCGGCGATCTCCGCCGGCACGTCACCGGTGAAGACGCAGCGCGTCGTGTCGCTGCAGTAGCCATCCATCGTCCCGCCGAAGTCGCACAGCACGATCTCGCCACGCCCGATCAACCGGTCGCCGGCGTGGTGGTGGGGGCTCGCCGCGTTGGGGCCGGCGGCGACGATCGCGAAGTTGACCTTGTCGTGGCCCTCGGCGATCAGCCGCGCCGAGATGTCGGCCGAGACCTGGGCCTCGGTGCGCCCGACGAGCGCAATCGCCCCGGCGTGGAGCTGGTCAGCGACCCGATCGGCTGCCGCGCCGGCCGCGCGCAGGGCGGCGACCTCGGCGGCGTCCTTGACCATCCGTAGCGGCCCGACGATGTCGACCGCCCGGCGGAACGTCACGCCCGGCAGCTGCGGCAGCAGCTCGACCAGGAAGCGGGCCCACATCTGGTCGCCGACCGCGGCCGTGCGGGCGCCGGCGGCGAGGCGAGCGACGATCGCCGCCGGGTCCTCCGTCTCGTCCCACGGCAGCAGCGTGAACACGCCGGGCTGCTCGACGACTCTGGGCGCTTCCAGCCGCGGGATCACCATCTTCGCCTCGCCCTCGCGGGGGACGACGAGCATCGTCAGGCGTTCGAGCGGCATCGCCATGTACCCGGTCAGGTACGGCAGGTCGTGGCCGACCGACAGCAGCAGCACGTCGACGCCCTGCTCGCCCATCGCCGCCCGCACGCGCTCCATCCGCTCGCAGTACATCCTCGGGAGTCTGCCAGCTCAGACGCGCACGGCGACGGCCGTGACGTGCTCGGCGGCGGACTTGGCGTGGTAGCTGCTGCGGGTCAGTGGGCTGGCCTCGACATGGCCGATGCCGAACTGCTCGCCGGCCGCAGCCCACTTGGCGAACGTCGCCGGCTCGACCCACCGCTCGACCGGGAGGTGGTGCGACGTCGGACGGAGATACTGGCCGATCGTGACGATGTCGACGCCGATGCCGGCGAGATCGGCCAGCGCGCCGATCACCTCGTCGTCGGTCTCGCCCATCCCGACGATCAGCCCCGACTTGGTAGTCAGCCCGGCGGCCTTCGCCCGCGCCAGCACCGACAGGCTGCGGGCGTAGCCCGCCGACGGGCGCACGGCTCGCTGCAGCCGGGCGACGGTCTCCAGGTTGTGGTTGAGCACGTCGGGGCGGGCGTCGAACAGCAGCTGCAGCGACGCGTGGTCGCCGTGGGCGTCAGCGATCAGCGTCTCGACACGGGTTCCGGGCCGCCGTGCCCTGATCGCCCGCACGCACGCCGCGACGTGTGCCATCCCGCCGTCGGGCAGGTCGTCGCGGGCGACCATCGTCAGCACCGTGTGGTCGAGGCCCATCCGCACGACGGCCTCGGCGACCCGCTCCGGCTCGTCGGCGGCCGGCTCGAGCGGCTTGCGGGTGTCGACGAGGCAGAACCCGCACGCCCTGGTGCACCGGTCGCCGAGCACCATGAACGTCGCCGTGCCGTCGGCCCAGCACTCCGACAGGTTCGGGCAGCCGGCGTCCTCGCACACCGTGACCAGGCCGAGGTCGCGGATCGTCCGCTTGACGGCCAGCACCTCGGGTCCGTGGTGGACCTTCGGCCGCAGCCACGCCGGCTTGCGGGCCTCGATCGCCAGCCCCGTCGTGACGCCCGCCGCGGCCAGCCGCGACACCAGCCGCACCGGCTCGCCAGGACCGGCGCCACGGGAGAACAGCGACAGGTCGTCGAGCCGGTGTCGCCACGCCACGTCCTGGCGCTCCGCCGACCCGTTGCCCCATCGCTCGGCGGCGAGCCGAGCGACGACGTCGACGACGTCCCGCATCGGGGCGTGGATCCCCTCCTCGGCGAGCGACGTGACCGGCCGGCCGGCGATCCCGCATGCAACGATGTGGCGGCGCAGGTAGGTCATGTCGGTCGCCACGTTGAGGGCGAAGCCGTGCATCGTGCGTCCCCGTTTGAGGCGCACGCCGATGGCGCAGATCTTGCGCGGGTCGCGGCCGCCGGGGTCGACCCACACGCCGGGGTACTCGATCAGCCGGCCGGCGGTCACGCCGAACGTCCCCAGCGCGTCGATCACTAGCTGCTCGACGTTGCGCACGTGCTCGGCGGCGCCGAGGCGGTTGGCGATGTTGACGATCGGATAGCCCACCAGCTGCCCCGGCCCGTGGTAGGTGATGTCGCCGCCCCGATGGATCGCCACCAGCTCGGCTCCGACGGCAGCAGGCTCGCAGCGCAGGTTGCGCTCGAGGTCGGATCGCGGCCCGTACGTGAACACGTGCGGGTGCTCGAGCAGCAGCAGGTGCTGCCCGCGGCCGTGGTCGAACAACGCCTGCTGGACAGCCAGCGCGTCGCGGTACGGGACCGTCCCGAGCCAGCGAATCCTCAGCGTCACCGGCACCACCAGCGGCTGACGAGATGGGGGGATGCTCGAAGGGGGGCGCTCCGCGACCCCCCCTTCGATCTGGCCGGATCCGGCTCCGCCGGTCCGGCCAGGGCGGCTCCTCGTGCGGCCGCAGGCCGCCTGCTTCGCCACTCGCCCGAGTGGAGAGAGCGAGCGCAGCGAGCGAACGAACGAGGGCGACCCATCAGACCTCGGCGGACCAGTCGCGGGTCTCGATGATCTCTTTGATCCGCTTGAGGAACCCGGCGGCGTAGGCGCCGTCGAACGCTCGGTGGTCCCAGGACATCGCCAAATTGCCCACAGGGTGGATGGCGATCGCCTCACCGCCGTCGGCGGTCTCGACCACGACCGGCTTGCGGGTGATCGCGTCGGTCGAGAGGATCGCCACCTGCGGCTGGTTGATGATCGCCATCGTCAGCACCGACCCGGCCGAGCCGTTGTTGGAGATCGTGAACGTCCCGCCGCTGATCTCGTCGGGCTTCAGCTTCTTCGTCCGGGCGCGGTTGGCGAGGTCGTTGATCTCGCGGGCGATGGCCCGCAACCGCTTGGAGTCGGCCTCCCGGATCACCGGCACGATCAGACCCTGGTAGTCGAGGTCAACAGCGATGCCGAGGTCGACGTAACGGTGGATCACGATGTCCTTCTCGGCGACGCTGGCGTTGAGGTGCGGGAAGTCGGCGAGGGCGTCGATGGTGGCCCGGCAGATGAACGGCAGGTAAGTGATGCTGAACCCCTCGGCCTTGCGCCACTCGCCCTTGATCGCGCCGCGCGTCGCGTCGACGTTGGCGAAGTCGACCTCGACGACGCTGAACGCGTGCGGGCTGACGCCCTTGCTCATGATCATGTGGGCGCCGGTCAGCTTGCGGATCTTCGACAGCTTCACCGTCTCGTCGCGTTCCCCCGCGGCCACCGACGGCGCTGGCGCAGGGGCGGTGGTGGCCGGAGCCGGCGGGGGCGCGGCGGGTTCGGCCCTCGCCGCCGGCGCGGCCGGAGCGGCGGCGGACGGGGCGGCGGCGGGCGCGGGGCCGGGGGTCGCTCCCACCTTGTCGATGTGGTCGAGCACGTCGTCGCGGGTGATGCGTCCACCGGGTCCGGTCCCTGTGATCGCCGAGGGGTCGAGGCCGTGCTCGTTGACCAGCCGGCGCACGACCGGCGACAGCAGCATCCCCTTCGTCGTCGACGGCTCGGGCGGTGGCGCGGCGGGTGCCGGCGGCGGCGCCTCCACGGCCGCGGGCGGGGGCGCGGGCGGCGGTTGCGCGGCAGCAGGTGCCGGTGCCGGAGCGGCCGCCGGCGGCGCCTCCTCGGGCGCCGGCGCCGGAGCCTCCTCGGCGGCCGGCGGGGCAGCGGCCGGCGCCGCCCCGGCGCCGTCGCCGACGACAGCGATCACGGTGCCGACGCCGACGGTCTCGCCCTCCTGCACGCGAATCTCCGTCAGCGTGCCCGAGACGGGCGAGGGGACCTCGGTGTCGACCTTGTCCGTCGACACCTCGAACAGCGGCTCGTCGGCGGCGACGTTGTCGCCCACCTGCTTGAACCACTGCGTGATCGTGCCCTCGGTCACGGTCTCACCGAGCTGGGGCAGGGTCACTTCGGCCATCGCGGTTCCTCTCCAATCTCAGCCGTTGAAGTTGCGGCCGGTCAGCGACATCACCGTCTCGCCGAACAGCTCGGTGAGGCTCGGATGCGGTTGGATGAACTCGGCCACCTCGTCGACCGTGGCTTCCCAGTTCACCGCCAGGTAGCCGCCGCTCAGCTGCTCGGTGACCCACGGCCCGACCATGTGCACGCCGAGCACGCGGCCCGCCTTCCCGCCGGGCCCCTTCTCGGCGATGATCTTGCACAATCCCTCGGTCGTGCCGAGGATCTGCGCCCGCGAGTTGAACTTGAACGGGTGCTTGGCAACCACGACGTCGTAGCCGGCCTCCTTGGCCGACGCCTCGTCGGGACCTGCCCACGCCACCTCGGGATCGCAGTAGATGGCCCACGGCACCCGGTCGTACATCACCGGGGCCGCGGTCTCGCCGAGCGTCTGCTTGACGCACAGGATCGCCTCGGCGTAGCCGACGTGGGCCAGCTGTGGCGTGTTGATGAGGTCGCCGATCGCGTACACGCCGTCCTCGCCGGTTCGGCAGAACTCGTCGACGACGACGAAGCCGCGCTCGTCGACCTTGACGCCGGTGCCGTCGAGCCCGAGCTTGTCGGCGAACGGCCGGCGCCCGACGGATACCACGACGGCGTCGACCTCGAGGTGCTCGTCGTCGCCGTAGTGGACCGTGGTCGCCCCGCTGTCGTTCGGCGTGTGGCCGGTGACCATGACGCCGGTGCGGATGTCGATGTTCTTCTTCTTGAAGCTGCGCACGACGACGTTGGCGACGTCGTTGTCGAGGCCCGGCAGGATCTTCGGCAGCGCCTCGAGGATCGTCACCTTCGACCCCAGGTCGGCGAACGCCGAGGCGAACTCGCAGCCGATCGCTCCGCCGCCGATGACGATCATCCGCGACGGGACGTAGTCGAGGTCGAGCAACTCGTCGCTCGTCATGATCGGCCCGCCGCGCTCGAAGCCGGGGATCAGCCGGGGCACCGAGCCGGCGGCGAGGATCACGTTGGCGCCGGTGATCTGCGTCGTCGAGCCGTCCGGCGCGGCGACGGTGACGGTGTGGTCGGGCCCGAGGCTGCCGACGCCGTTGAACACCTCGACCTTGCGGCCCTTGCACATCGCCGCGATGCCGCCGACGAGGCCGGCGACGATCTTCTTCTTGCGCTCCTGGGTGACGGCGAAGTTGACACTCGGCGAGCCGGCCTCGATGCCGAACTCGGCGGCGTGGGAGACGTGGCGGTGCACCGCCGCGGTCTCGAGGAACGACTTGGCCGGGATGCAGCCGCGGTTGAGGCACGTCCCGCCGAGCGCGTCGAACTCGACCATCGCGGCCTTGACGCCGGCGGACGCGGCGTAGAGAGCGGCGGAGTACCCCCCGGGTCCCCCGCCGATGATGACGAGATCGAACTGGTCGGCCGTCGCGATCACCCCATTCGGTCACAGCGCCGAGGCGCCCTGCTTGCGCACGGCGCCGGCGGCGCCGAACTGGCTGCTCACCGTAGCGCCGGCCGATCTGGCCGCGTTCCGCACCACGAACTGCCCGCGAACTGGGCGGGAATCGTCCCAACCGGCCATCTGGGCGGGGATCGTCCCGGATTCCGAGACGATCCCCGCCCAGAGACGATTCCCGCCCAGATTGGGGGTCGTCAGCGTGCGGACAGGTCCCAGCGGGCGCGCTCGTCGCCGCGCTGGTACAGCAGCACGCGGCTCGAGCCGCCGCCGTCCGGCAGCCGGAACGCCAGTGTGCACGGCTGCACCTGAACGGTCGTCGGCCCGCAGTGGTTGCCGGCGGTCGGATCCGCGTTCAGCGCCTCGCCGGGCACGACGAGCCGGAACGCCGCCGCGCCGTCGGGGTCGTCGACGCCCCCGATCTCGACGTCCACGAGCACCGCCGCGCCGCGCTCGGACACCGCCCCGACGGTGACCGCCATATCGCCGACGACCACCCGCTGGCCGACCTCAGCGAGCTGCGGCGGATCGTCCTCGCCGACTACCCGCAGCAGCAACACCGCGCCGGCGAGGAGGATCGCCAGCCCGCAGCCGACGGCAAGCAGCAGGAGCGTGCGGGTGCGCACGGCGTGAGGCTACGGAGGGCCGGACGGCCCCCGGTGGTGCGGAGGCGGTCCGGCTCAGCCGTAGGCGCAGGCCTGAAAGGCGTCGAGGTAGGCCTGGTCGTCGGCGGCCGTGTACCAGTTTCGGCCGTCGAGGCACTCGGGCTTGAGCAGCTCGGGCGGGAGCACGTAGTCCTCCACCGTGCCGTTGGCGACGAGGTCCTGGAAGCACGGGGCGATCTCCCCGACGAACGCCACGAAGTCGGCGTCGGGCAGCGAGAAGTACGCGCCGGTCCAGGCTGCGTCGGCGGCGCCGCACTCGGGGTGGGCGAGGTACCAGGGCACCTCGAACGCGTCGATCTCGCCGGCTGTCACCAGGCCCTGGAAGCACGCCGCGGCGGCGGTCGCGTCGTCCTCGTCGAAGCACGCCCCCGTCGGGTTCTCGGCCACAGACGTCGCGGTCGTCGCCTTGGTCGAACCTTCCTCGACGTCGCCTGTGCCGGGCTCGACGGGCGCCGGCGACGTGTCGTCCGGCGCCAGGTCGTAGTCGTCGAGCTGGGAGAACTCGTCGGGCGCCTGCTCCTCGAACCACTGCACGAGCTCCTGCGCCTGCTCCCACAAGCTCTCGAGCTCGTCGCGGGTGAATGCCCCCGACAGTGCCAGGAGCGCGTCGGTGGCGGTGGCGATGGGGCTGACATACCACGAACCATCGACCTTCTGGACGACGATGCCCGGCGACTCAGCGTCGCCGATCGCGTCCTGGAACGACGACAGCAGTTCGCGGACCCGGTCGGCCGCCTCAGTGCTGCCGAAGATCTCGTCGAGGTCGGATAGCTCCGGAGGTTCCCCTGCGCACGTGTGCGTCTCGTTGTCGGCCGCCTTCACCGTGACGCAGCCATCGTCGACGTTGACGGTCATCTCCTCGCCGTCGGCGGTGACCGTGAACGTCAGCTTCTTGACGAGGACCGAGCGCCGATCGCCGCTGCCGCGCACGTCGTACTCGGTGTCACCCAGGTCGATCGACACCGTGCCCGAATCGACATCGGCCTGGGCGTCGTCGAGGAACAGCGGAGCGTAGCGCTGCAGGGCCTCGAACTCGTTCGGGTTGAGGGCGCCGATCATCCATGCCAGGTCGAGATTGGCCGTGTAGGCGAGCAGCTTGTCGACCGCGTCCTGCGGGCTGTCGCCACCGTTGAGGGCGACGGTGCCGGCGGGGATCTCGGCGATGCCGGCGTCGCGACGGGCCTGCTCGGCAATCGAGTAGAACACACTGATGTACCAGCGCCCGTCCTGGCGCACGGCAGCGAGCTGAAGGTCGGACTCCTCCGGCGTGGCTTGCTCGTCGAGCTCGGCCAGCTGCTCGTCGCCGACGTTGTCGCGGATCCAGTCGCCGATCGGGAGCTGAGCTCCGTCGATCGACCCGCCGACCTTGGCGGTGATCGCGAGGTCGACGATGTCAGGGATGTTCGTCTGCTCGACCTGGACGTCGCGATCGGTGATCGAGATGTCGAAGCCGCTGATGTCGCCGAGGCTGTCGTCGCTGACGACCTCGAGCCGCTTCAGCTCGCTCGCCAGGTCCTGGATCGGCTGACGGAACGTCTCCTGCTCCCCAGGCAGCAGGACGTCGACGATTCCCAGGACGTCCTCCTGATCGATGGCGTCGAGGAACGCGTTGGCGGCATCCTCGGGCGATTCGGCGCCGCCGGCGCTGGCCTCGTCGCCGGCGATGCGGGTGATCGCGAACACGCCGGCGCCGATGATCGCCACGGCGCCGACGACCGCGGCGATGACCTTGCCGCGCGAGCGCCCACCGTTCGGCGCCGCTTCTGCGCCCGGTGCCGGCTCGAGCGGCACGATGGGCGGCTCGAACCCGCCGCCACTTCCGGGTGGGGGTGGTGGGACCGCCCCCGGGTCGGGGGGCTGCCATGTGCCGCTCATCCGCGCGTCTCCTCCTCAACGTCCGCCGGCCGGGCAGCCTACCGACACGACCCCGTCGCACCCCCGGAGTTCGACCGGGGAGCGGTCCCCGGCGCGTGCCGCGTAGGTTGGTCGAAGTGCGCGTCGCCATCACTGGTTCCCACGGTCTGATCGGCACGGCCCTCCACGCTCGGCTGCGCGAGCGAGGGCACGAGCCGGTGCCGCTCGTGCGCACGGCGCCCGGTCGAGGCGAGATCGGCTGGGATCCCCGCGCCGGGCGGCTCGACGCCCGCGCGCTCGCCGGTGTCGACGCCGTGGTGAACCTCGCCGGGGCCGGCATCGGCGACAAGCGATGGACCGACGACTACAAGCGGGAGGTGAGGGAGTCGCGGACGCGGGCGACGACGCTCCTCGCCGAGTCGATCGCCTCGCTCGACGGCGGGCCGCGCGTGCTGCTGTCAGGGTCGGCGATCGGCTACTACGGCGACCGCCGGGACGAGGAGCTCGACGAGCGGTCAGCAGCCGGGACGGGCTTTCTCGCCGAGGTTGCCGAGGCGTGGGAGGCGAGCACGGCGGCAGCCGAACGGGCCGGCGCGCGGGTGGTTCACCTACGAACGGGCATCGTGCTGGCGGCCAGTGGTGGGGCGCTGGGCAAGCTGCTGCCGCTGTTCAAGGTCGGCGCCGGCGGGCGCTTCGGCCGCGGGTCGCAGTGGATGAGCTGGATCAGCCTCGACGACGAGGTCGGGGCGATCGTCCACCTGCTGGCGAGCGCGGTGTCCGGGCCGGTCAACCTGACGGCGCCCAACCCGGTGCGCAACGCCGAGCTGGCCGACACGCTCGGCGACGTGCTGCACCGCCCGACCGTGCTGCCCGTGCCGTCGTTCGGCCCGAAGCTGCTACTCGGCGCCGAGCGCGCCGACGCCCTGCTGTTCGAGGGCCAGCGGGTGCTCCCGACAGTCCTCCTCGCCGACGGCTACCAGTTCGCCCACCCGACGCTCGAGCAAGCCCTGCGCGCCGTCCTCCACCGCTGAATCCGTTGGAGTGTTTGGTCCGTTGGAGTGTTTCCGCCGGGGCCTTCCCCGACGAAACACTCCAACGGCGGAAACACTCCAATGGGTCAGGTGCCGGTGGGGACGCCGGACCAGCGGGTGAGCTCGGCTTGGAGGTCGAGCGGGTCGAGGGCGGCGTGCTCGCCGTAGGCGCCCCACTGCTCGGGCGGGACGCGCCACATGATCTCGAACTCGATGCCGTCGGGATCCTTGGCGTAGAGGCTCTTCGACACCCCGTGATCCGTCGCCCCGACGAGCGCGCCGCGCTCGGCGAGGACGGTCGCCGCAGCGGCGAGGTCGTCGATCGTGTCGACCTGCCACGCCAGGTGGTACAGCCCCGGCGAGTGCGGCGCCGGCGCCGCCCGGTCGCCGACGCTGAACAATCCGAGGTCGTGGTGGTTGGCCGATCCGGCGGCGCGCAGGAACACGGCCCGGCCGGAGGAGTCGGCCTCGACGACCTCGAACCCCAGCGCCTGCTGGTAGAAGTCGGCACTGGCCCGGGCGTCGCGGACCCAGAGCACGGCGTGGTTCAGCCGTGTGACATTGACGCTCATTGGTGCACCCTCACATCATGCGACGACACCGCATCGTCGCACGTTCGGGGCACCAATGACCGAAGACGATGCCGAATTGGTTCGCTCGCTCGACGCGCTCGCTCACTTGGCGAGCGCCGCCTCGACGTCGACCTCGATCGTGACCTTGTCGCCGACCAGCACGCCGCCGGTCTCGAGCGGGGCGTTCCACTCGATCCCGAAGTCCTTGCGGTTGATCGATCCGGTGAGCGTGAACCCGGACTTGGTGTTGCCCCAGGGATCCTGCTGCACGCCGCCGACCTCGAGGTCGAACGTCACCGGCTTGGTGACGCCGCGGATCGTGAGGTCGCCGGTCACCTTGTAGTCGCCGCCCGAGCCCTCGATCTTCGTCGAGGTGAACGTCATCGTCGGGTGGTTCTCGATGTCGAAGAAGTCGTTGGTCCGCAGATGCTGGTCGCGATCCCCGTCGCCGGTGTCGATCGACGCCATCTGCACCGTCGCCGTGAACCTGGAGTCGAACGGATTCTCGGCGGTGACGATCTCGGCGTCGAAGTCCTTGAACTTGCCGCGGACCTTGGACACCATGAGGTGACGGACGGTGAAGCCAACGCTGCTGTGGGCGGGGTCGATCTTCCATGTCCCGGCGGGGACGGCGGTGACGGTGGCCATGGGCGGGTCCTTTCGTGGATCGTTGCGCTGACAAACGTATCACTAGTTGCTGACTATCGCAACTATTGTGTGACGCATCGGGTAGCATGTACCCGGTGAGTGGCGCCACGACACGATCGATGCGCTCGACCCGCTGGCTCGACGACGACGAGATGGCGGCCTGGCGCGCTTATGCCGAGACCGTGGTCGATCTCACTGCCGCCCTGGAAGCCGATCTCGCCCCCCACGGCTTGACGCTCGGCGACTACCAGGTTCTGGTCCACCTGTCCGAGGCCGACGGCCGCGCGATGCGGATGTGCGACCTGGCGGCGCTCCTCCAGCTCTCGCCCAGCGGCCTGACCCGCCGGCTCGACGGCCTCGTCCGGATGGGCGTCGTCGAGCGCCAGCCGTCCCAGCTCGACCGCCGGGTCATGCTCGCCGTGCTCACCGACGAGGGCATGGCGCACCTCGAGCGCGCCGCCCCCGACCACGTCGAGAGCGTCCGACGCCACGTCATCGATCGCCTCGGACGCGACGACATCGCGGCGATGGCCCGCATCTTCCGGTCGATCCGGCACGGGCTGGCCGCGGCGCTGGACGGGGCGCCGGACGAAGCGCTGGACGACGCGCTGGATGAGGACCAGCCGTGACCGTCACCGCTCGGGGGCTGTGCCCACGCTGCGCCGCAGTGCCGACGCCTCGCGCCGGCACCCCATCGTCGTCAGCCTCGCTGGCGCTCGCGCTGCCGACGGGCCATGAGCTGCGCTCATGACCCCGCTTCCCCTCGGCTTCGGACACCATGTCGCCAACGTGGGCGTCAAGGATCGCCGCGACGACTTCGTGGTCATCGCCGCCCAGCGCACCGTGGCGGCCGCCGGCGTGTTCACGCGCAGCCGGTTCGAGGGGCCGAGCGTGACGATCAGCCGCCGTCATCTCGCTGACGGCGCGGCTCGGGCCGTCGTCGTCGTGTCGAAGAACGCCAATGTGGCCAACGGTCCACAGGGGTTCGCCGACGCCGAGGCGCTCGTCGCCGCGGTCGCCGACCGGCTCGGCTGCCCGCCGGGCGACGTGCTCGTCGCCTCCACGGGCGTGATCGGGCGGCGCTACCCGATGGACCGCCTGCTCGCCGGCGCCGCCGCCGTTCCGGCCGTGCCCAGCGGACGCGACGCCGAGACCGCGGCGAGGGCGATGATGACCACCGACACCGTGGAGAAGGTGGCCGAGGCGACGGTCGGCGGCGGGCCGGCGCGCGTCGTCGGCATCGCCAAGGGGGTCGGGATGATCGAGCCCGACATGGCGACGATGATCGCCGTCCTGCTCACCGACGCCGCGGTCGCCCCGGCCGACCTCGACGCGACGCTGCGCCGTGTCGCCGATCGCACGTTCAACTGCCTCAGCGTCGACACCGACACGTCGACCAGTGACACGGCGGTGGTCCTGGCGAGCGGCGCCGCCGGCCCAGTCGACCCGGCCGCGCTGGAGTGCGCGTTGGAGGACGTCGCTCGGTCGCTGACCCGCCAGCTCGCCCGTGACGGTGAGGGCGCCGAGACGCTGATCGAGGTGCTCGTCGACGCCGCCCGCGACCGCGGCCAGGCGAAGCGAGTCGCCAAGTCGATCGTCAACTCGCCGCTCGTCAAGACCGCCATTCACGGCGCCGACCCGAACTGGGGCCGGGTGGCGATGGCCATCGGCAAGTGCCAGGACGACACCGACATCGACCAGCGGCGTGTCGTGATCCGCTTCGGCGACTGCGAGGTGTACCCGACCCGGGTGGAAGACGCCGAGCTGGCGGCGCTCGCCGAGTACCTGAAAGGCGACGAGGTGCTGATCCACGTCTCGCTCGGCACCGGCACCGCGTCGTGCACGGTCTGGGGCTGCGACCTGACCGCCGGCTACGTCCGCATCAACGCCGACTACACGACCTGACCGCCGCGCCCCCGTCCATCTGGGTGGCCACAGTCTCACGGGAGGATCTGGGAGGCCACAGTCTCGATTCCGAGACTGACGCCACCCAGATCCAGCTCCGGTGCCCATTGCCGGATGATCCCGACCAGCCGGCGGGCCAGCTTGGCGTGCTCCCAGACGATCTGGTGGTACGTGAAGCGGACGGGCACCATGCCCATCTCAGTGAGGTGGGCATCCCGCGCGGCGTCCCGCGCCTGCTGGGCCTTCGTCTTGGCGTGGAAGTCCCAGCCGTCGCACTCGAGCACGATGGGTGTCCCGACGATGCGGAAGTCGACCTCGTAGGGGCCGATGCGTGCGTGGTACTCGTACGGCGGCAGCCGGTAGCGGGTGAACAGCCGGCGCATCGCCGGCTCGAGCGCGCTGTCGACCGGCTTGCCGTCGATCACCCAGTCGTCCAGCGCGTCCCGGAACGCCGGCACCCCATGCCGCCCCCGCCGTGAGTGACGGTCGATGGCCTTGCGCAGCGCGACCGGCGAGGCGAGGCGGGCGGTGACGACGTGGCCGACCGCGGCGGGGACGGCGGCCGGATCGACCGCCCCCAGGTCGCACAGCATCCGGAGGATGTTCGTCGTCGTGATGCCCTGCTTGAGCACGGGCTTGAGGTCCTTCATGTCTCGTGGGCGGTGGACGCTGACGCCGGGCAGGTCGAACGTGCGACTCCGGCGGACGGCGATGACATCGATCGGGTCGTCGTCAGGACGGTCGATGCCCCAGACGTACGCCGACGACCGGTGCGAGGCCAGCACGCCAGGCGAGAGGGCCAGCACGGCCGCAGCGATCCCCTGCTCGCGGGTGGTCGGCGCACCCGGGAGTCGTGCGACGCCAGGATGGATCCCGATCAGCCGGCCGTCGGAGAGCCACCGGAACCACGTCGCCTTGCTCATCCCGCGCCGCAGCGCGGCGTCTCGCGTGATGAGGGCGTGGTGCTCGGCGGCGAAGGCATGGAGAGCGCGAATGTCCATGCCCCTCCTGGGGGTCGCCAGGATCCGGAAAGGGAAATCGCAACTGGGGCGCCACAGTCTCGAATCCGAGACTGTGGCGCCCCAGATCGTCCCCTGAGACTGTGACCACCCAGATGGACGGGGGCGCGACGGGTTACTTCGGGGGCATGCGGATGCCGCCGTCGACCCGGATCGTCTCGGCGTTGAGGTAGCTGTTCGTCACGCACTCGATCACCACGGACGCCAGCTCGTCGGGTGAGCCGAGCCGCTGCGGGAACAGCACGCCCTTCTGCAGGTTGGCCTTGAATTCCTCGCTGCCCTCGCCCGACCCGTAGATCGGCGTGTCGATCAGGCCCGGCGCGACCGTGTTCACGCGCACGCCGATGGCGGCGAGGTCGCGGGCGATCGGCAGCGTCATCCCGACGATCCCGCCCTTCGACGCCGAGTAGCTGGCCTGGCCGATCTGGCCGTCGAACGCGGCGACCGACGCGATGTTGACGATGGCTCCCCGCTCGCCGTCGGCGAGAGGCTCGGTGGTGCTCATCGCCGTGCCGGCGAGGCGGATGCAGTCGAACGTCCCGATCAGGTTGATGGCGACGACCTTCTTGAACGCCTCGAGGTTGGCCGCCGACTCGTAGGTGCCGTCCTTGCCGACCGTGCGCTGGGCCCATCCGATCCCGGCCGAGTTGACCAGCACGCGCACCGGACCCATCGACTTGGCCATCTCGACGGCCCCGATGATGTCGTCGGTGTCGGTGACGTCGACTCTGGCGAACGCGCCCCCGAGCTCGTCGGCGAGCGCGCCGCCCTTGTCCTCCTGAAGATCGGCGACGACGACCTTGGCGCCGCGCTTGGCGAGCAGCCGAGCCGACGCCGCCCCGATGCCCGACGCGCCACCCGTCACGATCGCCACTGCGCCACTGATGTCCATAGCGCCGGACAGTAGGTGACCCCGCCGAGCGGTGGCGAACCGGTGGCTGGGCCTGCGCCGGGCCGATCTGTGTGCGCAGCGGCGGGGTTTCGGTACCGGCAGCTCACAGATCCGGGTGACGGCGGCCACAACCGAGGCGGTCGGCGGGGGTGGGCGGCCACTAGCATCGGGTGTTCGTGGACGACCAGCCCGCGCTCGACCCGGCGACCCGAGCCGTGACGGCCGGGCGGCGCCACCAGGGCTCGAGCCTCAACGTCCCACTGTGGTCGACGACCACATGGGAGACCGAGGGGGTCGACGACACCCGCAAGCGGGCGACGGGGATGCGGCCCGGCGAGTTCTACAGCCGCTACGCCAACCCCACCGTGCGGGCGTTCGAGGACGCCATCGCCGAGCTCGAGGGCGCCGAGGAGGCCCTGGCGTTCAGCTCTGGCATGGGGGCGATCGCCTCGACCGTCCTCGCGCTGTGCTCGGCCGGCGACCACGTCGTCATCCAGCGCCAGATCTACGCCGGCACGATCGCGTTCGTCCAGGGTCCCTGCGCCCGCCTCGGCATCGAGCACACCGTCGTCGACGGCACCGCCCCCGGAGCGTTCAGGGAGGCCGTGCGCGCGGGCCGGACGATGCTCGTCATCGCCGAGAGCCCGTCGAACCCCCGCCTCGACCTCGTCGACCTCCACGAACTCGGCGCGATCGCCGGGCCGTTCACGCTCGTCGACTCGACGTTCGCCACGCCGATCGGCCAGCAGCCACTGCGCCACGGCGTCGACCTCGTCCTCCACTCGGCGACGAAGGGCATCGCCGGCCACAACGACGCCACGCTCGGCGTGATCGCCGGCGAGCGCGACCTGCTCGACTCGATCTGGACCTACGCCGTGCTCCACGGCGCCAGCCCCTCACCGCACGACGCCCTTAACGCCCTGCGCGGGATCCGCACGCTCGCCGTCCGCCAGCGGCACCAGGCGTCGGTCGCGCTGGCGGTCGCCGAGGCCCTGCGCGACCACCCCGGCGTCGCCGCCGTGCACTACCCCGGCCTGCCCGATCACCCTCAGCACGACCTCGCCACCCGCCAGCTGGCATGCCTGCCGACGGTCCTCGCCGCCGATCTCGCCGGCGGGCTCGACGCCGCCCGGACGATGGTCGACGCGCTGCGCGTCGCCCGCTCGGCGACGTCGCTCGGCGGCCCGGAGACGCTCGTCTGCCACTCCGGCACGAGCACCCATGTCAGCCTCACGCCCGAGGAGCAAGCGGCGATCGGCATCACGCCCGGCCTGGTGCGGATCTCGATCGGCCTCGAGGACGCCGCCGACATCGTCACCGACCTCGTGCGGGCGATCCCAGCCTGATATGGGCGCCGATCGCCCGGCGCCACCCGAGCTGTCAGCCGATTCCGGCCCGATCGGGCCCGTTCCGGCGGACAGTTCGAGCCGCTGCGTCCTGGTCACGGGCGCGACCGGCTACATCGGCGGCCGCCTCGTGCCCCGCCTCCTGGAGCGCGGCCACGCCGTCCGATGCATCGGGCGCGAGCCCGGACGGCTCAGCGGGCGCGGTTGGTCCGGTGTCGTCGTCGTCGGGGGTGACCTCGCCGACGAGCACGACACGCGCCGTGCTCTCGAAGGCGTGGACGTGGCCTACTACCTCGTCCACTCGATGACCAGTGCCGCCGAGTTCCGCGACCGGGACCGGACGATGGCCGAGACGTTCGGGCGAGCGGCCAAGACCGCCGGGGTCGGTCGCATCATCTACGTCGGCGGCCTGGGTGACCCGGCCGAGGTTCGCTCCCAGCACCTGCTCTCCCGGCATGAGGTCGGAGAGGCGCTGGCGTCCAGCGGCGTGCCGGTCGTCGAGTT
The DNA here is from genome assembly GCA_044867195.1 of Ilumatobacteraceae bacterium. Classification (GTDB taxonomy): domain Bacteria; phylum Actinomycetota; class Acidimicrobiia; order Acidimicrobiales; family Ilumatobacteraceae; genus JALZMG01. Next base: position 16,261 of record JBIOUO010000090.1, read on the forward strand.
CCGGGCCGCGGTGATCGTCGGGTCCGGCTCGGCCAGCTTCGAGATCATCCGCCACCTAACCGAGCGGCTGCCAGTGATGATCGCGCCGCGCTGGGTCGAGACCCGCTGCCAACCGATCAGCATCCGCAACGTGCTCGACTACCTCGTCGAGGCGCTCGAGCACCCTACGGCGCACGGCGTGTACGAGATCGGTGGCCGCGACGTGCTCACGTATCGCCAGATGATCCTCGGCTATGCCGAGGTGCGCGGCCTGCGCCGGCTCGTCGTCGGCTGGCCGGTGCCGCACCCGGAGTGGAGCAGCCACTGGATCGACCTGATCACACCGATCCCCTACGCCCTGGCCAACCCGCTCGTAGAGAGCCTGCAGACCGACGTCGTCGTCCGCGACGAGCGCGCCCTGTGGGAGTTCGCCGTCCGCCCGATGGGCTACCGCGACGCGCTCGAGCTGGCGCTGACCCGCCTCGCCCAGGACGAGGTCCAGAC
>JBIOUO010000091.1:0-47462 GCA_044867195.1 Ilumatobacteraceae bacterium
CGGTATCGCAGCAGCACGACGAGGCCCAGTACGGCGTAGCCGACGAACGTCCAGCGCAGTGCCGTCGTGGACGCCGCGCCGACGCGGTCGCCGACCCACTCAGGGACGCCGGCGCAGAGCGCGCCGACCGCGGCCACGAGCGAGCCGAGCAGGCTGTAGCGGGCGAACAGCGCGGTGCGCTCAGAGTCCGGCGCGGTGGCCGGAAGCAGCGCCTGCTCGGTGGGCAAGAACACGCTGACGTCGCCGCTGCTGGGGTTGAGCGTGCCCACGAAGGCCACGACGAGCACGGGCCAAAACTCGGTGGCGGCGGCAAACCCGAGACCGGTGGCGATCATCAGCATCGACACCAGACCGAGCAGGCGCCGCCTGGCGAGGCGGTGGGCACGCAGCCCAACACCAAGCGTGAGCGCCGCCGAGCCGAGCAGCGTCGCCGTCACGACGACGCCGATGCGGAGATCCGACAGCCCGAGCGCGGCGAGGTAGACGGCCAGTATGACGCTCACCACCCCGTCACCGAAGGCGCGGACCGACCGCGTCTCCAACAGCAGCGCGGCGTCACGACCGGCGCCGGGCGGCAGCATGCGCACGCCCGGCATCTTCACACCGCGTCGCCGGGGACGGTCGGTCGCCGCCTCTCTGCGCGGCGCGACCCCGACGACCTCGCCGTCGATGTGTCGCATCGTCGGGCCAAGGCCGTCCCGGGCTGTCACGAGGGCCGGCGGCGGGGCTCGATCATGGCCCGCACGATCCCGCTTCGTCGCCGCGAGGACGGGGCTCTGAGCGCGTCCACAAAGGCCGTTCCTCGACACTCGGACGTCGTGACGCGATGTCCGACTACGCGCCCGATACGACGCAATCGACAGCCGTCTAGGTCACCCTCAAAGCGCGTCCTGGCGCTCTTGGCCGCCGATAATGCGCGCACATAGCCCGCTTGATCGGGCAGCGTGTCGCCCGCCAGTGGCATGGGGTGCGGCAGGATCGCGAGGGCTGCGCCTGGGTGTTGCCGGCCGCGCGCGCTGGCTCAGGCCGGTTGCTGCGATCCGGTGCAGTCAGCTCATGTCGCGCGGCCATGGATGGTCGTGGTACATCGTGGTGACCGTGGTGCGGAGCCACGATCGTGCGTTCTCGGCGAGCAGCGGCCATGCTGCGTTGAAGTCGAGATCATCCTTGGGTGTCCGCCACTTCGCCTTGTGTGCCAGGACGATCTCGGCCCGGGCGAATCGCACGCCGTCGTCATCGACCCACGTCACGTCGCTCAGTGCCATCGTCACCGTCGGATCGTGTCGCCACACCCAGCGCCCGGCACGCTCGTCAGCGACGATGAAGTCGACCTCCCACGGCGACAGCGCATGGCGTCGGACCGGCAGCTGCTGTGCCTCTGCGGGCACGTCGACGCGCCCGTCGAGCATCGGTGACAGCGCTCCTGCGGCGTTCGCCCAGACGTGATACTCGGCGGCCAGGATCGGCAGCAGACGGGCCGTGTCGGAACGGAGAAGGGCGACGTCGATGTCGTCCGTCGACGCCCTGTCGCCGGCGGGATCGTCACATAGGTGCCGAACGCGGCGAGGCGGCCGTCGGGGGCCCCAGCCGAGTCGTCGTCCGTGATCGAGAGGGCGATGTCGACGGCCTCGGTCGTCGCGACCCCGGCGAGCTGCGCCGCCGCGACGACGGACGTTCCGCTGCGCAGAACTCGGATCGAGTAACTTGTACCTAGGCCCCACAACCGAAGATGGGCCGCTTAGAGCTTGACAAGTTCAGCCCGCTAGTAAACGATACCTAGGCATGAGTGACGGTGAGGCTGCGGTCCCTCCGCGTGGTGGTGTTGACGCATGGGCTCGGTGACGAGGCGTCGACGTGGGCGGAGCTCGGGGTGTTGTTGGCCCATCGGTTCACGGTCGTCGTGTGGGACCTGCCCGGTCACGGTGGCAACATCGAGCCGCTGCCTGCGGAGGTCTTCACCCCCGCCGGTGGGGTCGCCGCGCTGTTGGACGTGATGGGCGCGAAGCCGGTGCATCTGGTCGGTCATTCGCTGGGCGGGTTGCTGTCGCTGACGCTCGCTTTGCGTCGGCCGGAGCTGGTGGCGTCGTTGACGTTGATCGCGTCCGGCCCGGGATTCCGCGATGAGGCGGCGCACTCGGCCTGGAACCGTTACGTCGAGGAGACGGTCGTCGACATGCCCGTCGCACCGGCGGCGGCTGGGCTCGCCCGCCAGGACGACAGCTGGGTGATCGACCATCTCGGCGAGTTGCGGCCGGCGCTGCTGATCGTGGTCGGTGAGCGCGACCGCCGCTTCCAGGCCGGCGCCGACTACCTGGCGCGCACCGTGGCTGGCAGCGAGCTCATCCGGGTGACCGGCGCGAGGCATCACGTCCAGCGATCGCACGCCGGTGTCCTCGCCGAGGCGATGGCCGCGCACGTCGAGAACAACTGGAACGAGGAGGCGGCGCGCTGATGAGCGAGCAGGAAGCGGCGAGTGGCGCAACGATGACAGTGGCCGAGTACGGGGAGCAGGCCGAGGCCTGGCTGTCCGAGCGTGCCGGACGGCGCGGCCCGACCAGCGCACTGCGGTGGGGTGAGGGCTCCGACAACGTGGCGGTGTTCCACAACATGTCGGCCACGCAGGAACGGGCGTGTGTCGACGACCTGCGGGCCTGGCAGCGGCTGAAGTCCGACGCCGGCTTCGGGTCGATCACGTGGCCGGTGGAGTACGGCGGGGCTGGGCTGCCGAAGGCGTACGAGGTCGAGTTCACGCGCCGGGAGCGCCAGTTCGTCACCCCGCCCGGCCACGAGGCGGTGACGATCAGCTTGAACATCGAGGCGCCGTCGATCCTGTCGCTGGGGACCGACGCGCAGAGGCGGCGGTGGGTGGCGTCGTTGCGGCGCTGCGACGAGATGTGCTGCCAGCTGTTCTCCGAGCCGGCGGCGGGTTCGGATCTCGGGGCGATCTCATTGCGCGCCGAGCGCGACGGCGACGAGTGGGTGGTCAACGGTCAGAAGGTGTGGACGTCGGGCGCACAGTTCGCCGACGTCGGCTACCTGATTGCCCGCACCGACGCCGATGCACCGCGGCAACAGGCGATGACCGCGTTCCTGGTGGCGATGGACGCTCCCGGGGTGGAGGTCCGACCGTTGCGCCAGATGAGTGGTGGGTCGTCGTTCAACGAGGTGTTCTTCACCGACGTGCGCGTCCCGGACGCGTCGCGCGTCGGCGACGTCGGGGCTGGTTGGCACGCGATGATGACCACGCTCGGGTTCGAACGGGCATCGGGCAACGGTGGCAGCGTGGGCGTCGACTGGTTCGGGCGGCTGGTGCTGCTCGCCAAGCACCTCGGTCGCGACCAGGACCCGGTGGTGCGCCAGCTCCTCGCCGACGCGTACGCCAACAACCGCGTCAAGCGACTCACCCAGCAGCGCGCCGCGGCGACGCATCGGGCCGGCGGCGTGCCCGGCCCAGAGGGTTCGCTGGCCAAGCTGTCCCACAGCAACTGGCTGCAGCAGGCCTCGCATGTTGCATCGGTGCTCCTCGGCGCGAGCGTGACGGCCGACACAAGCGAGTGGGGCACGTACGCGTGGAGCGAGCTGATCAACGGCGCGCCGGGGATGCGCCTCGGTGGCGGGACGGACGAGATCCAGCGCAACACGATCGCCGAGCGGGTCCTCGGCCTGCCCCGAGACCCGCGGTGAACGCAGCGCCGACGAGCACCGCCGTGCGGCGGCGCTCGCCCTCGACGAAGCAGGAGATCCTGACCGCCGCCGCCGATCTGTTCGCCGAACGTGGCTTCACCGCGGTGAGCGTCGCCGACATCGCCACGCGGGTCGGGATCACCGGTGGGGCGATCTACCGCCACTATCCGAGCAAGGACGCGGTGCTCGACGCGGTCCTGCTCGACACGATCGACGAATGGGTGCGCGTCGCCAGCGAGGTCGCCAACGCCACGGCGCCCACCGCGGCGGTGGTCGAGGCGTCGCTGCGTCTCGTCACCGACCGACCGGGACAGTTGGCGACCCACCTGCGCGAGCGGGCGAACGTCGAACGATCGGTGAGCCGCGAGCTGGCGCGCCGTGAACGTCGCCTGTTCGAGCTGTGGAGCGCGGCGATGTCGGCCGACCAGCCGGCACTGACCCGCGCCGATCTCGTCGTGCGTCAGCAGGCGATCAACGGTGTCCTCCGCTCGCTGGCATCCCGGCCGTCGGTCGTGTCCCAGCCGCGGTTGCGTGGCGTGATCGCCGCCGGGCTCGTCGCCGTCGCCACGGCGCCGCCCGCTCCCCCCGACGTCACCGGCCCGCCCGCCATTGCGCCGGGGTGGACCGCGCCGGTGCCCCGCCGCGAGCAGATCATCGCCCAGGCGATGAAGCTGTTCGCCCAGCGCGGCTTCCACAGCGTCTCGATGGACGACATCGGCGAGGCCGTCGGGATGGCCGGCCCGTCGCTGTACGAGCACGTCGCCGGCAAGACCGACATCCTCGTCGACGCCTACGACCGGGCCGGCGCGATGGTCGTCGCCGGTGTGGCCAACGTGCTCGCCACCGCCACCAGCGCCGACGACGCACTCGCCGGGCTGGTGCGCTCCTACCTCGACGTCGCCGTCGAGCACGCCGATCTGCTCGTCACCACCACCCGCGAGGGCGGCGCGCTGCCAGACGGCGACCGGCCCCGCCTCGCCCGACGCCGACGCGACCTCCACGAGCAGTGGGCCACCGTGCTGCGCGAGGTCCGTGACGACCTCACCCCGGCCGACGCCCGCCGGCTGGTGCGCGTCGCGCTGGCACTCGCCGGCGCCCTCGCGGCTCGCCGCCGCGGCGCCAGCCTGCCGGCGGTCGCGTCAGTTCCGCTCGTGCTGGCGTTCCTGCTGGCCGGCACCACCGATCTCGCCACTGATCTCAATGACAAGGAGCAACCATGAGCAACCGCACGTTTGTCGTCGGTGTCGGCATGACGAGGTTCGAGAAGCCCGGCGCCCGCGACTGGGACTACCCCGACATGGGCCGCGAGGCCGGTCAGGCCGCGCTGGCCGACGCCGGGATCCCCTACGACCGCGTCGAGCACGCCATCGCCTCGTACGTCTACGGCGATTCCACCTGCGGGCAGATGGCCCTGTACGAGTTGGGCATGACCGGTGTGCCGGTGCTCAACGTCAACAACAACTGCTCGTCGGGCTCGTCCGCGCTGTACACGGCACGCAAGTTCATCCAGGGCGGCCTGTACGACTGCGTCTTGGCGCTCGGCTTCGAGAAGATGGAACGCGGCAGCCTGAAGGGACACTGGAGCGACCGGGTCGCGCCGATGAAGCCGATGGTCAAGGCAATGTGGTCCAAGCGTGGCCGCGCCGACGCGCCGATCGCCCCGCAGATGTTCGGCAACGCCGGGCGCGAGTACATGGAGACCTACGGGATCACCCGCGAAACCCTGGCCAAGATCGGGGTGAAGAACCACCGCCACTCGGTGAACAACCCGAACTCGCAGTTCCAGGACGAGTACAGCCTGCACGACGTCCTCGCCGCGCCGGTCGTCTACGACCCGTTGACCAAGCTGCAGTGCTGCCCGACGTCCGACGGCGGGGCCGCGGTCGTGGTGGCCAGCGAGCGCTTCGTCGACGAGCACGGCCTGTGGGACAAGGCGGTCGAGATCGTCGGCCAGGCGATGACCACCGACGGCGCCGACACCTTCGACGGCTCCGACAAGGCGCTGGTCGGCTACCACTTCGCCACGCGCGCCGCCGAGGCGGCCTACGCTGAGTCTGGGCTCAGGCCGGAGGACGTGCAGGTCGTCGAGCTGCACGACTGCTTCAGCGCGATGGAGTTGCTGACCTACGAGACGCTCGGGCTGTGCCCGCAGGGCAAGGCCGGTGAGCTGGTCGACTCCGGCGCCACGACCTACGGCGGCCAGTGGGTGGTCAACCCGTCCGGCGGCCTGATCTCCAAGGGCCACCCGATCGGCGCCACCGGGCTGGCCCAGTGCACCGAGCTCACCTGGCAGCTGCGCGGCACCGCCGGCGCCCGCCAGGTGCCCGACGTCAAGGCTGCCCTGCAGCACAACGTCGGCCTCGGCGGCGCCGCCGTCGTCACCGTGTACACGAAGGCGGCCCGCTGATGGGCGCGCTCGACGGGCGCGTCGCCCTGATCACCGGCGGCGGCCGCGGCATCGGCCGCGAGCACGCCCTACTGATGGCCGCCGAAGGGGCGAAGGTCGTCGTCAACGACCTCGGCGGCGCCGGTGACGGCACCGGCGCTGACGTCACCGCCGCGCAGGCCTTCGTCGACGAGATCGTCGCCGCCGGCGGGGCCGCGGTGGCCAACACCGACTCGGTGTCCTCGTTCACCGGGGCCAAGGCGATGGTCGACCAGGCCGTGGAGACGTTCGGCGACCTGCACGTCGTCGTCAATAACGCCGGGATCCTGCGCGACCGGATGCTCGTGTCGATGGCCGAGGACGAGTTCGACGCCGTCATCGCCGTGCACCTGAAAGGCACGTTCAACGTCAGCCGCCACGCCGCCGAGTACTGGCGCAACCAGTCCAAGCTCGGCGGCGAGGTCGACCGTTCGATCGTCAACACCTCCTCGGGTGCCGGCCTGCACGGCAACGTCGGACAGACCAACTACGCCGCGGCGAAGGCCGGCATCGCCGCGATGACGATCGTCAACGCCGCCGAGCTGCGCCGGTACGGCGCCCGGGTCAACTGCATCGCCCCGATCGCCCGCACCCGGCTCACCTTGGCGACGCCGGGCATCCGCGAGGTCATGGACCAGCCGCAGTTCGACCCCGGGCGGATCTCCCCGCTCGTCGCCTACCTGGCCACCGCGGACTGCCCGTTCAGCGGCCAGGTTTTCAGCGTCTACGGCGGTGGGATCGGCATCTACCAGGGCTGGTCGATCGCCGAGGACATCACCGTCGACGGCGTCGAGACGCTCGACGAGCTGGCCGTGGCGATGGACAAGTTGCCGAAGCGGGTCAAGGTGCGCAACCAGAACTCGATGCTGTTCGGGGACAAGAAGTGAGCTACGAGATGCCGCTGGAGTACGGCAAGGTCCGCGAGTACGCCCGCGCCACCCAGTCGCGCCATCCCGACTACCAGGGGCCGGACGCTGTCGTGCCGGGCACGTTCCTCACCCACGCACGGATGGCCTGGGAGCCGCGCGACCAGGCCCAGATCGAGCAGCTCGGCTTCGACCTGCGCCGGATCCTGCACGGCGAGGAGGAGTACATGTTCCACGGCCCGCCACCGACCGTCGGCCAGACGCTGACCGTCACGACACGTACCACGGAGCGCTGGGAGAAGGAGGGCAAGCGCGGCGGGACGATGCGCTTCGCCCGGATCGTCAACGAGTTCCGCGACGCCGCCGGCACGCTGGTCGCCGAGCAGCGCAGCGTGATCGTCGAGACCGCCCGCCCACCCAAGCAGGAGACATCGTGAGCACGACCATGACCAACGTGATGGCCGTCGGTGACCGCGCCGAGCCACGCGAGTTCGGACCGATCACGCGCACCGACTTCGTCAAGTACCAGGGTGCCTCCGGCGACTTCCATCCGTTGCACCACGACGACCCGTTCGCCCAGTCGTGCGGGTTCCCGTCGGTGTTCTCCGTCGGCATGCTCCAAGCCGGCCTGCTGTGCACGTACGCCACCGACTGGCTCGGCCCGCACAACCTGCGCCGCTACACGCTGCGCTTCGTCGAGCAGTGCTGGCCCGGTGACGTGCTCACCTGCACCGGTGCCGTCACCGACATCACCGTCGACGAGGAGGGTCAGCGGGTGACGGTCGAGCTCACCTGCACCCGCCAGACCGGCGGCGTCGCCATCGCCGCCAGCGCTGAGTTCGCCGTCCCCCGCGTCCCTGTCAGGATCTGACGATGGCCGACACGCCGTAGACCGCGAGACCGAACATCGTCGTGATCTGGGGTTGTGGAACCTCAGCGCGTACTCCATCTCCTGGGCGCGCATAACCCCACGCATAACGTCGGCCCGGAGTCCGCTGGCGACTGAGCACTTCGGCCCTTGTCTCAAGTCGGTAACGCCGCCACTTCGACGTCGTCTTCGGAGCGCGTGGTCGCCGGCACCATCGGGTCGCCGTGTGATGGCCGGCGAGCACCGAGCTGCGCGTGTGGATGCACGGTCTCGAGCCGGCTGCAACGCGGGATCCCGAAGCCGAGTTGTTTCGTAGTACGATTGCTCCGTGTGGATCTGCTGCCCTCGGCGTACAAACACGGACTCCACGCCGACGACATCGAGCACGCCGTGCGCAACGCCATGGTGATCGACGACCTGGAAGACGATCTTCGGCTGTACCTCGGACCGAGCCGACGCGGCGCGCTGCTCGAAGTCATCGCTGTGGTGCGTGAACGAGACGGAGGCGAGCTGGTGATCCATGCGATGCCGATGCGCGCCAAGTATCAACGGCTGCTGCCAGGAGGTGAACGATGACGAGGCCGGACTACGGGCGCACACGGAGCGGCAAGCCCATCAACGACGAACTGCTCGAGGAGCTGGTCCAGAAGTCGGAGGGGGGCTTTGACGTCGACGAGATACTCCGTCGGCGGGGAGGCCGACCACCTATGGGTTCGGCAGCGGCGACTGTGGAAAGCGTACGGCTCGACCCCGAGTTGAGTCAGGCGCTGCGTGACCGGGCGCAACAAGAAGGGCGAACGAACTCCGACCTCATCCGTGACGCCCTGCGTCGATACCTGGAAGCGAGCTGAACCGCTGGCACTCGGTGCCGCCGCGCACCGAGGAACCGCACGGCGGGGCCGTCGATGGGGCGCGGGACGATCGATGCAAGGATCAGGGAGTAGCCGTCGATCCGTTGCGTCGTGAGCCGGCGGAGCGGCACGTTGCCGAGATCGGGATGGAGCAGCTTCGTCGACAGCCTGCGGTACTCGCGCACGGTGGTCGGCGAGAGCTGGTCGCCGACGTGCTCGAGCCAGCGGTCGAGGAGCTCGCCGAATGTCGTCGCCGTCGAGACGAAGCGACCAGCCGACATCTCGCCGACGAGCGTGGCCAGCTCGCGCTGCGCCTCACGCTTGGTCCCATGGACGGTGCGCGTGAGTTGACGGGCACGAGGACGCGTTGAGTCGGGAGGAAGCTGGACGATCAGTTCCCAGACGCCGGGCCGACGTTCGCGCAGCGAGCCACGAACGGGTGCGATCCTAGTCCAGAAATCTTGGGTGGATCTTGGGTGGCGGCGATATCCACAGTCGCCCGAGTGCATCGCAAGCCCTCTGCCCAGGGCCTTTGCGGAGCCCAGAGTGGGAATCGAACCCACGACCTACGCATTACGAGTGCGTTGCTCTACCGACTGAGCTATCTGGGCGGGTGGGTCTCGCAGTGTAGCGAGCGCCCGCGCGCGCGCCCACTGGGATCAGGCCGGGCGGTGGCGCAGGGCGCGCAGCCGGGCGAACAGCCGCGCCCGCTCCGGCTCCGGCTTGGCCCTGCCGCGGGCCTCTAGGTAGATGGCCTTGGCGGCGCCGACGAGCGGGGTGGCGACGAGCGCGCCGGGGATGCCGGCGAGGGCGCCGCCGACGAACGCAGCGACCATCGTGGTGGGCGGCGTCAGGTCGACCGACCGACCGACGATCGCCGGCTGGATGACGTGGTTCTCGATGCTCATGTAGACGATGAAGCCGGCGGCCGCGACGAGCGCCGGCGTGACGCCCTGAGTGAGGGCGAGGAGAACGAAGAACGCCCCACCGAGGAACCCGCCAACCTGTGGGATGAGGTCGGTGAGCATCGCCCAGATCGCGGCCAGCGGGGCCAGCGGGATGCCGAGGATCAACCCCAGCGTGAGCACCCACAGGCCCATCAGGATGGCGACCGTGATCGAGCCGCCGAAGTAGCGACCCAGCGTGCGGTAGACGACGCCACCGACGGCGTCGGCCTGGGCCCGCCGCGACGGCGGCAGCAGCCGGCGGAATCGGGCCAGGAGGTTCTCGCCGTCGATCAGGGCGGCGATCGCCAGCACCACGACCATCGTCGTGCTGGCGATGCCACTGACGAGGGAACTGGCCAGCTCACCAACTCGCTCGTCGGTGAAGTGCTCGGGTAGCTCGCGCACCCAGTCCTCGACCTTGGTCGCGGCATCGTTGTCGCGGAGCCAGCCACCGACGAGTGGGAGATCCTCGAGCTGGTCGACGGTCTGAGGGAGCTGGTCGGAGAACTGCCGCGCCTCCTGGACGGCGCGCGGCGCGAGGACCAGGATGAGCAGCGTCGCCAGGGCGATCACGCCGAGCGCGACGATGGCCACCGCGAACCCCCGGCGCAGCCGCCACCTGCGCTGCACGGCGCCGACGAGCGGGTCGAGGGCGAGCGCCACGAGCACACCGATCCCGATGCGCGTGAGCATCGTGGTCGTGTTCCGGACGAGCGCGAGCAACGTGAGGGCGCCGGCGACCGCCAGGACGATCCACACGAACGTCCGCCAGTCGAGCCGCAGACGCAGTCGGGCGCCGGCTACCTGATCGGGGTCGACGCGCAGCGCCGAGGCGTCGTCCTGCACACGGCGATGATGCCATGCTCGCCTCGTGCCCGCCGTGGACGGCGGTGGACAGCAACCCGCGCCGGGCGAGTGGCAACCCCTGCGTCTCTCCACGCCGGAGCTACGGTGGCGTCGTGGCCAACGAGGCGGGCGCCCCGCGGCCTGCGTCACGCACGGCCAGCGTCCGTGCGGGTCTGACGTTCGGGTCGGCGGCGCTGTTGGTGGCCGCCGTCGCCACCGCGTTCCTGCTCGCCTCCGCCTTCGAGGCGGCGCATCGCACGATCGGCTGGGTCGTCGCCTGCAGCGTCGTCGCCCTGTTGATCGACCCGCTGGTCGACTTCGTGGGCCGGGTCACGCCGCGCTGGGTGGCCGTGATCATCGTCTTGATCGTCTTGCTCGCGATCGCCGGCTCGGTCATCGCCAGCCTCTACCGCGACGTCACCGACTCATTGGACGAGTTGCGGGAATCGGCGCCGGCCGCCGCCCAGGCGCTCGAGGAGAAGTACGACTGGATGGCGGAGATCGACGTCGCCAAGCGGGTGGAGGACTTCGTCAGCGAGCTCGACGACCGCGCCCGCCGGCAGGCCGTCACCGGCGCCCTCGGCACCGTCCCGACCTACCTCGTCACGGGCATCCTCATGCTGTTCATCCTCGCCTACGGCCGGCGCTACTTCGACGCGTTCGTCGACCAGTTCAGCGGCGAGCGGCGAGCGCGGATCGCCACGATCGGCAGCGCGGGGGCGACGCGGGGTCGCCGTTACCTCCTTGTCGCGCTCGCCCAGGCGATCATCGGCGGGCTCGTCGTGGGACTCACGTGCTGGCTGCTGGACCTGCCCGCGGCCGCCAGTCTCGGCGTGCTTGCCGGCGCGCTGACGATCCTGCCGCTGATCGGCGTGATCGTCGGCGGCGTGCCGGCGCTCCTGCTGGCCTTCGGGCTCGAGGGCTGGGGCTCGGCGATGTGGGTTGCGGCCGTGCTGATCGTGCTGCAGGTGATCGAAGGGGCGGTCGTGCGGCCGTACGTCGATGCCCGCACCGTGCGCCTTGGCCCCACCGTGCCGATCATCGTCGGGCTGCTCGGGTTCGAGCTGTACGGCCTCGGTGGCGCGGTGTACGGCATTGCGGTCGCCGTGATCGCGCTCGCCGCGCTCGACGCGGCCGGCACCGACGCGGTGGATGAGCCTGCGCCGGCTGTCGCCGAGCCGGCGGTGTGATCAGGGTTGCGCACCTGTCGGTAGCGACCAGAGCAGCGACTGCAGCAGGAGCGGCTCGTTCGGGTTGTGCTCGAGCGCCTCGACGCCGTCATGGATTCGGGTGACAGCGTCGATCGCGCTCTGCTGATGGCGTGCTGCCCCGCTGACCAGCTGGTCGCGGTAGGCGCCAGCGAGCACGCCGAGTCCGGCGCGCAGCTCGTCCATCCGGTGGCGGCGCAGCTCGCGGCGATGGCGCTCCTCGAGCAGGTTGCGACCGCTGCCGCGCTCGCCGAGGCGCTCGATGCGCGCGTCGAGCTCGGCGGCCTCCGCGGCCTGACGCGCAGTCAGCGCCCCGGCGGCCTCCTCGATTCGCGCCAGCAACTCGTCGACGATGCTCATCACCGTGGCCCCGGTGCCATCGAGCCGGGCGGGGATCGAGGCGAACGATCGCCGCCGCTCGGCGAGCACGGAGTCGTCCGCCAAGATGCGTGCCCGCGTGAGGTCGCCGCCCGCGGCCGCCACCGCCTCGTCGGCGCGGTCGGCGTCGACGCCTTCGTCCCGCAGCCGTGACGCGAGGATGTCGTCGGGGATCGTCCGGAAGTCGATGCGTGCGCAGCGCGAGGCGATGGTGACCAGCTCCGGCGGCACGAAGTCGGCGAGCACGATGAACGTCGTAGAGGGCGGGGGCTCCTCGATCGACTTCAGCAGCGCCGCGGCAGCGTCGGGCTGGACGAGGTGGAAGTCGTGCAGGACGAGCACCTTGCGGTCCGACTCGGCCGGCGCCATCGCCGCCCAGCGGACGATCTCGTCGGCCTGCGCCCTGCTGATCGCCGGGCCGACGCGCTCGACCTCGTGTACGTCGGGGTGTTCGCCGGCGAGGGCGAGCCTGGCCGGGCGGGCGTCGGGGAGGTCGGCACCGGTGAGCAGGATCGCCGCGAACGCGCGCGCAGCCTCGCGCTTCGTGGCGCCCGGCGGGCCGACGAAGAGGTAGGCGTGAACCGGCGCCGCGGCGGCCGCGGTCAGCGCGGCGACAGCCCGTGGCTGACCGACCACGTCGTCCCAGACGCTGGTCATCCCGCAACCGGCTGGGCCACGGCCGCGCGCACGAGGGCGGCGACGGCGTCCGCGTCGCCGGACGCGTCGACGACGACCCAGCGCTCGGTGTCGGCGGCCGCCATCGCCCGGAAGCCTGCGGCGACTCGCTCGTGGAACGCGTCCCCTGCCCGCTCGAAGCGGTCGAGATGGCGACCGTCGAGACGCGCCGCAAGGACGTCCGCGGGCGCGTCGAGCAGCACGACGCGCTCCGGCCACAGCCCGTCGAGCGCCCAATCGTTGATCCGCCGCAGCTCTCCGAGGTCGAGGCCGCGGCCGTAACCCTGGTAGGCGAGGGTCGAGTAGACGCTGCGGTCGCTGACGACTGGGCGTCCCGCTGCCAGCGCTGGGCGCACGACGAGGGCGATGTGCTGGGCCCGATCGGCTGCCGCGATCAACGCCTCGGCCCGGCCCGTGAGGTCGGTGACCGCGGTGTCGTGGAGGATCTCCCGCAGGCGCCGGCCGACCGGCGTGCCGCCCGTCTCGCGAGTCAGCACGGCGCCGAGGTGCTCCGCCAGCAGCGCGGCCTGGGTGCTCTTGCCCGACCCCTCCGGCCCCTCCAGCGCCACGTACAGCGGACCCGACACCCCGATCACGCTACGCCGAGGCTGTCACGTTGGAGGGTTTGCGCCATCGGAGGGTTTCGCCGGGGTCCCCCCCGCCGGAAACACTCCACCGGCGGAAACACTCCAACGGGATCAGCGTTTGGCGGGTCAGCGCTTGGCGCCCGCCTTCTTGGCCGGGGACTTCTTGGCGGGGGACTTCTTGGCGGGGGGCTTGCGGGACGTGCGCTTGGCTGGGCCGCCCGTCGCCGCGACCTGCTCCCGGCGCACGGCGAGCAGCTCGAACGCCCGCTCGGGGAGCATCTCCTCGATCCGGTCGCCCTTGCCGATCGACGCGTTGGTCTCGCCGTCGGTGACGTAGACGCCGAACTTGCCGTCCCGCGCGACGACCGGGCGTTGCGACACCGGGTCGGTGCCGAACTCCTTGAGCGGCCCCTTGGCCGCCATGCTCTGGCCACCGCGCCGATACACCTTGGGTTGGGCGAAGATCGCCGCCGCCTCGTCGAGCGTCACTGTGAGCAGCCGCTCCTCGTCGTCGAGGTTGCGGAAGTCACGGCCCTTCTGCACATACGGCCCGTAGCGCCCGTTATTGGCGATGATCGGCTGACCGTCGCTGGGATCGGTGCCGAGCGTGCGCGGCAGCGTCAACAGGTCGCGGGCCTCGCCGATCGTGATCCGCTCGAGCACCATCGTCTTGAACAGGCTCGACATCTTCGGCTTGTCGAGGCCTGGCGGCGGCTCGTCGGCCGTGCCCCACTGCACGTACGGCCCGTAGCGGCCGCTCTTGGCGAACACCGGGACGCCGTCCAGCTCGCCGATCGGCTGATCGGACTTCGGCGCCGCGAGCAGCGCCAGCGCCTTGTCCAGCGTCAGCTCGTCGGGCGGCAGGTCGTCGGGCACGCTGGCCGTGTCCTCGCCGCGCTTCACGTACGGGCCGTACTTGCCCGGCTTGACGACGACCTCCTCGCCGGCCTCGTCGAGACCGATGACGAACGTGTTGATCGCCGCCGCGTCGATCTCGTCGAGGTTCTCCTCGACCAGGCGCTTCAGCCCGGGCAGGCTGTCGTCGCCGAAGTAGAACGCGTGCAGCCACTGGTCCTTCTGGCAATCGCCGGCGGCGATGGCGTCGAGATCGGTCTCGATGTGCGCCGTGAAGTCGTAGTCGACGAGCTCGTCGAAGTGCCGCTCCATCAGGTTGACCACGGCGAACGCAGTCCACGTCGGGACCAGCGCCTGGCCCCGCTTCCACACGTACCCGCGATCCTGGATCGTCTGGATGATCGTCGCCCACGTCGAGGGCCGCCCGATACCGAGCTCCTCGAGCCGCTTGACGAGCGACGCCTCGGTGTAGCGCGCCGGCGGTGACGTCGTGTGGCCCTGGGGCTCGAACCCGGCCACCGGCACCGGATCACCCACCGTCAGCGGCGGCAGCAGCGCCTCCCGCTCCTCGGTCTCGCCCTCGTCGCGGGACTCGACGTACACCTGGCGGTAGCCGGGGAACGTGATCGTCGTGCCGGACGCCGAGAACTCGGCGTCCGTGCCATCGGTGGCGGTAGCGCCCAGCCGGACCGTGACCGTCGTCCCCGTGGCGTCGGCCATCTGCGACGCCAGCGTGCGCTGCCAGACCAGCCGGTACAGCGCCCGCTCCTGGCTGTTCAGCTCGGCGTCGACCTGGGCGGGCGAGCGCAGTGGGGTCGTCGGGCGGATCGCCTCGTGCGCCTCCTGGGCGTTCTTCACTTTCGACGCGTACTGCTTGGGCTGCGGCGACAGGTACTGGGCGCCGTACTCGGCGGCGACGGCGGCGCGAACGGCCTGCATCGCCTCGGCCGACAGCGTCACGTTGTCGGTGCGCATATACGTGATGTACCCGCGCTCGTAGAGGCCCTGGGCGACGCGCATCACCTGCGACGCCGACAGCCGCAGCTTGCGCCCGCCTTCCTGCTGCAGCGTGCTGGTCATGAACGGCGCCTGCGGTCGCGAGCGGTATGGCTTCTCGTCGACCGACCGGACCCGGACGTCGGCGCCGTCGAGCCCCTCGGCCAGCCCTCGGGCGCGGGCCTCGTCGAGCACGACGACATCGGCTGCCGGTCGTCCCGCGGCGTCGAAGTCGCGGCCCGTGGCGACGCGCGTGCCGTCAACGGCGACGAGATCGGCGGAGAACGACGGCGCCGTGGCGGTGGTCAGCTCGACGTCCCAGTAGCCGGCGCTGACGAACGCGATCCGCTCGCGCTCGCGCTCCACGATCAGGCGGATCGACGGGCTCTGCACCCGACCGGCCGACAGCCCGCGGTTGACGCGGCGCCAGAGCACGGGCGAGACCTCGTAGCCGTAGAGCCGATCGAGGATGCGGCGTGTCTCGGCGGCGTCGACCAGCCCGTAGTCGATGCCTCGCGGGTTGCGGACCGCCTGGTCGATGGCGGCGGCGGTGATCTCGTGGAACACCATCCGCTTGACCGGCACCTTCGGCTTGAGGTGCTCGACGAGGTGCCAGCTGATGGCCTCTCCCTCGCGATCCTCGTCCGTCGCCAGGTACAGCTCGCTGGCGTCCTTCAACGCCGCTCGCAGCTCCTTGACCACCTGCTTGCCGCGCTCGGTGAGCTCGTAGGTGGGCTTGAACCCGTGCTCGACGTCGACGGCCAGCCCCTTCGACGGGAGGTCGGCGACATGGCCGACCGAGGCGCGGACGTCGAACGCGTTGCCGAGGAACGTCGAGATCGTCTTGGCCTTCGCCGGTGATTCGACGACGACCAACGGCTTGGCCATAAGAATCCCTCTCGCTACGGGATGGGGGGCTCCCGTGTCAAGGGCATGATGCCAGGCCGTCGGCGGATTGCCACAGCCCCCCGCCCGGCGGGCAGGGGGGGCGGGCTCCGGGGTGACTAGACCAGCTCGGGCTCGCGCTCGCCCTCGCCCTCCAGCTCTGACTCGGGGATCGGAGCGATGTGGTGGGCGCCTTCGACCTGGATCTTCGGCATGAAGCGGTCGAGCCAGCGGGGGAACCACCAGTTGCGGTCGCCGAGCAGCTCCATCGTGGCCGGCACGAGCAGCATGCGAACGATCGTGGCGTCGATCAGCACGGCGATCGCCAGGCCGAGCCCGAACAGCTTCAGCTGGCGGTCGTCGCCGAGGGCGAAGGCGGCGAACACGCAGAACATGATCAGCGCCGCGGCGGTGATCACGCGAGCGGTCGCGGCGAGTCCGTCGGCGACGGCCGTGGCGTTGTGCTTCGTCCGGTCGTACTCCTCCTTGATCCGGGACAGCAGGAATACCTCGTAGTCCATCGACAGGCCGAACACGATGGCGAAGAGGAACATCGGAACCCACGCTTCGATCGGGCCTGCCTTGTCGACGCCGATCAGCCCCATCCCCCAGCCCCACTGGAAGATGGCGACCAGCACGCCGTAGGCCGCGCCGATCGACAGCAGGTTCATGATCACCGCCTTCAATGGCACGAGCACGCTGCGGAACACGGCCATCAGGAGCAGGAAGCTGAGCAGCAACACGACGCCGATGAGCAATGGCATCCGCCCGGCGAGGTAGCTGGCGAAGTCGACCGAGCCGGCGTTGAACCCGCCGACCAGGGCGTCGACGCCCGTCGCCGGGATCACGTCGTCGCGAAGGTTGTGGACGAGTGTCGTCGTCTCGGCGTCCTGCGGCGCGCTCTGCGGGTAGACGATCACCAGCGCCAGCCCGTCGGCGAGCGGCGGACCAGCGGGGAACGCCTGGGCGACGTCGTCGGTGGCCGCGATCTCGCCGGCGAACTGCTCCAACGCGGCCGGGTCATTGGCGGTGTCGCCGCGGACAGCGAGATACAGCGGCCCGTTGGTGCCCGGACCGAACCCTTCGGCCAGCAGGTCGTAGGCGCGGCGCACGGTCTGGCTCTCGGGGTAGTTGCCGTAGTCGCCGAAGCCGAGGCGGATCGAGAACAGCGGGATCGCCAGCAGCACGAGCAATGCCACCGCGCCGAGCGCGCTGGGCCACGGGCGGTGCTGGATGAAGCGGCTCCAGCGGTACCACATCCGCTGCTCTTTCGGGTGCTCTTGGCGACGGGCGATCTGCGTGCGCAGCGGGCGCTTGAAGACCGGGATAAAGCTGGCGGCGAAGCACCCGATGGCGAGCACGAACCCGAGCAGGAAGATCCCCGCCTGGCCGGTGAGCAGGCCGACGAGCGCGCCGACGACGGCGATGCCGACGGCGATCAGCGCCACCCTGGTCGTGTGGTCGATGCGGGTGCCGATCCACCCGAGCAGCGCCGGCAGGAGGGTGAGCGATCCGAGGATCATCATCAGCACGCCGAGTGACGAGGCGATGGCGATGCCCTGGACGAAGTTGAGTCCGATCAGGAACAGGCCCATCAGCGAGATGATCACGGTGGTCCCGGCGAACAGCACTGCCCGACCGCTCGTGTCGATGGCCTCGGTGACGGCTTCCTCGACGCCGAGCCCGAGCTTGAGGCCCTCGCGGTAGCGGGTGACGATGAACAGGGCGTAGTCGATGCCGACGCCCAAGCCGATCATCGCCACCATCGACGTGGTGAAGTCGGGCATCGAGATCACGTTGCTGGCGAGCGACACGAGGGCGAAGCCGATGCCGAGGCCGAACAGGGCGATGCCGATCGGCAGGCCCATCGCCAGCACCGAGCCGAACGCCAGGATGAGGATGATGACGGCGGCGATGATGCCGAGCAGCTCGCTCTCGGGCAGCTCGAACGTGCTGAACAGGTCGCCCCCGTACTCGACCTGCAATCCTTCGACGGCTGGTTGGTCCTCGCCGAAGTCCTCGATCGTCGTGCCGAGGTCGGTGACCTCCTGGAACCCGCGGTCGCGCACGTCGAGCTGGGCGAAGGCGATGGTGCCGTCCTGGCTGACCTGCGCCGGGTTGTCATACGGGCTGGTGACCGACACGCCGTCCTGCTGGGCGGCGAAGTCCATGATCTTGGTCAGCGCCGCCTTGACCTCGGGGTTCTCCACACCGCCGTCGACGTCGGCCTTGATCACGATCTGCGACGAGAAGCCGGCCCGGTTGGGGTCGTTCTGCTCGAGGAGCTGCTGCACCTCCTTGGTCTCGCTGTTCGGCAGTGTGAAGTCGGTGCGGTAGTCCGGACCGACGCCGCTGGCGACGGCGTTGACACCGATGAGCAGAGCGACCCAGGCACCGATGACGATCCAGCGGTGGCGGACGCAGTTGCGAGCGAGGCGAGCCAACATGGCCTGAAACGCTACGCGAGCGTTTCGACTCGCGTCACGGGGGTTAGCCCCCATCTCGGCGGGACATGGGTCACAGCGCCGTTCAGGCGGCCACGTACGATCCGGTCGTGTGCCGTCCGGATCCGGTTCCGCAGTCGTGAGCGTCGGCGCGCCGGCCCTGCGGCCCGTCGAGCTGGCCGAGTTGTTCGCGCCGGTCAGCGGCGACATGGCGACGTTGCTGGGCGGGCGGGCACTGCTGGTGGTCGACGCCACGGTCGGCGCGCCGCCGCCCGCGTGGTCGCCCGGTTCGCTGCCGGTCGTGATCGTCGGTGTCGTTGACGGCGACGCGAACGACGTGGCGGTCGTCGATCCGTCGCCGTACGACGTGTTGCTGGCTGCCGGCGATCCACTCCTCCCCCTGCTGGTCGACCAGGTCGGACGCTGCCCGACCGCCGCCGTGTCGCTCGCTGTCCTGCTCCGCGGCAGCGAGCAGCGCACCGTCGAGGAAGGCTTGGCGGCCGAGTCGGCGGTGTACTCGACGCTCCAGGCGGGCACCGAGTTCGCCGCGTGGCGAGACCGCCAAGGACCGAGCACCCTGCCACCCGACCCCGCCCCTCCCGTGCTTGTCGAGCGGGAGGGCGACGAGCTGCGGATCGTCCTCAACCGCCCGCATCGCCACAACGCGGTAACCGCGGCGCTGCGCGACGGCCTGGCCGAGGCGCTGTCGCTTGCCGCCGCCGACGACTCGATCACGTCCGTCCACCTCTCCGGCAACGGGCCGTCGTTCTGCAGCGGCGGCGACCTCGGGGAGTTCGGCACGTTGCCCGACCCGGCGACGGCCCATGTCGTGCGCCTCACCCGCAGCCCGGCCCGGCTCGCCCACCTGGTCGCCGACCGGCTGCACGTCCACCTCCACGGCGCGTGCATCGGCGCCGGCATCGAGGTCCCCGCGCTGGCGCAGCGGGTCACCGCCGCGCCGGGCACGCGCATCTCGCTGCCCGAGGTCGGCCTCGGGCTGGTGCCGGGCGCCGGCGGCACCGCCAGCCTCCCCCGGCGCATCGGCCGTCACCTCACGGCGGCGCTGGCCCTCAGTGGGGCGACGATCGACGCCACCGCAGCGTTGGCGTGGGGCCTCGTCGACGAGATCACGGGCTGAGCACGTGCGCTCAGCGGCCGAGCTGCGCGAGCTGCGCGGGCTCGGCTGGGACGCGGGGTTCGAGCACGCCTGGCGCCAACTCGGCGCCGCGGGTGCTCCCTGTCGAGTGGCGACGATCGACCGCGGCTGGAGCACGGTCATCGACGGGCGTGACGCGGGCGCGTCGCGCCGGCGGGTGCGCAACATCGGCGCCGACGTTGCGGTCGGTGACTGGGTCGTGCCGTCCGATGACGGCGAGCGCGTCGAGCACGTGCTGCCGCGGCGGTCGGCGTTCGTCCGGCGGGCGTCGTTCGCCGGCGCGCGGGCCGAGCCGGACACGCTGGCGGCGAACATCGACGTCGTGTTCCTGACTCACCCCTTCGGCATCGCAGCCAACCAGCGACGCCTCGAGCGCGAGCTCGTGCTCGCCTACGACAGCGGCGCCGACCCGGTCGTCGTGCTGACCAAGGCCGATCTCGTGGACGACCCGGAACCGGTCCGCCGCGAGCTCGTCGAGGTCGCGTTCGGCGCGCCGGTCCTCGTGACGAGCGGGCGGCGAGGTGACGGGATGGAGGAGCTGCGCGCCTACGCCACGCCCGGCCGCACGCTCGCCTTCCTCGGTGCGAGCGGCACCGGCAAGTCGACGCTCGTCAACGCCCTGCTCGGCACCGAGAGACAGCGCACCACGGAGGTGCGGTCCGGCGATCAGCGCGGCCGCCACACGACCGTCGCCGCGGCGCTGCTTCCCGTACCCGGCGGTGGTTGGCTGATCGACACGCCTGGCGTGCGGGCGCTCAGCCTTTGGGCGTCGGGCGAGGGGATCGAGCGGGCGTTCGCCGACGTGTTCGACCTGATGGAGCACTGCCGGTTCCGGGACTGCAAGCACGACCGCGAGCCGGGCTGCGCCGTGCGGGAGGCGATCGAGGACGGGCGACTCGACCCCGACCGATGGGCAAGTCTGGAGCGCCTCGTCGCCGAGGAGGCCGCGCTCGAAGAGGAGCAGCGAGCGCGGGACAAGGCCGCCGACCGCCGCCGTGGCGGCCGCCCGCCACCCGAACCCGAGCCGGACTGAACCCCGAAGTGTGAGCCACGCGTACGGAAACCGGTACGGAGGGCTCACCGATCCGGCAGGCCGCGGCGATGTGTGAGCCACGCGTACGGACACCTGTACGGAGGGCTCACAGGTCCGGAATGCAGGAGCCGATGTCGTGCGGCGACACGATGTCGACGTCGACGACCGCGGCGAGGTCGATCGGGCCGTAGACGTGGGGGAACGCTTCGCCGGTGCCCGCCAGATCCTCGACGACGAGCGGGCTCGTCAGGCGGTCGGCGTCGATGCGCAGGACGACGATCTCGTCGAGGTCGCCGTAGAAGCGGGCCACGGTTGCCGCCAGCTGGTCCGCGTACGAGCAGTGGACGAACCCCTCGGCGGCCAGCGTCACGTCGCGAGTGCTGTCGGTGATTGCCTCGTCGTGCTGCGCCCGCTCCCAGTCCACGGCGAGGCAGATGTGGAACAGGCTTCGCTGCTCGCGCACGAGTCGACCGTAGGCGAGGAGTGGTGCGAGTCGCTCGCCGCGACCGGAGCGCGTCATGCTGGGCGGACCGCCGACCGCCCACGAGGAGCGAGACCATGCCCGCACCAGGAATGCACTCCGGTGTCGCCACCGACGATGCCCTCAACCTGTCGATGTCCGAGCACGCCGTGCCGCTCTACGAGGCAGTGAAGGCGTTCATCCACAACGAGGTCGAGCCGATCACGGCCGAGTTCTACCGGCTCGGCCAAGGTCGGGCCGAGCGCTGGGGCTGGGGCGAGGGCCAGCTCGAGCTGCTCGACGGCGTCAAGGCCAAGGCCAAGGCCAACGGGCTGTGGAACTTCTTCCTGCCTGACGCCGAGACCGGCGAGGGGCTGTCGAACCTCGACTACGCCTACATCGCCCAGGAGCTGGGCAAGAACCCGCTGGCGTCGGAGTGCCTGAACTGCAGCGCGCCTGACACCGGCAACATGGAGGTCCTCGAGCGGGTGGGCACCGAGGAGCAGAAGGAGCGCTGGCTGAAGCCGCTGCTGGCCGGCGAGATCCGCTCGGCGTATGCGATGACCGAGCCCGACGTGGCGTCGTCGGACGCCAAGAACATCGCCTGTCGCGCCGTTCTCGACGGCGACGAGTGGGTGATCAGCGGCGAGAAGTTCTACATCTCGGGCGCCGGCGACCCGCGCTGCAAGATCATGATCGCGATGGTCCAGACGAACCCCGACGGGCCGCCGCACAAGCGCCAGTCGCAGATCCTCGTGCCGACGGACGCACCGGGCGTCGAGATCCTCGGCCCGATGCACGTGTTCGGCGACGACGACGCCCCGCACGGTCACATGCACTTGCGTTTCAACGACGTCCGGGTGCCGAAGGAGAACATCCTGCTCGGCGAAGGGCGGGGGTTCGAGATCTCCCAAGTCCGCCTCGGACCAGGCCGGATCCACCACTGCATGCGCTCGATCGGCGCGGCGGAGAAGGCGCTGGAGCTGATGGTCCGCCGCGGGCTCAACCGCGAGGCGTTCGGCAAGACACTTGCCTCGCTCGGCAAGAACACCGAGATGATCGCCAAGGCGCGCATCGAGATCGAGGCGATGCGGTTGATGGTCCTGCGCGCGGCCAAGGCGATGGACGTGATGGGCAACGCCGAAGCCCGCGTCTGGGTCAGCGCGGTGAAGGCGATGGTGCCCGAGCGGGTGTGCAAGATCATCGACGACGCGATCCAGATCCATGGCGCCACCGGCGTGTCGCAGTGGACCCCGCTGGCGCGGATGTACACGTCGCAGCGCACGCTCCGGCTGGCCGACGGCCCGGACGAGGTGCACTGGTACGTGGTCGGCCGCGCCGAGCTGACCCGCTACGAGGACGACCACGCGCCAGCCGTCGTGAAGTCGACCGCCGCCGAGCTGGGTGGGCAGTTCTCCGGCCCGAGCTGACGTCGCCGGCACTACCGGACGCGCGTTGTCACGGCGGCTCGACCGCCATCGTCACCGTTGCCCGCAGCTCGACGTCGCCGATGAACCGCCCGATCAGCGCAACGTCCGTCGCGCTGGCATAGGTGACGGTCACCGTGACGGTGTCGCCGCCGGCGCGCACGGCCACGCGCAACGGGCGCAGCGACGTGACCCGGTCGGCAGCCAGCCGGGCGGCGGTCGCTGGTTCGGCCGACACGGCGGCGGCCCTGGCCGCCTCGCGTGCCGCCAGCTCGATGGCCAGCTGGTCGCGGCCGACGAGCGCCACCTGGAGCAACCCGAGCAGGAGCACCACCACCACCGGCAACGCCAGTGCCAGCTCGACGGCAGCCTGCCCGGCTGTTCCGGTGACGCGCTGTCGGGCATCGGACGGCCTCACACCTTGTCGATGACGGAGTCGATGACGCGGTCGAACAGGTGCCCGACCTTCGCCGCCCCGCCCCCGGCGGTGGCCCACCCGATGACCAGGAGGCCGACGAGCGCAGCCGCCAGCAGCACCAGCGCGTACTCGGTCGTGGCCTGGCCGCCGTCGCCCCGCCAGCGCCGGGGAGCAGCCGATGGTGGAGGGAACGTGAATGCCAGCAGGCTGGTGTGGACCCACACGGCGATCGTGGTCGCCGCGCCGGGTCGTGGCGGGTGGGGTGGATGGAATGGTCGTGGTGCGGGGACGCGGGTGAGCATCGTCGGCTCCTGTCGTCGAGATCGGTCGCAAGGACGCCTACGGTGCGTTCGCCCGCAGCGTCGAGAGGGCGCCGAGCACGGCCGGCGCGATGGCGAGTAGCACGAAGGACGGCAGCGTGCACGTCACGAGTGGGAACGTCAGCCGCACCGGCAACTGACGAGCGGCGGCCTCGCCGAGCCGGCGCCGAGCGACGCGGGCATCGGCGGCGAGCCGGTCGAGGACGGGCGCGAGCGGCAGCCCGTCGCGATCTGCGGCGGCGATCGCCGCAGCCGTGTCGCGCCCGACCTGGCCGCCGCCGTCGGCGAGCGCGCCCAGCGCGTCGGCCAGCGAACGCCCCCGGTGCAGCTGCAGCTGCACCGCGCCGAAAACCGGAGCGAGCGCCGGCGGTGCCCGCGCCGCAACCTCGACCACGGCCTGCGTCGGCGAGCAGCCGGCGTGGATGCACAGCACCAGGAGCTCGATCGCCGCCGGCATCGCGGCGTCGACCGCCTGACGCCGGGCGAGGTCCATCCTCCGGCGGCGCCGCCACACGAGCGTGGCCGCGGAGGTAGCGGCGAGCGCCGTCGGCAGTGGACCGAGCACGAGGACCGCAGCGGGGGCGAGCCCGGCGACCACGAGCGTCATGCAGCCCTGGCGCCGCGCTCGGGCGGCGCGGTCGGACGGGACGGGTGCTTTCGGTGCCGTGGCAGGGAGCGGGACACGCCGCGGTGGCCGGACTCGACCGACGTAACCGAGCAGCAGCACCATCGAGATCGCCAGACTGGCCGCGATCGCAGGTGCCGCGCTGATGACCGGTGCGACTCGCTCGCTCATTGGTGCACCCCGGATCCGTCGGCGGTGACCACGTTTCTGGGAGGCCAAAGTCCCGAAATCGAGACCCTGGCCACCCAGAAGGTCCGATGAGACCACGGCCACCCAGATGTACGGGTTCGCTCGCTCACATCCCACCTCCGATCAGCGCGCGCATCCACCACCAGCCGGCGAGGTCGAGCGCCGCGCCGGTGCCGAGGCAGGCGAGACCCGCCGGGCTGGCGAGCGCTGCTCGGATCGACGGCTCGGTCAGCGCGAGGAACGCGGCGACGCAGAGTGGCACGAGCGTCAGCACTCGCGCCGACAGCCTCGCTTGCGCGCTGGCCGCCCGCCGCTCGGCGCGTTCGGCGTTGCGGGCCAGGAGCACCTCAGCGACGCGCTCGATGGCCGAACTGGTGGGACCGCCGAGCTCAGCGCACGTGGCGAGCACTGGCGCCGCCAGGCCTGCCGCGCTCGCCGGATCGGTGACGACCGCACGGAACGCGCCCGCCAGCGGGCGGCCACGTCGCACGGCGTGGACGACGTCGGGGAAGGGCCGGCGGTCGGGGTCGGTGGCGGCGTCGGCCTCGATCACCGCGCTGGTCAGCGAGCCTCCTGCGCGGACGCCGGCGCCGACCCGCCGGCACCACGCGGCGACATCGGCGTCATCCGGTACCTTGCGTCGGCGGCGACGTGCGGTGACGAGGCGTGGGATCGTCGACCTCGTGGTCGTGGCGACCGGGCGGCGGCCGAGCCCGAGCACCGCGGCGCGGATCCATGCCCCGGTCACAAGCACCGCGGCGATCGCCAGCAGCGCGACGGTGGTCGATGCGGTCACGGCTGCTCCGGCGTTCATGACCGCATCCGGGTGAGCTGGCCGACCACAGCCCGGTCGTCGGCGAGTGGCTGCAGTCCCAGCCGATCGCGATCGACGATGACCTCGCCGATCTCGACCACCTGGCGGGCACCGTCGTGGCGGCGAGCGACGTGGACGACGGCGTCGATGGAACGCGTGAGGTGCTGGCGCACCGCGGCGAGCGGCCACGCCGGCGCGGCCTGGATGACGAGCGTCTCCAGGCGGTGGAGCGCGTCGAGGGCGCTGTTGGCGTGGCACGTCGACCACGACCCGTCGTGTCCGGTGTTCAGCGCCTGCACCAGTGCCAGCACCTCCGGGCCGCGGACCTCGCCGACCACGAGCCGATCGGGGCGCAGCCGCAGGGCCGTGCGGACGAGCTGCTCGAGCGTGATCGGCGGTGGTCCGTCGGGCGTCGGCGGGCGTGCCTCGAGCCGCACGAGGTGGTCGACCGTCGGCTGCAACTCGGCGGTGTCCTCGATCGTGACGATCCGCTCGCCGGCGACGCAGCATCCGAGAGCGGCGTTCAGCAGCGATGTCTTGCCCGAGGATGTCGCCCCGCTGACAACGACGTTGGACCGCGCGGCGACGAGCAGTTCGAGCACCGCCGCGACGGCGTCACCGGCGAACGCATCGAGCGGGAGCGAGCGATCCCGGAAGCGGCGGACGGACAGGCAGGCGCCGTCGGGCGCGACCGGAGGGATGACCGCGCAGACCCGCGAGCCGTCCGCCAGCCGGGCGTCGACGATGGGGTTGGAGCGATCGAGGCGCCGGCCGAGCGGGGCGAGGATGCGCTCGGTGACGACGGCGAGATCGGCCGGGGCGAGGTGGCCGGCTCGCGACATCGAGCCGTCGCGCTCGACCCATACGTCGCCATGCGAGTTGACCAGCACCTCGTCGACGGCATCGTCGGCGAGCAACGGATCGAGCGAGCCGAGACCATCGAGGCGGGCGACGGCGGCTCGCACCAAGAGCTCGCCGACGGCGGGGCTGGCGAGTGGAGCGACGCGCTTGAGGTGGGCCCGCACGACCGCGTCGGCGTCGCCGCGATCCCCAGCCGCGGCGCGGCACAGCTCGCCGACAAGTGCGTCGTCCACGACGGTCGCGCTCACTGGTGCACCCTCGAGTCGTGCGAGGCGCCAACCGGTTCCGACCTCGCACAGCACCAGTGAGCGGTTCGCCGCTTCGCGGCGAACAAGACCGTGTCGATGATTCGCTCGCTGCGCTCGCTCATGCCGCGTCTCCGGTGCGGACGAGGGCCGAGCCGCTGACGTCGCCGGCTCGATCGACCGGCCTGAGCTCGCCCGTCTGGCAGCGCCGCAGCTCGCGGGCGAACGGGCGCGGCAGCCTGGCCGCGAGCAGTCCGGAGTCGACGGCGCGGGCGATCGCCGGATCGTGGCTCAGCGACGCCACGATCGGTGCCCCGATCGAGTGCTCCACATCGGAGGGTCGCAACCTGCGGCCCGGCTCAACGATGAGCACGACGCCGTCGGGACGGCAGCGTGCGGCGATGGCTTGTTGCAGCGCGAGGTAGCAGGCGCGCGTGACGAGCAACGACCGGACGTCGCCGTTCAACAGACCAGCCGGCGGGACGCCGGTGCCGGCATCGACGAATGCGGCCGGGCGCGCGGCGAGCCAGCCGCCGAGCTCGAACCAGCGGGTGCTCGAGTGGTCGAGCGGCGCGCTGCCGCGTGGGATCAGGTGGGTCGTGCGATCGACGTCGACGGCGAGATCGGCGAGCGCGCCCACCGGCGCATCGGAAGCCAACCAGTCGGCGATGCCGTGCGCCGGCGGGTGCGGTGTGCCGAGGGCATCGGGGAGCTGGCCGGCCAGATCGACCAGCACGGCGGCCGTGGAGCAGGCTAGGGCAAGCGTGGCGGTGACGACAGTGGTGCCGCTGCCGCCCTTCGCCGCCCAGCAGACGGTGACGGGCACGGGAGACCTCCCGGGGTGGGCCCCACGGTGGGGCCGAGTGGATCCGGGGGGATGTCGGTGTCGGGCACGGTACCCAAGGGGTGCGCGCGTGACCAACACCCAGCCGAACTGTCAGCCGGATTAGTCCCGATCGGGCCGCTTGCGGCTGACAGAACTGCGTTCGTGGCGTCAGCGCTCGTTCGCCAAGCGCTCTCCGCGTGCGTACGACGCCAGGTTGGCGAGGAAGATCTCCGCCGCGCCGTCGCCACTGGCCTGCGTGTTCGCCGAGTTGTGCGGCGTGATGATCACGTTCGGCAGATCCCACAGCGCGCTCTCCGGCGGCAGCGGCTCGGTCTCGAACACGTCGAGGCCGGCCCCGCCGAGCCGCCCCGTCGCCAGCGCCGAGACCAGCGCCGGCTCGTCCACCAGGTCGCCCCGACCGACGTTGACGAACGCCGCTCCGGGCTTCATCGCGGCGACGATTTCGGCGGACACGAGACCGCGGGTCTCGTCGGTCGACGGCAGCGCGAAGGCGAGCACATCGGCATGCGCGGCGAGCTCGCCCAGGCGGTCGAGCGGCCACGTCTCGCACGGCTCGTCGCCGAGCACAGCCCGGCGCATCCCGATCGGGCGCATGCCGAGGGCGGTCGCCATGCGGATCACCTCGCGCCCGATCGGCCCCATGCCGACGACACCGATGACCTTGCCGGCGATGTCGTCGAAGGGACGCGGCGCCCAGGTGTGCGTGGCCTGATCGCGCAGCACGCCGCGAATGTCGCGACTGAGCCCGAGGAGGTAGAGCATGACCGTGCGGGCGATCGGCGCGGCCGACGCGCCCGACGACGTCGTGATCCGCACACCGCGGTCACGGAACGCTCCGAACACCGGGTGATCGATGCCCGCCGAGAACGTGTGCAGCCAGCGCAGGTTCGGCGCAGCCATCGCCGCCCTGAGCAAGGCGTCAGTGCGCTCCGGATACGAGTCGGCGGAGAGGAACGCGGCGTCGACCCGGGCGAGGTCGTCGTCGTCGATCAGCACGCGGCCGACGAGCCGGACGATGTCGAGCCCCGGTGCCGCTGCGGCCAGGCGGTCGGCGTAGCGCTCGGCGACGGTGTCGGTGCAGAGCAGGCCCGGGCCCGCGGGCGTCACGCGGACGTGAGCTGCTTGGCCGCGATGCCGAGGAGCCCGAGCAGGACGAGGACGAGCAGGAGCTTCTTCATTGTCGGGACGCTAGTCCCGGTCGTCGTCGGTGCTCGCGATCCATCCTCGTGATCGGGAGACGTCTTGTAACGCCGGTCGAGCTCGCCGGACGACAGACCCACCAAGGCGCGAGGAGGAGAGTCATGGAAGGGATCGACGGGTCGGTCGCCATCGTCACTGACGCCGCCACGTGGTGGCCGTCGCGCTACGGCGTCGACGACCAGGCCGGCGCGCTCAACGAGATCGGCCCGGACAACGTCGTCCGGGCGGCGAGCCTCGTGCGGTCCGGCCGGGTCTACGACCTGGCTCACGTCCTGCACATGGATGTCCCCGCGTTCGAGGGCCGGATGTTCTGCCAGGAGCTCGACGCCCCCCAGTCGGTCCCTGGGCCCCACGGCCTCGGGTTCGTGATCGAGCGCGTCCACGCCCCGTCGCAGATGGGCACCCACGTCGACGCCCTCAACCACCTGCACAAGGACGGCCGGACGTACAACGGGCACCGCATCGAGGACATCAGTGCACCGCACGGGACCACCAAGCTCGGTGCCGACACGCTGCCTCAGATCGTCACGCGGGGCGTCCTGGTCGACGTCGCCGCACGGCGCGGCGTCGACCATCTCGACGCGGGAGACGTCATCACCCCCGACGACGTTGCCGGCGTGGACGTGCGGGCGGGTGATGCGGTCCTGTTCCACACCGGCTGGGGCCGCCTGTGGCACGACGACCCGGCCCGCTACGGCGCCGGTGAGCCGGGCCCAGGGATGGCCCTGGCCGACTGGCTGGCCGACCATCGGGTCGCCCTCACGGGCTGCGACACGTGGAGCTACGGGCCGGTGCCGGCCGAGGATCCCGACCAGCCGTTCGTGGTCCCGCAGACCCTCAACACCCGCCACGGCGTGGTCGTGGTCGAGAACCTGTTCCTGAGCGACCTCGCCCGCGATGGGATCGGCGAGTTCCTGCTTGTGATCGCCCATCCGAAGCTGTCGGGCGCCACCGGCGCCTGGGTCGCACCCCTCGCCATCGTCTGAATCGTCTGAATCGTCTGAATCGTCTGAAATCGGAGACCGACATGCCTGAGCACTTCGACGTCATCGTCATCGGGTCGGGAGCTGGGGGCGGCACCCTGGCCCACGCGCTGGCCCCGACGGGCAAGCGCATCCTGATCCTCGAGCGTGGTGACTTCATCCGCCGCGAGAAGCAGAACTGGAACGCCACCGAGGTGTGGGTCAAGCACCGCTATCGCAACAGCGGCAATTGGACCGACAAGGAAGGCGGCGTGTTCCTGCCCAAGCAGCACTATTACGTCGGCGGAAACACGAAGATGTACGGGGCGGTGCTGTTCCGCAAGCGCGAGCGCGATTTCGGTGAGGTCCGCCATGTGGACGGGATCTCTGAGGCCTGGCCGATCTCCTACGACGACCTGGAGCCGTACTACACCCGGGCCGAGCAGCTGTACCACGTGCACGGCGAGCGCAAGGTCGACCCGCTGGAGCCGTGGACCTCGGGGCCGTTCCCCTACCCGGCGATGAGCCACGAGCCGCGCGTGGAGCAGCTCTCCGCCGACCTGGAGTCGGCCGGGCTGCACCCGTTCCACCTCCCGCTGGGGATCATGATCGACGAGGACGACCCGGTCCACAGCCCGTGCATCCGCTGCGACACCTGCGATGGCTTCCCGTGCATGGTCTACGCCAAGGCCGACGCCCAGGTGGTGTGCGTGGAGCCGGCGCTGCAGCACCCCAACGTCACGCTGCGCACCCACGCCTACGTCAGCCGACTGGAGACCACCAGCGACGGGCGCCAGGTCTCCACGGTAGTCGTCGAGCGCGACGGGGAGCGCGAGGAGTACACGGCCGACGTCGTCGTCGTGTCGGCAGGCGCCATCAACTCCGCCGCCCTGCTGCTGCGATCGGCCAACGAGCACCACGCCGACGGGCTGGGCAACGGCTCCGGCGTCATCGGCCGGCACCTGATGCTGCACAACAACTCGGCCCTGACCGCCTTCTCCAAGATCCCGAACTCGACCGTGTTCCAGAAGACATTGGGGGTGAACGACTACTACTACGGCGACGGGGGGTGGCAGTTTCCCCTCGGCGCGATGCAGATGCTCGGGCGCAGCGACGCCGATACCATTCGCCTCAACGATCCCAAGGGTGAGGCCGGTGACCCGGAACTGCTCGGCCAGCACTCGCTCGACTTCTGGATCACCACCGAGGACATCGGCCGGTGGGACAACCGGGTGGTTGCCGGCCCCGACGGCAGCATCCGCCTCGAGTACACCCCCTCCAACCTCGCCGCCCACGAGCGCCTGATCGGCAAGTTCAAGGGACTGCTCGAGACGATGCAGTGCCGCGACGACGTGGTGTTCGCCGAGCACTACCTCGGTGGCCGGTTGGGCATCAACGGAGTCGCCCATCAGAACGGCACCGTTCGCTTCGGGCACGACCCGGCGACCTCGGCACTCGACGTCACCTGCCGGCTCCACGAGGTCGACAACGTCTACGTAGTCGACTCCAGCTTCTTCGTGTCCAGCTCGGCGGTGAACCCGACACTGACCATCATCGCCAACGCCCTGCGGGTGGCCGATCACCTGGCCGACCGCCTCGCCGGCAACGAGGCGTCGAGCCGGTGATGGGACCGTTCCACGCCCTCGACCAACGCTTCGACGAGGTCGCCGACGGTGGCCGCCTCGTCAAGGTCGTCGACGTCGACGCCCACGAGGGTCCGGTCTACGTCGCCGACGAGGACTGCCTCTACTTCACCACGGTGCCCGCCCCGACCGACGTGCCCCTCCCCGCCAGCCTGCGGGTGGCGATCAAGCGGCTGGCCCTGGACGGCGACCGGTTCCCGCTGGAGACCGAGCGGCTCACCGTGGTGCGCGATCACGCCAACGGCGCCAACGGGATGACGCTCGACCTGGACGGCCGCCTCGTGGTGTGCGAGCAAGGCTCTCGCGCCGAGCACGCTCGCATCAGCCGCTTCGACCCGCGGAACGGGCGGACGGACATCGTCGTGGACGGGTGGCAGGGGTTGCGGTTCAACTCACCCAACGACGTCGTCGTGCGCAGCGACGGCAGCATCTGGTTCACCGACCCGAGCTACGGGCACCTCCAGGGCTTCCGGCCCGAGCCGATGGTCGGCGACTACGTCTACCGCCACGACCCGTCGACGGGGCACACCGCCGTGGTCGCCGATTCGTTCGTCAAGCCCAACGGCATCGCCTTCTCGCCCGACGAGAGCGTGCTCTACGTGACCGACAGCGGCGCCAATCAGCAGCCCGGCAGCTACCACGTCGAGCTGCCGCACCACATCGTCGCCTTCGACGTCGTGGGTGGCCGCCGCCTCGCCAACGCCCGCCTGTTCGCCGTCACCACCCCAGGGTTCCCCGACGGGATCAAGGTCGATCAGGACGGCCGGGTCTACGCCTCCGCGTGCAGCGGGGTCCAGGTGTTCAGCCCCGACGGGGACCTGCTCGGCGAGATCGATCTGCCTGGCGCCGTCAACTTCACGTTCGGCGGGCCCGCCCGCAACACCCTGTTCATCACCACCGACACGGCCATCTGGGCCGCCGTCCTCAACGTCAAGGGAGCCTGAGATGGCCATCGTCCGCACCCGCAAGATCCTCGACCCCAAAGGCGCCGACGCCGTGATGGCTGCCGCCGAGAGCCACGCCCTCAAATCCGGTCACCGCGTCGTCATCGCCGTCG
Organism: Ilumatobacteraceae bacterium; assembly: GCA_044867195.1. Taxonomy (GTDB): domain Bacteria; phylum Actinomycetota; class Acidimicrobiia; order Acidimicrobiales; family Ilumatobacteraceae; genus JALZMG01. The sequence continues at coordinate 31,773 of JBIOUO010000091.1, forward strand.
TCGACGCCCACGGCAAGCTGCTCCAGCTGCGCCGCCTCGACGACACGCAGGTCGCCTCCGTCGACGTGGGCATCGACAAGGCCCGCACCGCGGCGATCTTCGTGCGGCCCAGCCGCGACATCGAGGCCCAAGTCAGCGACGGCCGGCTCGGGGCGCTCGCCCTCCATGGCGCGGTCGCCTTGACCGGCGGGATCCCGCTCGTCGTCGACGGCGAGGTGGTCGGCGCGATCGGCACCAGCGGCGAGACCCCCGACGAGGACGAAGCAGTCTCGCTCGCCGGCGCCGCCGCCTCGTTCTCCGTCGCCACCGTCCACGCGCTCACCTACGACGGCGCCCGGCAGGCGTCCGAGGCCGTGGCCGCCGCCGCCACCGCTCGCGGCGTGGCCCCCGTCGCCGCGGTGGTCGACGCCGGCGGGGCGCTGGTCCACGTGTGGCGTCCCGACGAGGCCCAGGTCGCCTCGGTCGACGTCGCCACGGACAAGGCCCGCACCGCCGCCATCTTCCGCCGTCCGAGCAAGGACTTCGAGGACCAGGCGGCCCACGGCCGTCCCTCGGCGCTGCACCTCCGCGGGGCAGTGCCGCTGCAAGGCGGGATCCCGATCGTCCACGACGGCCAGGTCATCGGCGCCGTCGGGGTGAGCGGCGCGTCGTCGGCCGACGAGGATCAAGAGCTCGCCATGCTGGGCGCCCAGGCGGTCGTCAACGCGGCCGCCGCCGACGCCGCAGCGACGTACCTGCCCGCTGCCGCGGTGCGCGCGAAGTTCGAGACCGGCGGTCTGCTCGTCGACACGCCCGGCTACAAGGTCGACGCCGGCCGGCGCACCGGCCCGGGCGACGTCGAGCTGCACGACCGGATCACCGACATCATGTACGTGCAGCGCGGCACGGCCACCGTGGTCACCGGCGCTACGACCCACGAGCTGGCCGAGGGCGATGTGCTCGTGATCCCCGCTGGTGTGCCCCACGAGTTCGTCGCTGTGTCCGATCCTTTCCTGTACTTCGTCGTCAAGGCCGCCGGGTGACAGCGATGGTCAAGACGCACGCCGCCCGCCTGCCAGGACCGCCTGAGCTGCTGCCGGGCCTCCCCGATGCCGTGATCGACCTCCAGAGCGACGACGGCGTCCGCCTCGTCAACGGCACGTGGCGCTACTCGGACACCGAGGTCACCGAGATCGACTTCGTCGACGTCGGTGCCGACCTCGGTCCGAGCGGACCCGCCAGCCGCACCTACGACATCGTCCCCCACGCCGAAGGTGCCGGCTACGACGACTCCGCCTGGCGGGTCCTCGCGCCGTCCGACACCATGCTCCGCCTCGCCCACGGGCGGGTCTGCTTCAACTGGTACCGGATCAACGTGACGATCCCCGAGCGGATCGGGAGCTTCGACCCGAGCGGCGCCACCGTGGTGTTCGAAGTCGTCGTCGACGACTACGCCGAGGTGTGGGTTGACGGCCAGCTGCCGGTCAGGCTCGGCCACACGGGCGGCAACGTCGTCGGCGGCTTCAACGCCCCCAACCGGGTGGTCGTGGCCCGCGACGCGCGCCCCGGTCAGCAGTTCCAGGTAGCCGTGTTCGGGATCAATGGTCCGCTGTCGGCGTCGCCGCACAACTACATCTGGATGCGCACCGCCACGTTCGACTTCTATGCGCCCGGCCGCGACCAGGCCGCGTGGGACGTCCCGCTCGACGTCGTGCGCGCCGACGCCCAGCTTGACGACGTCCTGCCGTCCGATGCCCGCTTGGAGAAGGTGGCCGGCGGCTTCGAGTTCACCGAGGGACCGGTGTGGGCTGCCGACGGCGCGCTGCTGTTCAGCTCGCCCAACACCAACGTCATCTACCGCTGGGACCCCGTCGGCACCGTCGAGGTGTTCCGCGCCAAGAGTGGCTACACCGGTGTCGACATCGGCGAGTACACGCAGCCCGGCTCCAACGGCCTGACGTTCGACCCCGACGGCCGGCTGACCATCTGCCAGCACGGGAACCGGTGCATCATCCGCGTCGAGCCGCACGGCAACATCACCGTCCTCGCCGACAACGACGATGGCAAGCGGCTCAACAGCCCCAACGACCTCGTCTACCGATCCGACGCGACCCTGTACTTCAGCGACCCGCCGTTCGGCCTGCCGGCGATGTTCGACGATCCGCGCAAGGAGCTGCCATACAGCGGCGTGTACCGGGCCCGCGATGGCGTCGTCACGCTGCTCACCGACGAGCTGGCCGGCCCCAACGGCCTCGCGTTCTCACCCGACGAGCGCTACCTGTACGTCGGCAACTGGGACCCGCAGCGCAAGGTCGTGATGCGCTACGACGTCGACGCCAACGGCGATCTCGCCAACGGCGTCGTGCTGCACGACATGACCGACGCACCTGGCGACGATGCCATCGACGGGATCAAGGTCGACCAGGCCGGCAACCTCTACGTCTGCGGCCCCGGCGGGATCTGGATCATCGCCCCCGACGGGCGCCACCTCGGCACGCTTGTCGTCCCCGAAGCGCCGCACAACCTCGCCTGGGGAGACGGCGACGGCCGCACGCTCTACATCACCGCCCTCACCAGCATCTACCGAGTCCGCGTCGGCATCGCCGGGGCGGGCGTCCGTTGAGAAAGGACCGACTGCGATGCGACCCGACCTCGTTCCCGGCGCCACGTTCCCCGACTTCGAGCTGCCCGACCACACCGGCACCAAGCGCCGCCTCTCCGAGCTCCAGGGCGACGACCCGATGGTGCTCCTGCTCGGCCGCGGCGAGCACTGCCCCCGCGAGCGCCAGCACCAGCGGGAGATGATCCCGTTCTACGAGTGGTGCGCGGTCGCCTACACCCGGCTCGTCACCGTCCTGCCCAACGACCTCCACGAGCTCGACAAGATGCGCATCTCCACCGGTGCCTACTGGCCGTACCTCGGCGACGTCGACCTCGAGGTGCAGCGCACGCTCGACATTCGCGAGTACACCGATCCCCACCATGACGCCACGGTGCCACACACCGTGGTCCTCGCACCTGGCCTGCTGATCGAGAAGATCTACGTCGGCTACTGGTTCTGGGGTCGCCCGTCGGTCTACGACTTGTGGGCCGACCTACGTGCGCTGAACCGCCGGATCAGACCCGACTTCGATCCGACCGTGCCCGAGGTCCGAGCCGCCTGGGAGGCCGCCAACGCCGGCTGACGGGCTCGCCATGACGTCGCCGACAGCCAGGCGCGAGCCCGCGGCGGGAGCCGCCTCGCGGTCGCGTGTCGTGCTGATCGCCGCCGGCTTCGCCGGGCTCGGCCTCCCACTCGGCGCGCTCGGGGTGGCGTGGCCCGCGATCCAGCACGACTTCGATCAGCCGGCATCCCACCTGGCCGTCGTGGTCATCGGCAACCTCGGGCTACTGGTGGTCGGGCTCGGGATGTCCGCCGTGTTCCCGACCCTGATCGCCGTCACTCCATCCAGGGTGGGGGCCGCTCGTGCACCCACTGCGATCGGGTTCCAAGTGGCTGGTGCCGCGCTCGGCGCCGTCGCTCTCGCGGTCGCCTTTGGCGTGCTGGCGGTCCACGCCGGGCTCGAGGTGCTCGGGCCGGTGCTCGTCGGTTCCGCGCTGGCGTTGACGGCACTTTGCGGCGTCCTCGAACGCGTCGCTCCGCCACGCGAGCGACGGGTGCGGGGCGGTTCGCGCGCACCACTCGGCGAGCAACTCGCCGGGCCGTAACGGCAAGCCGGGTTCCGGTACTGGAGCCCACGCAGCATCGTTCCCGGAGGTCGTGATGCCCGACGTGTCGTTCAACAGTCTGGCCGTCGTTCTGGCGGTGGCCTTCTTCTCCCGGCTGCTCCTCGGCCTCGCCCCGCGCTTCCGAGTGCCGGGCGTCGTCATCGAGATCATCCTCGGCATCGTCATCGGACCGTCGGTGCTCGGTTGGGCCGACGCCGACGAACCGGTGCAGATCCTCGCTCTCGTCGGTCTCGCCTTCCTGCTGTTCCTGTCCGGGTTGGAGATCGAGCTCGACCAGCTCCGCGGCCACCTGCTGCGCGTCGCCGCCCTCGGCCTCGCGGCGTCCGTGGTGCTCGGCCTCCTGGCCGGTTTCGTGCTCGACGCCGCCGGGCTGATCTCGAACCCGCTGCTCGTCGGCGTGACGCTGGTCGCGACCTCGCTGGGCCTGGTCATCCCCGTGCTCAAAGAGGGTGGCCTGAACACCACGCTGTTCGGTCAACTCGTCATCGTCGGTGCGACGTTGGGCGACTTCAGCGCCGTCCTGCTGCTGTCGCTGTTGTTCTCCCGCGACGCCTCCGGCACGGGATCGAAGCTCATCCTCCTCGCCGTGTTCGTCCTCCTGCTCGTGATCGTCGGGATCTCCATCGCCGGTCTCGGCCGGCGGATGAGGATCTCCCAGGTGCTGGTGCGCCTCCAGGACACCACCGCCCAGATCCGGGTGCGCGGCGCGATGCTGCTCCTCGTCGCGCTCGTCGTCGTGGCCGAGAAGACCGGGCTGGAGACGATCCTCGGGGCCTTCGTGGCCGGGGCCGTGGTCAGCCTGATCGACCGCGACGTCAAGCACACCCACCCGCTGTTCCGAGTCAAGCTCGACGCCATCGGCTACGGGTTCCTGATCCCGATCTTCTTCATCACCAGCGGCATCCGCTTCGACCTCGACGCCCTACGCGACGATCTGTCAACCCTCGTGCTCGTCCCCGTCTTCCTCGTCGCGCTCCTCGTCGTGCGCGGCCTGCCCGCGTTCCTCTATCGCAACCAGCTCGGGACTCCCCGTGCGACGGTGGCGGCCGGTCTGCTGCAGGCGACGTCGCTGCCCTTCATCGTCACCGCCTCGATGATCGGCGTCGACATCGGCGCCCTCACCCCGGCCACCGGCTCGGCCTTCGTGGCCGCCGGCCTCCTCTCGGCGATCCTGTTCCCGGCGATCTCGCTGGCGTTGCTGCGCCCGGCGATGACCAGCCCGGCTCCGGCGCCGGTGGCCGCCGACGAGCCGCTCGGTGTGATGTGACGGCCGGCCGGCCCCCGACTTCACCTGGGTGAAACGGGCCTCGGGGTGATGACGGTCGCCGCCCGACGGGCGCACCCTGGGTGACATGCATCGGTTGGATCCGGGGACGCCCAACGGGCGGATCTGCTATCGGATCCGGATCAGAGGACGCCTCAGCCAGCGCTTCGCCGGTGCCTTCCGGGGGATGACCTTGGTGCCGGGAGGTGACGAGACGGCCCTCGTCGGGATGATCGAGGATCAGGCCCACCTGTTCGGCGTCCTCGACCGCATCCGTGACCTCGGTCTCGATCTGGTGAGCGTGAGGCCCGCAGATGAACCCGACGTCACGCGCTGAACGAATGGGAATCCGTCTGGACGGTCTGCTCCGCGCCGCCGCCGGCGGCGACGAGGACGCCTTCCTCCATCTGGTTGACCGGTGCGACGGGCAACTGCGCCGGCTGGCGTCGGCGCTGATCGGTGACGAGCCGGGCGACCAACTGATGCAGGACGTGTGGCGCACAGCCCTTCGCCGCTGGTCCGCGGACACGGTGGCAGAACCCGAGGCGGTGCGCGCCTGGCTGTGCACGCTCGTCGTCGAGTTGGCCCGCGCGCGGGGCGCGCTCGCCGACGCCGGATCAGTCCCCGGCCCATCCGTCGCTGCGGACCGGTTCCTGCCCGCCGGCCATCGATGGGCGGGGCACTGGGCTGTGCCTCCCGTGCGGTGGAACGCGAAGGCTGCCGGCCCCGACGCGGCCGCGGCCGTCCGTCACGCCGTGGGCGCGCTGCCCGTGGTGGCCGCCCGTGCCGTGACCATCTTGCGCGACGTGGACGGCTTCCCCGGGCCGGTCGTGGCGCAGATCCTCGCCATCGACGAAGCCGACGAGCGACGTCTCCTCCACGTCGGCCGCACGGCCGCCCGCGAGGCGCTCGAGGGCGTCCTGGCACCCGCGTGACGTTCGCCTAACGTGACGCATAGCCGGGCGGGTTCGGGTCGCTCGGCCGAGACCGAGAGGCTGAGGTGACCAGCGGGGGTCCACGGCAACATGCATCGTCTGGCGATCGTCTGAGCGCCGCTGAACGCGGGCGCCCCTCGGATCCCGCGTGGCAGATGCTCGTCACCAAGGTGACACCTCCGGTGGTTCGCACGGACCTCGTCCACCGCGCCCGGCTGCACAAGGTTCTCGATCGAGGCGTCACCGGCAAGCTGACGCTGGTCGACGCGCCGGCGGGATGGGGCAAGACGACGCTGGTCGGTGACTGGTTGGCGAGACGTCCGCACCCAGGTGTGGTCTGGCTCTCGCTCGACCCCGACGACGGCGACCCCACCCGCTTCTGGTCCTATGTCATCGAAGCGGTGCGGGCCGTCCACCCGACGGTCGGCGGTCGCGCCCTGGAGCTGCTGCGGACGCCCCGGTCACCGCCGCTGGCGGGCGCACTGCCCGTCCTGGTCAACGAGCTCGCCGACCTCGGCCAACCGGTGGTCGTCGTGCTCGACGACTACCACGTGATCACCAACAGTCACGTCCACGCCGGCGTCGTGTTCCTGCTCGACCACCTTCCACCCAACGTGCGACTCGTGATCCTGACCCGCTCGGATCCGCCGTTCCCGATCGGCCGGTGGAGGGTGCGCGGCGAGGTCGTCGAGGTACGCGCCGACGATCTCCGCTTCGACATGTCCGATGCTGGCTCCCTGCTCAACGGTCTCCTGGGGCTCGGGCTGCCCGACACGTCCGTCGCCGCGCTGCAGGAACGGACCGAGGGCTGGGTCGCCGGCCTGTATCTCGCCGCCCTGTCACTGCGCCGCCAGCCGGATCCCGAGACGTTCATCGACGGCTTCGCCGGCGACGATCGCCACGTCGTCGACTACCTCGTGTCGGAGGTCCTGGAAGGCCTTCGCCCCGACGTGCGGTCCTTCCTGGTCCAGACGTCCATCCTCGATCGCCTCACCGGCCCGCTGTGCGACGCCGTCACCGCGACGACCGGCTCGAGCCAGACACTCGCCGACATCGAGCGCACCAACCACTTCCTCGTACCGCTCGACAGCCGAAGCCAGTGGTACCGCTACCACCAGCTGTTCGGCGAGCTGCTGCGCCTCGAGCTCGAGCAGGCCGCACCCATCGACGTCGCCGAGCTGCACCGGCGCGCCGCCGCGTGGCTGCTCGAGAACGGTCTCGTCGCCGACGGCATCCGGCACACGATCCTCGCCCACGACGAGCACGACGCCGCCGACCTCATCGCCGAGCACTGGGCCCCGTTCCTGCAGCGCGGGGAGCTGGCGGCGGTGATCGGATGGCTCGACGCACTCGCCGACGATGCCGCGCGTGGCGACCCTCGGATGTGTCTGGTGCGCGCCTGGATGGCGATCAACACCGGCCGCGTCAACGACCTCCCCGAGTGGATCGACGCTGCCGAGCGAGCGGCCAAGGAGTGGCCCAGAGACGACGCCGTCGCCTTCACGGCCGCCGCGGCGATGTTGCGCTGCATCGCGGAGTACCTCGCCGGCGACGCCGGCGCCGCGATCGTCGTCGCCCAGGAGGCCCAGGCGCTCGATGCCGAGGAGCTGCCGCCCTGGCGTTCAGTCGGCTGCCCGGTGCTGGGCATCGCCCTGTACTGGTCGGGTCATCTCGACCAGTCCGCCTCCACGCTCCGCAAGGCCATGCCGCGGGCGGAGCGAGCCGGCAACCACCTCGCGGTCACGCATGCGCTGGGCTGCCTCGCCTTGGCCGCCGCCGAGACGGGGGATCCGGAGACGGCCGTCGAGCTGGCGGACCGGGCCACGGCGAACAGCGACGAGCACGGCTTCCGCCTCCACTGGGTGAATGCGATGGCGCACCTCGCGGTGGGCAAGACGCTGCTCCGGCGCGGTGACCTGGACGGCGCGGCCCGCTCAGTGCGTCACGCCGTCGAGCTCTCGCGACGCGGCGTCGCCCGCATCGAGCTGGCCCACGGGCTGCTGACGCTCGCCGAGGTCTCGCTCCGGCGCGGCGACCGGCGCGACGCGATCGAGCTCGTCGCTGAGGCCCGGGCCGCGCTGGATCACTGCCGCGACGCCGGTGTCGTCGCCGGCCTCGCGGCCGACCTGGCCGAGCGTCTCGGCCGCAGCGTCCATCGCGGGGCGCGCGCGATGGCATCGGGTGACGACCTGACCGGGCGGGAGCTCGCCGTGCTCGGCCTGCTCCCCACCGACCTCACGTTGCGCGAGGTGGCCTCCACGCTCTACGTGTCGCTCAACACGGTGAAGTCACAGACGCGGGCGATCTACCGCAAGCTTGGGGTGACCACCCGTGACGAGGCGGTGGTTCGAGCTCGCCAGCTCGGTCTGGCGTAGCGCGCACGACCCGGCCACGGCCCGGGCCGCGGCCCGGCGGGCTGGTGTCACAGGTGTAACGGACGTGACCGGTGGTGGACTGATCGACGTGGACAGTGCTGCCGCGATCAAGGTCGACAACCATCTGCCAGCGGACTGGGAGGCCGACACGATGCGCAGCGAGGTCGCCCGCGCCCTGACACGCGGTCCCAGGATCTTCGCCCCGCGCTGGCTCTACGACGATCGGGGCAGCGCCCTGTTCGACGAGATCACCCGCCTCGACGCCTATTACCCGACCGAGGCGGAGCGCTCGATCCTGTACGGGCACGCCGACGAGATCGTGGCGTCGACGGGGGCGGATGTCGTGATCGAGCTCGGGTCGGGCACCGGGGACAAGACACGCGCGCTGCTCGACGCGTTCTGGGCCGACGGCCGGATCCGGCGCTTCGTCCCGCTCGATGTGAGCCAGGCAACGCTCGTCGACGCCGCGTCGGCCCTGGCGTCGCGCTACCCGGGCCTCGAGGTCCACGCGCTGGTGGGCGACTTCACGCGCCACCTGCAGTTCCTGCCCGAGGGTGGGCGTCGTCTCGTCGTCTTCCTCGGCGGCACGATCGGCAACTTGTACGTGGAGGAACGTCGCGCGTTCCTCGGTGCGCTGGCCGATCGCCTCCAGCCTGGTGACTCGCTGCTGCTCGGCATCGATCTGCTCAAGCCGGTGCAACGGATCGTCGACGCGTACGACGATCCCCACGGTGTCACCGGTGCATTCGTCGCCAACGTCCTGCACGTCCTGAACCGCGAGGTGGGTGCCAACTTCGACGTCGGCGCGTTCGACTACGTGCCGCTGTGGGATGCCCGCGAGGAGCGGATGGATCTGCGACTCCGCCCCGCCGAGCCGCAGCAGGTGCACGTCTCGGCGCTCGATCTCGACGTCCTGCTGGCCGCCGGCGAGGAGCTGCACGTGGAGATCAGCGCCAAGTTCCGGGCGGAGCGGATCATCGGCGAGCTCAGCGAGCTCGGCTTCGACACCCACGACCTTTGGACGGACGACCACGGCGACTTCGGCCTCCTGCTCGCCGCCCGCCGTTGAGCGCCGGCTGTCGAGCGGGCTGGCGGCGTCGCGCCGCCCTGACCACGCGAGCGATCTGGGCGCGATCGGCGCCGATCGGGCATCTGGGCGCGATGGCTGCCAGCTGTTGTCAGGTGACGCGCCCAGAACGTGCGGACCGGTCGCTCGCGTGGTCGTGCCTGCTCCTCCGGAGCGGCACGATGTCGGTCCTGGTCACGTGTCGCCTGCGTCGGCGAGGAGGTATCGGCGCTTGGGGTCGTTCGGGCTGCTGCCGATCTCGACCACGAGGCGGCGTTCGACGAGATCGAGCAACCTGGTTCGTGTCGCGCCTGGCGTGCGCCCGATCGCTCGGGAAAGGGCGGCGGTCGTGAGCCCGTCGGGCCCTTCGAGCTGGTCCAGGATGATTCCGTCGAGGTCGTCGAGGTCGGGGGCGCCAGAACGGACGGCGCTCAACGGGACGCGGACGCGTCCGGCGAGCTCTTCGATGGTCGGGTCGGCGAGCCCCGCCTGTCGGCAGGCCTGCGTCATGCGAGGGATGCCGCTATTCCACTGCTCGATGTAGCCGAGCTCGCGGAACGCTCGGGCAAGCAGCTTCCGGCACGGCGACGGCGGGCACCGGGCGCGCGCGGTGGTGTCGCACGCCGGCGATGACGAGGCTGGTAGCGAGGTGACGGTCGATGAACCCGACCGCGTCGTCGACGACGCCTGGGAGGGGCGCGTCGATGTCGACGGTGTCGAGGATCGTCGTGCCGTCGGTGCCGGCGAACAGTCCTGCGCTGCAGCCATGCGTCGGGGAACGTGCTGCGACGATTCGTCCCGAACAGCACGACCCCACCGACGGTCGGGACGGTGCGGCCCTGGTGGGTGGTCGTCCAACCCAGCGTGTCGACATCCGAACGGCGAAGGCGCCGGCGGTCATGGAAGTACTCGGAAGCAGCTCTGAAGTCGATGACTTCCGAGCTCGCGCCCGGTACGGGCTCCTCGTCGAAGGAGCCATGTCGCGGCGAGCGGCCGATCTCCTCCACCAGAGCGGCGTCGGCCCTGCGATTGGTCGACCCGAGCCGGACGTACACCCCTCGGTCGGGGCCCTCCGCCGCGAAGTGGTACGGGCGGCGCCCCCAGGTGCACCTCCACGAGCACCACCTGCGATGCGCTGACGCGCTCGGTGTCGCCAATCACGTATCATAAATGAGGTCGTGCACGACCGTCGCTTCCAAACTCGAAGCGGTGTGACTCACCCTGCTCCTGCCGATAATGCCGGCGACCAAGTCGAGGGAGAACCAAGCACCTCCGAGGTCCCACGGCATGACGATCTGATGGGAGGTACCAATGGTCTGCCTGGTGCGCAGCGACGGCGTCCAAGAGCTATTATTCCCGACCTCCGTCGTTCGCGATGCGACGTCCCACTTCTACGTCTGGTATCGCGCGGTCGAGCCCTTCAGGCCATCCTCCAAGGGCCGTTCCTCGACACTCGGTCGTCCCGACGCGATGTCGGACTTCCGCGCGCGATACCACGCGGTCGACGACGGTCCAGAGCATCCTCTGAGCGCCGATCCTGTTGCACGCCCATCACCGATAATGCGCTGGCGATAGCCCATTCGTGCGGGCCGTGGACCTGCGCTTCTTCGGCCCGATCGTGGCGGTCGTAAACGCGCCTTCCGGTGTCGCTCAGTTCGCAGTGTCAGTTCGCCGGACGTGAGGCGAGCGAGGATTGTGTTGTCTTGTTGGCTGGATCTGTCCTACTTGTGTGCTACCATGACCTGGATGGCAGTTCGGAAGAAGCGATCGATCTCCATGCCGCCCGACCTCGACACCCAGATCGAGACGGCCGCACGGGACGCCGGGATGACCTACAGCGGCTGGTTGGCCGCGACGGCCCGCAAGGAGTTCACCATCCGCGCCGGCCTCGAGGCTGTTTCCGCGTACGAGCGGGACCATGGTGCGTTCACCGCGGACGAGCTGGCCGAGGCCGAACGATGGGCCAAGGATGCCGTCCAGCGATCCCGGCGCACCGGCGGCCGTCAGCGCCGGTCGGCCTGATGGGAGTCACCTACGACACAGGCGCGCTCATCGCCGCGGATCGAGGCGAGCGCAGGATATGGGCACGGCATCGCGCTCTGCTCGCCCAGCGCGACGTGCCAACGACGCCTGCGCCGGTGGTGGCCCAGGCCTGGCGTGGCGGTGGTCGCCAAGCGCTCCTAGCGCGTCTTCTGGTCGGATGCGACGTCGAGGCCCTGGACCACGAACAGGCCCGGTCGGTCGGGTCGCTCGCAGCTCGCGCCGCGACAACCGACATCGTTGACGCCACGGTGGTGGAGGGCGCGCTGCGTCGCCACGACATCGTCATCAGCTCCGACGTCGATGATCTGCGTGACCTGGCCGCGGCCGTCGGACGCCGCCTCGAGCTCGCGCACCCTTGATCCGAGCGCTGTGGCCGCGCACCGATCTGGACGCGGAGCATCCCCACCTGCCGATGCCGTCAACGGACGCAGTCGCCACTCAGCGTTCATCGGACAGCCGCCACGCCGGCACCGTGCGATAACGCGCGCCATAATCCCGGCTCGGAGGCGGCCAGAGGCCGAGCAGTTCAGCCCGAGCCGAGGCGGTCGTAATCACGCCTCGTGATCATGAAGTGTTGAGCGATCGGTGGCCGCTTCCGAACTCAGGTGGCCTGGGACGAGCACCCGAGCCGTCGTCGGGCGCCGATGTCCTCCCGAGCGGAGCGACGAGGCGTCGAACAGCGGTTGTTGACTCTGTCGACGGATACGGTGGTCGTCGTGAGCGACGCTGCCCACCGTCAGGTCGAGGGTCCCCACGGAACGGCGCTACTGCGAACTGACCTTACCGAGTAGCAGCTCGCCGCCGCTCCAGTGCTCGCGTCCATCGACACGCTCTTGATCGAGGAGCTGTCCGTGGCTGAGGACGACGCGTTCGCCGCTGCCCTTGATTCGATTCGTGAGGATCACTGTCGACACTGGCGTGTTCAGCGCCTCATTGAGCCGGCGCCGTCGGGGGCGGCTGGAGGCGATGGTCGGTCTCATGTCCGGAAACCAGATCTTCTTGGCAGCCGTGACCGAGAGCGAACTCCGCTCTGGCGCCCTTGTGGCCGGCTGGGGCGAAGCCAGGCAAGCGCGCCTCGAGGATTCGATTCGCGCAACGACCGTTGTCCCGGTCACCGACGCGCTGCTGACCCGAGTCGCCGAGCTGCGTCTCGCCTGACGCGTCGGTGGGCATCCACTCCACGACCGAACACACGCCAGCGACCTGTGGATCGCAGCCTCAGCCATCCACATCGGCGCTTCGCTGCTGACCGCCGACAAGGTGTTCGATGACACCCCGGGACTCGTCCTGCACCGGCCGTGACGGCTATCCGCTCATGCGCGGCGAACCGTACGCATCGAACGTCCGGTATATCTCGGCCTCCGCGCGGCCAGCCGTCCACGAAGCGCCCAATGCGGCTCGTCGCCCGATAATGCGCGACCAATAGCCCGCTTCTCCACGCCCCGGCGCGGCGTGATATCGGCCCTTATGCCGTCAGAGGTAACGCTCGGGGCGACGCACGGCGACGAACACCTTGAAGCCGGCTCCGAGCGCACCGCCTGAGACAATCACTGAGCTGAGACATACAGATTCCGATACGGACGCGAACGGCCGACCACCGGACGCCGGTGACCTGCGGCCTCCTCCGGCAAATCCGCCCTTGACGAACTCCGTCGCCAGCTGCCATGCATCGAACCCCGGCCGGCATCGCTGCAGGTCACGGTGGGCGCAGACCAGGATTCGATGCTCAGCGGAGGTGGACGGGAATCGAACCCGCCGGACGGGGATCACCCGTCCCAACCGCTTTGAAGGCGGCGGAGCCCACCAGGTGCCCGGACACCTCCCTGGAGAGGCTGGTCTAGCACCGCTCGGGTCGCTCAGCACCACACGAGGTCGTCGGCCACCTCGTCGTCGACCACCCGATCGCAGGTCGGGCACCACGGGCGGGTCTCGATCGGTGTGCCGCAGGCGCGATGCACTGGCCGCTCGGCGTGCCCCTCACGTTCGGCGCCCCACTCGGCCAGTGTGGCGATCGCCGCGCCCAGCCGGCGGCCGGGATCGGTGAGCGAGTAGCGCATCCGCACCGGCCGTCGCGCGTAGGGCACCGCGGTGACGAGGGCTTGGCGCTGCAGCATCCGCAGGCGCGCCGTGAGCATCGTCGGGGCGATGCCGTCGACGTCTGCGGCCAACTCACCGAACGTCCGGTCGCCGTCGAGCAGAGCCCCGACGACCCGCAGGCTCCAGCGATCACCGACCCGTCGGACGGCGGCGTCGAGGGCGTCCGGCACGGGATTGCGGAGGACCATGGAACGAGTCTAGAGTGACTTGCAATTCGATAGTGACTCTCGGCTGAGGAGGTCTCCCATGCCTGTCATCGACGAGCTGGCCGATTTGGTGCGCACGACGGAGGCCATCGCCGCGCCGGCTGTGGTCGGCATTGGCCGCCACGGGCGCGGCACCGGCTTCGTCTGCGCCCCGGGCCGCGTGGTCACCAACGCCCACAACCTGCGCGACGAAACGACCGAGATTCGCTTCGCCGACGGCCGGGCCGTGCAGGGGACGCTCATCGGCAGCGACATGGACGGCGACCTCGTCGTGATCGACGTCGACACCGGCGACGCGGCGCCGTTGCCATGGGCGGACGGCAGCGTGGCGGCGGGCGACGTGGTGGTCACGGTGACCGCCGGGCGCCACCGCCGGCGCACGACGTGGGGCCAGGTGACGGCGACCGAGGCCGCGTTCCGGGGCCCGCGGGGGCGGCCGATCGGCGGTGCTGTCGAGCACACCGCGCCGTGCGGCGCGGGCTCGTCGGGGGCACCGGTGCTCGACCGCGACGGGCGCGTCGTCGGCATCAACACCCACCGCCTCGAGCACGGCTTCTACCTCGCCCGTGCGGCCGACGAGTCGCTGCGCGACGCGATCGCGGCGATGGCCGAGGGGCGGCGGTTCGAGCGCGTCCGCCTCGGTGTCGCGCTGGCCCCGCCGCATGTCGCCGCTCGGCTGCGCCGCGCGGTCGGCCTCGAGGAACGCGACGGCCTCCTCGTGCGCGGCGTGGTGGACGACTCACCCGCCGCCAACGCCGGGATCAAGGAGGGCGATCTGCTGGTCAAGGCCGGCGATCGGGACCTGCGCACGCCCGACGACCTGTTCGCCGTGCTTGCTGGCCTCGACAGCGGTGGTCAGCTGAGCATCGTGGTGGTCCGCGGCGCCGAGGAGCTGACCGTCAACGTGACGTTCTGATCTCCCATTGGAGGGTTTCCGCCGGTTGGAGGGTTTCCGGAGGGGCCGTCCCCGCCGAAACCCTCCAACGGTCGAAACCCTCCAACGGATCAGAGGGTGGCGTCGTCAGACGGCGAGGAGGTCGCGGGCGCCGGTGTCGCTCGACGGGTGGCGGAGCTTGCTCATCGCTCGCGCCTCGATCTGGCGGATCCGCTCGCGGGTGAGGTTGAAGTGCTCGCCGACCTCCTCCAGCGTGCGCGGCTCGCCGCGGTCGAGACCGAAGCGCAGCTTGAGGATCTCCCGCTCCCGCTCGTCGAGCGGCGCCAGCAGGCGGGCGATCTCGTCGGGCAGCAGCGCCGTGGCGGCGACTTCGAACGGGCTCTCGGCGGAGCGGTCCTCGACGACGTCGCCGAGCTCGGCGTCGCCGTCCTCGCGCAGCGGCTCCGACAGCGACAGCGGCTCGGCGGCGAAGCGCAACGCCTCGGTGACCTTGTCCTCGGGCATCTCGACCTCGCGGGCCAGCTCGGCCAGCGTCGCCGGTCGCCCGTACTTCAGCTCGAGCCGCGAGCGCGCCTTCTGCAGCCGGGCCAGCGTGTCGCCGGCGTGCACGGGGAGGCGGATCGTGCGCCCGGTGTTGGCGATGCCGCGGGTGATCGCCTGGCGGATCCACCACGTGGCGTACGTCGAGAACTTGAAGCCCTTGCGCCAGTCGAACTTCTCGACGGCGTGCATCAGGCCGAGGTTGCCCTCCTGGATGAGGTCGAGCAACGGCAGCCCCGACGCCTGGTACTTCTTGGCGATCGACACCACGAGGCGCAGGTTCGACTGCACGAACTGACGCTCGGCCTCCTCGCCCTGACGGGCGACGCGACGCAGGTCGCGCTTGCGGGCTGCGGTCAGCTCCTTGCCGCCGGCGTCGAGCTGAGCGATCGCTTCCTTGCCGAACTCGATCGCTTTCGCGAGCCGGACCTCGTCGTCCTTGGTGAGCAGCGTGTACTGACCGATGTCGGTGAGGTACAGCCGCACGAGGTCCTCGTCATCGCGGTCGACGCGATCTTTCGCCACGGTAGCTCCTTGTCCTGCCGACCGGTTGATGGCCGG
>JBIOUO010000092.1:0-3145 GCA_044867195.1 Ilumatobacteraceae bacterium
GCAGCGTTTGCCAGCTCGACCGGTGCATCCGCCGGCCACGGCACGTACGCCGGCTCGACGTCGGTGGCGATCGAGCCGCGTTCGACCGGCGTGGCCTGGATGAGGTACTGCTCGGCCGCAAACGGCTGCTCCGGGCCGAGCTCGCTGTCGCCGACCGTGGCCGGCAGGTCGCGCATCGCGTCTACGAACTCGGCGAGGCGGGCTCGCGCCGGGTCGTCCTCGGTGTCCAAGCCGAGCGCGTAAGCCTGGTGGCGATAGGTCTCGCCACCGACCGTGATCGTGACGACAGTGTCGGTGGCATCGGCGATGCGGTCGTTGCGCGTGTAGGTCACGTCGGCGAGGAGACCGAGCTCGTCGGCCTTCGCCAGCAGCTGCTGGGTCGCGACCGGCGTGATCGATCGCTCGAGCACGTTCGGCAGCAGCGGGCCGGGGTAGATGGCGATGACGGGCCCGGTGGTCAGCGACCGCCCGTCGGCGGTGATCAGCGCATCGGGCGTCCGGCTGAACATCAGCTCGGCGGGCACGAAGCCGCCCTCCTGGCTGACCGAGATGACGACGTCGTCGGGACCGCCGGCGACGGCGTAGCTGTCCCCCGGCGCTGTCGACGGTGAGGACGAGGGCGCCGGTGTCGAGGCAGTTGGGGGCAGGGTGGCCGCCACATCCTCGATCGGCGAGTCGTCGCCACATGCGACGAGCACAGACAGGACGAGCACGGCCATCCACCGTGCGCGTAGGGGGAAACGCATGACCGATCCGACGTTCACCGACCGTATCCGGTTCCGCCCCTCTACCCTCGCCCCGATGCAGTGGGTCACCGGCGTCGTGCAGCATTACCCCTGGGGCGATCCGGCGTTCATCCCCCGCCTGCTCGGAATCCCCACGGACGGGCGCCCGTGGGCCGAGCTCTGGCTGGGCACCCATCCCAACGGCCCGGCGACGCTGGCCGACGGTCGGCCGCTGCGCGACGTCACCGGCCGGCTGCCGTACCTCCTCAAGGTGCTCGCCGCCGTCCAGCCGCTGTCTCTTCAAGCCCACCCCAATCGCGAGCAGGCGGCCGAGGGGTTCGCCGCCGGCCGATATCCGGACCCCGACGCGAAGCCCGAGCTGCTGTGCGCGCTGACGCCGTTCACCGCGTACTGCGGCATACGGCCGGTCGATGCGACGCTCGACCTGCTCGATGCTGTGGGTGCGCGCGACCTGGCTGCCGTCGTTCGCCACGACGGCCCGGGAGCTGCGCTCGAGGCGCTGTATCGCGGGCGTGTCGACATCGGAGCGGTCGTCGAGGCTTGCGGCCCCAACAGTCGCCCGGAGGCGGCATGGGTGACCCGGCTGGCGAGCCGCTACCCGGGCGAGCCGAGCGTGGCCGCAACGCTGCTGCTGAACCTCGTCGAGCTGGCGCCCGGGGAGGCGATCGAGCTCGGACCCGGCAACCTCCACGCCTACCTCGGCGGCGCCGGCATCGAGCTGATGGGCGCCAGCGACAACACCGTGCGCGGCGGGCTGACGGACAAGCCCGTCGACGTCGACGACCTCCTCGCCGTCGTCGACCCGACGCCGCTCCCCGATCCCGTGCTCCCGCCATCGCCCGCGTACGCGCTCGGCGGCACGACGATCCGCCTGCTGCGCCTCGACGGTCCCGCCGAGCACACCTCCACCGCCCACCAGCTGGTCATCACGACATCCGGCGCCACCGGCTACCTCCCCTGCGGCTCGACGCTCACCGTCGACGCCGGCACGACCGCCTACGTCGCCACGTCCTAATCCGTTGGAGTGTTTCGCCGGGGTGGCCCCCTCCGCAAACACTCCAACGGAGCAAACACTCCAACGGGATCGCGGTCAGCCGGAGGCGGTCTTGCGGATCTCGACGATCTTCTCGGCGGCGCGGTTGGCGTCGGCGCCCTGAACCTCGAGCAGCGCGCCGCGGTCGAGGGCGGCCTCCCGCTCGGCGCGCGCCGTGTCGGCGCGGGCGATCGCCGCCTCGATGCCGTGCTCGGTGATGAACTCGGCCCACTCGACGAGCGCCGGCACCATCTCGTCCTCGGGGACGACGGCGATGTTGCGGCCGCGCACGAACAGGTGACCGCGGCGGTTGCCCGCGGCGATGCCGAGGTCGGCCTCCCGCGCCTCGCCCGGACCGTTGACGACGCAGCCCATGACGGCGACCTGCAACGGCAGCTGGCGCTCGCCGAACGCCGCCAGCGCCCGCTGGGCGACGTCGATCACGTCGATCTCCGCCCGGCCGCACGAGGGGCAGGCGATGAGGTCGACGTTCTTGCGCTCGCGCAGGCCGAGCGCCTCCAGCAGCTGGCGCCCCGCCCGTGCTTCCTCGACCGGATCGGCAGTCAGGGAGTAGCGGATCGTGTCGCCGATGCCCTCCAGCAGCAGCGTCGAGATCCCGGCCGTCGCCTTGACCAAGCCCGCCGGCGGTGGCCCAGCCTCCGTGACGCCGAGGTGCAGCGGGTGGTTGGTGACCGCGGACAGCTGCCGGTAGGCCTCCACCATCAGCGGCACGCTGGACGCCTTCACCGAGATCTTGATCAGATCGAACCCGACCTCGTCGAAGTACGCCATCTCCTGCTGTGCCGAGGAGACCATCGCCTCAGGCGTCACGCCGCCGTGCTTGTCGTACAGCGCCTTGTCCAGCGAACCGGCGTTGACGCCGATGCGGATCGGCACCTGCCGATCGCGTGCCTCGCTGGCCACCTCCTTGATCTGGGCGGGGTTGCGGATGTTGCCGGGGTTGAGCCGCAGACCGTGGACCCCGGCCTCCAGCGCGGCCAGGGCCATCCGATACTGGTGGTGGATGTCGGCGATCACCGGCACTGGCGATCGGGGCACGATCTGGGCCAGTCCCTCCGCCGCCTCGATCTCGTTGCATGTGCAACGCACGATGTCGCACCCAGCCGCGGCGAGACCGTAGATCTGCTGCAGCGTGCCCTCGACATCGGCCGTCTTGGTGATCGTCATCGACTGCACCGAGATCGGCGCACCGCCACCAACGGGCACCGAGCCGACGTGAATCTGGCGCGTCGGGCGCCGTTCCGAGACGGTGCCGATCTTCATCGCCGGCTCACCGCAACGGCTGCGTCACGTCGAGGTACAGCCCGGAGACGAACAGCGCGAGCAGCACGACGATGACGCCCAT
>JBIOUO010000093.1:0-9054 GCA_044867195.1 Ilumatobacteraceae bacterium
GTCGCGTCGACAAGGCCGCTGCCGAGGTCGACGACGATCGGCACACCGAGCGTTGCCAGCTCGGCGACCGGGGTCTCCTCGACGAACCCGGTCACCCGGTAGTTGCTCGGGTGGACCTTGAGCACGAGCGCGACGTCGGCGCCGGGCCGGTCGAGGGCGCGGCGGAAGTCGGCGAGGCGGGTGCGGTTGGTCGTGCCGACGTCGACGAGCCGGGCGCCGGACTGGTCCATCACCTCGGGGACGCGGAACCCGCCGCCGATCTCGACGCTCTCGCCCCGGCTCACGGGCACGTCGCGCCCGGCAGCGAGCGCGGCGAGCACGAGCAGCACCGCGGCGGCGTTGTTGTTGACCACCATCGCCGCCTCCGCGCCGCAGAGCGAAGCGAGCAGGCCGCCGACGGCACGCTGGCGCGAGCCGCGCTCCCCCGTCGCCAGGTCGAGCTCGAGCGCCTGCGGTCTGGCCTCCTGGTGGTGCGCCCACGGCGCCCGGCCGAGGTTTGTGTGCAGCAGCACGCCGGTGGCGTTGACGACCGGTGCGAGCAGCGTGCGCCGCAGCGCCTCTGCCCGTGCCGGCGCGTCGGCGACGGCGCCGTCAGCGATCGCCGCCCGCGCCACGTCGACGAGCAACGCGTGCGGCAGCCCCGTCGCCGCCAGTGACCGGGCGAGCGCATCAACCGACGGCGGACGCTCGATCACACCGTGACCGTATGTCCCACCCGAGTGTTTGCTGCACCCGAGTGTGGGATGGTCGAAATCGAGATCTGCCACACTCCGATGCCCGTCGACACTCGGATGGTCGGAGGGTTCGTAGGCTCCGGCGGATGTCGTTGCGGGTGCCGGTCGTGCGGCTCGATCCCGACCTGCCGCTACCGGTGTACGCCCATCCCGGCGACGCCGGGCTCGACCTCCATGCCCGGTGTGACGCGACCCTCGCGCCTCGAGGCGGGCGGGCAATCGTGCCGACCGGCATCGCCGTCGCCATCCCACCCGGCCACGCCGGATTCGTCGTCCCACGCAGCGGGCTCGCCCTGCGCCACGGTGTGGGCGTCGTCAACGCACCGGGGCTGATCGACGCCGGCTACCGCGGCGAGCTGCAAGTGGTGATGCTGAACACCGACCCCGATGCCACCTACGTCGTGCGCCGCGGCGATCGGATCGCCCAGCTGGTCGTCCAGCGCGTGGAGGAGGTCGCGTGGCAGGTCGTCGACGTCCTCGACGACCGCGATCGCGGCGGCGGCTTCGGCCACACGGGTCGATGACTGACGACCGGCCTGGCCGCGGTTCGCGTCACCGCACCCCTGCGGCCGGAAACACCCCGATGGCTACTGCGCGTCGTCCGGTTCGTCACCCAGCGGGATTGAGCACGTGTAGTCCCGCGGCCTGGGCGGCCGAGCACAGTCTCCTGTCGGCGCTGGTCAGGATCTCTGCGCCCGCGGCGATCGCGGCGGCGAGGTGGACCGCGTCGTAGCCGCGCAGCGAGTGCGTCGCCGCCAGATCACCGGCCTGCTCGACAAGCTCGGCGGTGACCTCGATGATGTGGAGCGACGACCACAGCAGCCCCAATCCCTTGACGGCCGAGGCCTGCTGCGCAGCGGTCAAGCGTCCTGACCGGGCGGCCGCGGCAACCGTGGCTCGTGCCTCCGCTGCTGTCAGGCGAACGGTTGCGAGCGTCTCGGCAGCGTCCCAGATCAGTTGGGCCCGGTCGGAGCCGCGCTCGTCGATGATCAGCTTGATGACCGTCGACGTGTCAACGTAGGTGATCACCGTCGCTGATCGGCCACCAGATCGCTCACCGTGCCCGTGGCCTCGATCAGCTTCGCTGGCCGACGTCGGACGCGACTCGTGGGTGGCTGGACGACACCGGCGGCGATCAGATCTGCGAGACGGCTCGTTTGCTGATCAATGGCGACGATTCGGGCGACCGGCCTGCCCCGCTCGGTCACCACGATCGTCGCACCCTCAGCGACCTCGTCCAGATAGGCACTGAGGTTGTTCTTCAGCTCGCGCACTCCGACCTCGACCAGTTGTCGAGTAGCTACATGCATGATACGAGTGTAGCTACTCTCCAGCCAGTCCGGCTCTAGCGCCAGGCGAAGACGGGTTGCTCGAAGCCGGAGACCGGGTCGTCGCGGCCCTCGAGGGCGAGCCAGCGGAACTGCACGAGCACGGCGCCCGTCGGGGCGTGGACGAGGTCGTTGCCGAGCGGCACCTGGACCACCCGACGCTCGCTCTCGGGGATCTGGATGAAGCGCGGCGAGTCGTCACGGCACAGCTGGTGCAACCCGACCCGGTAGGCCGCCAGCACTTCTCCCGGATGGGGCCGTAGCTCGGCCCGCCCGCCGGCCCACAGCACGATCGGCGTGATCACGTATCCCGACCGGGTCCGGTAGTCGTCCATCAACCCGAGCACGGCGTCGTCGGCGAGCACGACCCCCAGCTCCTCGTCGAGCTCGCGCCGCGCCGCCTCGACGGGCGACTCGCCCTCGTCGACGCGGCCACCGGGCAGGGCCCACTGCGAGGCGTGGCGGTTCAGCCCCGCGGCCCGGCGGCACAGCAGGAACGCCGCGCCGCCACTCACGTTGGCCATCCGCCCGTCGAGGCCGGGGGCCCCGCCCGGGATCTTGCCCATCAACTCCGGGTCGGGCTCGAACGGGTCGACCCGGTCCTCGCCCTCCGTCGAGTCGACGACCACGACGGCGACAGCGGCATGGCGGTGCTCGTCGAGCACCAGCTCGCGCCGGTCGTGCGCCGCCAAGTTGCGCTCGATGCGCGCCCGCAGCTCGTCGTCGTAGCGCAGCGGCGGCGGAACGGTCGTCATGGGGTCAGGCACGGTAGCCGTTGGTGATCGGCATCCGCCGGTCGCGTCCGAACGCCTTCGTCGTGACGCGGACGCCGGGGGGGCACTGGCGACGCTTGTACTCGGCGATGTCGACGAGCCGGGTCACGCGACGCACGACGCCCTCGTCGTGCCCCAGCTCGACGATCTCGCCGGCCGTGCGGTCCTCGGTGACGTACGCCTCGAGGATCGGGTCGAGCACCTCGTAGGGCGGCAGGCTCTGGTCGTCGCGCTGGTCGGGTCGCAGCTCCGCCGACGGCGGCTTGGTGATGACGGCTTCGGGGATCAGCTTCCGGCCCGCCCGCTCGTTGACATAGCGGCACAACGCGTAGACCTCGGTCTTGAGCACGTCCTTGATCACGGCATAGCCGCCGACGGAGTCGCCGTAGATCGTGAAGTAGCCCACGGCCATCTCGCTCTTGTTGCCCGTCGTCAGCACCATCCAGCCGAACTCGTTGGACAGCGCCATCAGCACCTGACCCCGGCAGCGGCTCTGGATGTTCTCCTGGGTCAGCCCCGGCGGGCGGCTGGCGAAGCTCGGCTCGAGCATCTCCAGGTACGCGGCGAACGCCGGCTCGATCGGGATCGTCCGGTAGTCGACGCCGAGGTTGGCGGCCAGCAGGGCAGCGTCGGACTTGGAGTGCTCGCTCGAGTAGCGCGACGGCATCGACACGCCGTGCACGTGCTCGGCGCCGAGCGCGTCGACGGCTATCACCGCAACCAGCGTCGAGTCGATCCCCCCCGACAGGCCGACGACAACGTCGGTGAACCCGTTCTTGGCGCAGTAGTCGCGGGTACCGAGCACCAGCGCGTGATACAGCTCGGCGACCGGCGCGAGAAGGTCGACGAGCGGGTTCTCGATCGGTGAGTCCTGGGGGACCGGGGCGTTCGAGACCGTGATCTGGGGCAGCGAGACCTGCGAGACGCGGCCGCGGGGATCGAGCAGGCGCTGGCGGTACACCGCGGGCACCGGCAGGTCGACGACTATCAGCGCCTCGGCGAACTGGGGGCCTCGGGCGCGCACGTTGCCCTCGGCGTCGAACGCCAGCGAGCAGCCGTCGAAGACCAGCTCGTCCTGCCCGCCGACCTGGTTCACGTACACGAGCGCCGAGTGCGAGTCGGCGGCGCGGGTCGCCAGCATCCGCTCGCGGTCGTGGGCCTTGCCACGGTGGTACGGCGATCCGTTGATGTTGATCGCCAGCTCGGCCCCGCCGTCGGCCTGCACAGCCAGCGGCCCGTCGGGGCTCCAGATGTCCTCGCAGATGCTGATCCCGACCTTGATCCCGCCGATGACGTACAGCTCGAGCGAGTCGGTCTCGTTGCCCGGCGTGAAGTAGCGGGCCTCGTCGAACACGGCGTAGTTCGGCAGCAGGCGCTTGCGGTAGGTGCCGAGGATCTCGCCGCCGGCACACACGGCCGCGGCGTTGAACAGATCGCGGTCCTCGTCGACGAACCCGACCACGGCCACGCACCGCCGCGTGCGTGCGGCGAGCTTGCCGAGCGCGGCCTGGTTGTCGGCGACGAAGCCGGGCTTCATCACCAGATCCTCCGGTGGGTAGCCGGTGATCGACAGCTCGGGGAACGCGATCACGTCAGAGCCGGCCGCCTCGGCCCAGTCGTAGGCGTCGAGGAGCTTGGCGAGGTTGCCGTCGAGGTCGCCGACGGTCGGGTTGAGCTGAGCCAGCGCGACACGCAGCACCGTCACAGGAATCAAGGTAGTGGCCGCGCGCCGTACCGTTGCGGGCGTGACCTCCGAACTCGTCGAATTGAGCGCCGTCGAGCAGCGGCGGCTCGTGGGGCGCCGTGAGGTCTCGGCGGCGGAGCTGCTCGACGCCCACCTGGAGCGCATCGCGGCCACCAACCCGGCGGTCAACGCGGTGGTCGCGCTCGACCCGGACGTCGGCCGCCGGCGGGCGCGTGCCGTCGACGACGCGATCGCCCGCGGTGACGATCCGGGTCCGCTGGCCGGGCTGGTCACTGCGCACAAGGACCTCACGGAGACGGCCGACTTCCCGACCACCCACGGCTCGGCGCTGTTCGCCGGGTTCCGCCCGGCCGGGGACAGCCTGCTCGTCGCCCGGATGCGCGCCGCGGGGGCCGTGGCGGTCGGCAAGACCAACGTGCCGGAGCTGGGCGCCGGTTCGCACACGTTCAACTCGGTGTACGGCACGACGCTGAACCCGTGGGACCTGACCCGCTCGGCTGGCGGCTCCAGCGGCGGCGCGGCAGCTGCCCTGGCCTGCCGGATGGTGGCGATCGCCGACGGCTCCGACATGGGCGGGTCACTGCGCAACCCGGCGGCGTGGAACAGCGTGGTCGGCTTCCGGCCGACACCACGCGTCGTGCCGAACGTCGGGCCCGGCAATGCCTGGCTGCCGCTCGGCATCGAGGGCCCGATGGGGCGGACGGTCGGCGACGTCGCCCTCCTGCTCAGCGTGCTCGCCGCACCTGACGGCCGCGATCCCTTGCACCGGCGGATCGACGTCCCCGTCGTGCTTGCGCCGTTCGAGCGACGCGTGCGGGTGGCGTGGTCGCACGACCTCGGCGGTCTGCCGATCGAGCCGTCGCAGCGCACCGCGCTGACCGAGACCCGGCGCACGCTCGACGCGCTGGACTGGGACGTCACCGACGCTGAACCCGACTTCGCCGGCGCGACCGAGTGCTTCACGACGTTGCGGGCGTGGGCGTTCGCCACCGGCCCGGCTGCTCGAATCGGTGGCCGAACCGCCGAGCTGAAGGCGACGATCCAGGATGAGATCCATCGTGGCCAGCGGCTGATCCCCGGCGAGATCGCCGCGGCCTATGAGCAACTCGGCGTCCTGTGGCGGCGGACCCACGAGTTCTTCGACCGCTTCGACGTCCTCGCCGCCCCCGTCACCCAGGCGGCGCCGTTCCCCGTCGAGCAGGAGTACCCGGCCGAGGTCGCCGGGCAGCCGATGTCCTCGTACATCGAGTGGATGGCGTCGTGCTGGCGGATCACGGTGACCGGGTGCCCCACGCTGTCGTTGCCGGCCGGCTTCGACGGCGACGGCCTGCCGGTCGGGATCCAACTCGTCGCCCGCCAGGGCAATGACGTCGCGCTGCTGCGCATCGCCGCCGCGATCGAGGCCGCCACTGACCTCACGACGCGCCACCCACCTGTGGTCGCGGTCGGTTCCTGATGGCCACGACCCTTCCGATCCACGCGCGTCTCGCGGCCCATGGCGACCGGACGGCGATCGTCGATCCCCGCGGGGGGTGGTCGTTCGCCGCGATCGACGAGGCTGCTGTCCGCCTCGCCGGATCGCTGGGGGTGGAGCACGGCGACCGCGTGGCGGTCCTCGCCGAGCCCGGTCACGACTTCGTCGTCGCCCTCCTGGCATGCTGGCACGCCGGCGCGATCGCCGTCCCGCTGCACCCGCCGCACCCGGACGCCGAGCTGGCATACGCCATCGCCGACAGCCGCGCCGCGCTCGTCATCGCCTCGGCGGCGCACCGGGAGGCTGCAGCGCGGCTGGCCGGCGCGGCGGGGATCGCGGTCGTCGACGCCGGCGCGCGCGCCGTCGTGCACCGCTACCGACCGCGGCTTGACTCGCCCGCGCTGATGATCTACACGAGCGGGACGACCGGACGGCCGAAGGGCGCGGTGCACACGCACGGCAGCATCGCCGCGATGGTCGACGGGATGATCGAGGCGTGGGCGTGGTCGCCAGCCGATCGGACTGTGCTGGTGCTGCCGCTCAACCACGTCCACGGGATCGTCAACGTGACGCTGTGCGCGCTCGCCGTCGGGGCGTGCTGCGAGGCGCCGGGCGGGTTCGATGCCGCCGCGGTGTGGGAGCGGCTGGCGTCGGGCGAGGTGACGGTGTTGATGGCCGTGCCGACGATCTACAGCCGGCTGGTCGCGGCATGGGAGCAGGCCGACCCGGCGACGCGCGAGCGGTGGTCCAGCGGCGCGGCGGGGCTGCGGCTGATGGTATCCGGGTCGGCCGCGCTGCCGGTCTCCACGCTCGACCGCTGGCGCCAGCTGACGGGCCACACGTTGCTCGAGCGCTACGGGATGACCGAGCTCGGGATGGTGCTGTCGAACACGTTGGCGGTGCGGGTGCCCGGCCACGTCGGTGAGCCGATGCCCGGTGGCGAGGTGCGCCTGGTCGACGATGCCGGCCGCGAGGTCGCCGACGGCGAGCCGGGCGAGCTGCTCGTGCGCGGTCCGACCGTGTTCGCCGGGTACTGGGACCGCCCCGGCGCCACGGCCGAGGCGTTCGTCGACGGGTGGTTCCGCACCGGTGACGTTGCGGTCCGCGACCCGAGCGGCTACCGCCTCCTCGGGCGGTCGTCGGTGGACATCATCAAGACCGGCGGGGAGAAGGTGTCGGCGCTGGAGATCGAGGAGGTCTACCGCACCCACCCCGACATCGCCGACTGCGCTGTCGTCGGTGTCGCCGACGACGAGTGGGGCCAGCGGGTGTGCGCGGCGGTGGTTGCCGCGCCCGGCGCGACGCTCGACGCGGCCGAGCTGCGGGCGTGGGGCAAGGGCCAGCTGGCGCCAGCCAAGGTCCCCTCGCGGTTCGCCATCGTCGACGAGTTGCCCCGCAACGCCCTCGGCAAGGTCCTCAAGCCCCAGGTCGCCGCCCTCTTCAGTGACTAGCCGTTGGAGTGTTTCCGCCATTGGAGTGTTTGCCGAGGGGGCCACCCCCGGCAAACACTCCAATGCGTACGCTGGACCGAAGCATCCGTACGGTGGTGAGGCATGTCGTTCAGCGAGATCACGTACGAGGTCGACGGGACCACCGCCGTCATCACGCTCAACCGGCCGGAGCGGATGAACGCGTTCACCGGGACGATGCAGACCGAGATGATCCGGGCGTTCGACATGGCCGACGCCGACGACGACGTCCGCGCCGTCGTTGTCACGGGTGCCGGCCGGGCGTTCTGCGCCGGCGCCGACCTCGGTGCGGGCGGCGACACGTTCGACTACGAGGCTCGCGGCGCGGCGCCGGCCGAGCCGCGACGGGCACCGCGCGACGGCGGCGGCGTGCTCGTGCTGCGGATCTTCGACAGCATCAAGCCGGTGATCGGGGCGATCAACGGGTCGGCGGTCGGCGTCGGGATCACGATGACGTTGCCGATGGACGTGCGCATCCTCGCCGACAACGCCAAGGTCGGCTTCGTGTTCGCCGGCCGAGGCATCGCCCCCGACGGCGCGGCGAGCTGGTTCCTCCCGCGGGTCGTCGGCATCAGCCAGGCCCTGGAGTGGGTGCTCACGGCTCGTGTGTTCCGCGCCCCGGAGGCGCTCGCCGGCGGGCTCGTGAAGAGCATCCACCCGGCCGGTGAGGTGCTCGGCGTGGCCAAGGCGTTGGCCGCCGAAGTCGCCGCCAACGCCGCGCCCGTCTCGGCGGCCGTGTCGAGAGGGCTGCTGTGGCGGATGCTCAGCGCCCCCCACCCGATGGTCGCCCACCGCGCCGACTCGGCGGCGATCTTCGACCTCGGCCGCAAGGCCGACGCGCGTGAGGGCGTGACCGCGTTCCTCGAGAAGCGCCCGGCGCAATGGAAGCTGCGCACGTCGTCGGACATGCCGGCCAGCTACCCGTGGTGGGACAACCCGACGTACGAGGACGATCCTCGGCTATCAGGGGCGTGACAGTCTCGGAATCGAGACCCAGACGCCCCAGATGACGGCATGAGACCACGGCCACCCAGTTGGACGGGGCGCGCGGGCCATGCCATCAACGCAGCCATTAACGCGGCGTTCACAATCGAGACATGGATGGGCAACGGCTCGACGGAAGGATGAGCGCCGCACGGTGGCGACCAGATCGCCGCGCCACCCCTACCCCGAACCACATCACGACTGGTCAACCGAAAGAGGGCACCTGTGGTCTACAAGGCTGAGTACATCTGGATCGACGGCACGGAGCCGACGGCCAAGCTGCGATCGAAGACCAAGATCGTGCCCGATGGCGACGAGCTCCCCGGCTGGGGATTCGACGGCTCGAGCACCAACCAGGCCACCGGCGACCGTAGCGACTGCGTCCTCGTCCCGGTGTTCTCGTGCCCCGACCCGATCCGCGGCGGCAAGGACGTCCTCGTCCTGTGCGAGGTCTACTCGGCCGACGGCAAGCCGCACCCGACGAACACTCGCGCCGCCTGCGTCAAGACCGCCAAGAAGTACGCCAAGCACGAGTGCCTCTTCGGCATCGAGCAGGAGTACACGTTCTTCAAGGAAGGCCGCCCGTA
>JBIOUO010000094.1:0-6365 GCA_044867195.1 Ilumatobacteraceae bacterium
TTGGCGGCCACGCTGGCAGTGATCGACGTCAGCAGCCAGGCGTCGGCGTCAGTCGGGTCGTCGGGCAGCGGCACCACGCCCCAGGCGGCGCCAGTCTCCACGACATCGTGCACATGCATGACCTGGGCCCACGATTCGGCGAAGTCCTCCCACGGGTGAGCTGACGCGTAGAACGACGCGAAGTGGCCGCGCCACGACCCGTCGTCGGAACGGGCGTAGTGCCTGTCGAGGGCGGCCAGGTAGTCGGCACGCTCGTCGCCGAACAGGTTGCGGAACTCCGCCAGCCGGGCCGGATCGGACGCCACGAGGGTCTGCCACACGTAGTGCCCGAGCTCGTGGCGGATGTGGCCCAGCGGCGTGCGGTAGTGCTCGCCGAGCGTGGTCCGGATGGCCTCGCCGCGTGTCGGGTCCGCCTCGTCGAGGTCGAGCGTGATCTCCCCGGCGCGGTGCCCGATCACTGCATCGTGGCCGGCAGCGGTCGAGCGATAGGAGAACCTCAGCTCAGCACCGCGACCCCACGGGACACCCAGCTCGGTCATCTGGTAGAGGGCGCGGCGCTGGGCGGTCTGGAACGGCACCATCAGGGGGTTGGATTGGGCGTCGCCGGCATCGACGAGGACGCAGCTGCGGCAGAGCGGGGCGCCCGGTCCGACGGCCGGCCAGTTGCAGCCCCAGACCTGGCGGCGGCTGCATGGGGCGATCGTCGCGCTGTCGGCGACGGTCAGCCCGCCGTACGCGGCGACCTCGATGACGAGGCCCGTCGAGCAGTGCACGCAGTCGCGGGAGTCGAAGAACACCTCGTTGGCGCACGTCGGGCACTGCAGGCGCTTCACGTGGGCAGTCTGGCCGGCCAGGCGGCTCGAGATGTGTGACATGAGCACGGTGAACGCCACCGTCACAGCGACCAGGCGACACGAGCGCGAGCTGCCAGAATGCGCCGCTGATGCGCTCTGCACCCGCCGAGGAGCGGGCGATCCTCGACGCCCCGGCCATCATCCGCCCGGCGCTGCGCGGCACGCTGCACCGCGGCTCGGTGCCAGTCGCCATCGCCCTGACGATCGTGCTCGCCGTGCGCGCCGACACGGCCGGCCAGCGGGCGGCCGTCATCGTCTACGGCGCCTGCGTGACGGGGATGC
Source organism: Ilumatobacteraceae bacterium (assembly GCA_044867195.1). Lineage (GTDB taxonomy): Bacteria > Actinomycetota > Acidimicrobiia > Acidimicrobiales > Ilumatobacteraceae > JALZMG01. The sequence continues at coordinate 1,137 of JBIOUO010000094.1, forward strand.
TTGCGGTCAGCGGCGTGTACCACGCCCGGCGCCTGGCCCACCGGGAGCGGCGCCTGCTGCGCCGCCTCGACCATTCGATGATCCTTGTCGCCATCGCCGGCACGTACACGGCCGTCATCGTCCTTGCCCTCGACGGCACCACGAGGGTCGTGCTGCTCGTCGTCGCCTGGTCCCTCGCCGTCACCGGCACAGTCATCCGCATGCTGTGGATCGACGCGCCACGCAGCCTGGTCACGCTCGTCTACCTCGTCGCCGGATGGCAGGTCCTGCTCGACCTCCCGGCGTACGCGGCCGCGCTGACCACGCTGGAGCTGCTGATGCTCGCCGCCGGCGGGGCGTGCTACAGCGTCGGGGCGATCATCTACGCCCTCAAGCGCCCCAACCCGTGGCCCGCCGTGTTCGGCTTCCACGAGGTGTTCCATGCCCTCGTGGTGAGCGGCGCGGCCTGCCACTGGGTCAGCGTCTTCCTGCTGACCGGTTGACGCGGCGTGCTGTTCCCACAACGTGCGCTCGCGCCGATCAGGTCGGGCACGGTAACCGTCGCCTATCGCCGGTGGCGGCGCCCGACGGTCCGCGCCGGTGGCACGCTGACGACTCCGGTGGGCGTGCTGGCGATCGATCGCGTCGACCCGATCCAGATCGAGGAGATCACCGAGGCCGACGCCCGCCGCGCCGGCCACGCGTCGCGCGAGGAGGTGCTGGCGTTGCTTGAAGGTCGCGACGGGACCGTGTACCGGGTGATGTTCCACGTCGCCGGGTCCGATCCCCGTCTCGCCCTGCGCGAGCAGGCCGCGCTGGGGCCCGACGACCTCACCGACCTCACCCGCCGGCTCGCCCGCATGGATGCGCGGGTGGAGGGCCCGTGGACGGAGCGCGTCCTGCGCCTGATCGATCGCCAGCCGGGCGTCCGGGCGGCCGACCTCGCCGCCACGCTCGGTCGCCAGCGCCTGGCGTTCAAGGCGGACGTTCGGCGGCTCAAGGCGCTCGGGCTGACTGAGAGCCTTGACGTCGGCTACCGGTTGTCACCGCGCGGCCGCGCCTGGCTGGATCGCTCCTGAGCTCTTCCCCGCAGCCGCCGGATGCGGCGGTCCCACCCGCGGCTTGTCCCGGCTCCGCCATCGCCTCGTCGTCAGCCCTCGGCCTGGCGTTTGGCGTCGAGCTCGGCGAGCAGGCGGCGAGGGGCCCGGGCGCGCCACGAGTCGGTGATCACCTCGGTCAGCTCGTCGAGGTCGATGACGTCCAGCCGGACCAGCACCATCGGATAGCCGTCGTAGTGAGGCGTCTCGAAGAACCGGTCGGGCGCCGATGCCAACAGCGCCTCCTTCTCCGCCATGTCACCGACCCACACCACGAGCGTGGCGGGCAGGTCGTGGATCCGGGCGAACAGGCGGTCGCGCACCCGGAAACCCGGCGTGCCGTAGCTCGGTCGCTCCGTCGTCTCGGGGAGCGACAAGGCGATGCGCCGCGCGTCCTCCTCGCTGGGCATTCCACGATCTTGGCGCGCGCCGGCGCACCGCCGCACGCGGTCCCTGATATGCACCGTCCAAAGGAGGTCGGCTCATGGTGCTGGTCCGCCGGGGGCTGGGTGGCGGTTGGTGGATCGGCCGTGGTAGTGGATGGTGTCGTCGGGTCGGACGAGTGTGATGGTGCGGTCGGGGTGCAGTTGGAGGGTCCAGCCGCCTTCGTGGACCAGGTGGTGGTGCGCAGTGCAGAGGGGGATAAGGCGGTGCAGGTCGGTGCGCCCGCCGTTGACCCAGTCGACGACGTGATGGATCTTGCAGTGGTCGAACGTGACGTGGCAGCCGGGGTAGGCGCAGTGGCTGTACATCGCGCTCAGCGCCCGCCGCTGATCGCAGGTCGCCAGGCGCCGTGACCGCCCGACGTCCAACACGACGCCGTCGCCGCCCAACACCACCGGCACGATGTTGGCGTCGCAGCACAGGCGGCGCACCGTCGCCGGTGGCAGCGGGGTGCCGTCGTCGAGCTCGCAGTCGATCCCGGCCGTGGCGGCGTCGTCGCGCAACGTCTGCTAGCCGATGTGGACGACCACTTCGGGGGTGCGCGGGTCGACGGTGTGGGCGCCGGTGATCAGCTTGATGATCACGTCGGCGGCCAGGGACCCCCACGCCGGCGCCTCCACCCCGTTGGCGTCCATCTCGGTCTGGGCGGCGCGCACGGCGGCGTTGATAGGGTCCCCGTAGTAACGGAGCGGATCTGGTCCCTACGTGCTCAGCCCGAGGCGACAGTCAGGACGAGCCGCTGGCTCGGCTGCGGGCGAGCGCCCGGTAGACAGTTGATCGGGTGACAGAGAACAGTTCATCGAGTTCGCTGATCGTGTGCCCGCCGGCAGCGTGCAGCGCCACCAGATGGGCTTCTTGGCGGGCGCTGAGTTTGGGTTGCTTGCCGCGCAGACGACCCTTGGCCCGGGCGACCTTCATGCCGTCGCGTGTTCTCATCTTGATCAGGTCCGACTCGAACTCGGCGACCATAGCGAGCACGTTGAACAGGAGACGCCCGACCGGGTCGGTGGGATCGTGGATCGAGCCGCCGAGGCTGAGCTTCACCTCGCGAGCGGTGAGTTCGGCGACGATGTCGCGTGCGTCGGGCAGGGAACGGGCCAGCCGGTCGAGCTTCGTCACGACCAGGACATCGCCCGATTGGCAGGCGGCCATGGCTTCGCGCAGCCCGGGCCGGTCTCGGTTTGCACCGGTGAGACCGTGGTCGACGTAGATCCGCTCCGGCGCGACGCCGAGCGCGGCGAGGGCGTCACGCTGCGCGGTGAGGTCCTGATCGTCGGTCGACACGGGCGTAGCCGATGTTGAGCGTCGTCACAGGCCGAGCGTGCCGGTTGGCGCCCCGTCACCGGAACTGTTTACCGAACCAGTCTTACGGCACTACGCGCCCTGGACCTCCACCAAGCTCGCCCGCCGATCGAGGAGGGTGCCGCTGGGGGTTCTCCTCACGAGACATCCGCGAGCACAGACCGGCCCAGGCACCTTTACTCAGATAGCCACAAACCTGTTGCGCCAGGCTTTCCGTGTTCTCTGCACTGAGGCTCTCGTACTTGTCATAACTAGGATTGCCGATGCCGTCCCGCACCCATCTCGTCGCTGTAGCCCGGAGGCTGAAGCACCAGCTCGACGCCCGCGCCTTTGTCACCGTGCCACGCACCCAGATCACGGATCTGCTGCGGCAGGAATCAGGAGAGCCGACGACGCGGATCAAGTCGGGCCTCGCCGCCGACCTCACCAGCGCCCTGATCACGCAGGGCGTCCTCGTCTATCCCGGCCTCGGGGAGACCACCACCGGCGACATGGTGCGCCTGTACCACGCCGGGAGCGTGCTCGGTCAGCTCATCGACACGATCGTCCACCCCGACCCAGGTACCGACAACGATCTCGCAGAGGTGCTCACGAAGGTGAAGGGCAAGTGGAACTGGGCGGTCGAGACCGGCCCCGCACCAGCGACCGCGGCCCCGGTGGGCTCGTGACGGCCATTCGTGACGCGGTCCTTCGGGGAGCTGTAGCCGGGCCATGCGCGAGCTCTACGCAGCGGAGCTGCGCTCCGACACTGACCGGAACGAGACAGCCCGTCGCTTCGTGGACGAGTGGATCGGTCGCCATGTAAGCGACGGCGAAAGCTCGGCCCACACGTCGATCGCCGAGACCGACGACGGCTCTTGCACGATCACCCTTCGACAGAGCGACGAAAGCCGCCGGCCTGGAGTGGCACTCGGAGGTCAGTGTCGGCCCACCCTCGGAGTTGGCCCACGTGACAGTCCGCATCCGCTTGGGTGCTCTCGGGGGCGGCGCGATCGCGCCGATCGACTACGAGTTCGGCACGCCGGCGATCGTCCGCACGCTGCTGCGAGGCCTCGACATCCGCGACAGCTGGGTTCGGTGCTCTGCCGACGTCGGTGCCGAGGTTGGCCCATCCGGCGTCCCTGCACTCGTGGCACTCCTCACAGATGCCGCACGGGCATGGCCCGTCGTCGTGGTCAGCCGCGCGGAGCCGAGCGGCGCAACGCTGCTCGATCCCAGCAAGTTGTGTCGCGAGCTCGCCGGGCTTGCCCACGTTCGCGTTCTCTCGTCAGCGGCGGCGAGTTGGGAGCTGTCCAACGCGATCGGCAAGGAGTACTCGGTTTGGCGCGGCGCCGTCAGAGTGTTCTTCGCCGGGTTCTCAGGTGACGGCGGCGACGACTTCCGTCGTCATCGCGTCACCTACCCGGACCACGTCGACACCGACACCGTCGCTCGACTTCGAACGTGGCTAGGAACTCTGTCGGCAGCCGCGACTCGCGATCATCCTGCCGTCCATCTTCATCGCGAGCAGCGCCGAGCCCTCGTCCAGGCCGCCGTTGAGTCCGACGATGCCGACGAACTCCGCGAGTGGATCGGCATCCTCGAAGAGGAGAACGCGAAGATCACCCGGGATGCTGAGGACTACAAGCAGCAGGCGGCGGAACTTCAGGAGCGGCTCAGCAGAATCGAAAGCGAGCTCGAACAGGTACGCGACAACTTCGCCGAGATGCAACGATCCCTGGAATCACCCGGGACCACCGAGGATCAGGACGTTGAGCTCGAGGACTGGCCCACCACGGTGGCGCAAGCGATGGACGCCGTTGAGGAGCTCGCTGCGGCCGGGTTCTACCGGCGAGGGGTGATCCTCAGCCCCGCCGCTGTTCGGGCCGGCCGCAGGTTCAACAACTACGCCAGGCCGCGCGAACTCCTACGGGCCTGCCAGGCGGTACTCGAAGCCGGCATCCAGTACCACGACAACACCCTCGGTGTGTCGCCAGGCCAGTACTTCAACGGACGCGGCTTCGGATACGCAGCCCAACCGTCACCTCACCTGAAGGTCGATGAGAGCACGAGCCCCGATCAGTGCTTGCGGATCTACTGGACGGACGAGCCAGAGTCCCGCGTCTGGACCATCAACCAGCATCGGCGAGCACGACTGAACTGAACTCGACCGTGGGCGAGCGAGTGGCGCGGGAACCGGGCACCACCGAGGCGGTTCCCCGGCCGGTGGTGGTGGGAGGCGCGCAGCCACGCCAGCCGTCGGCGGTGAGGATGAAGCACATGACGAGATCATTGGCGACGATCTCGGACGGCCAGGCGCTCAGCGGGGCAAGCTCGACATCGCCCCGGAACCGCGGCACGACAACCCCCGGACCCGCCGGCTTGAGCAATCCCCGCCAGCCCGGGCGACGGTAGCAACCGCCGAGTC
>JBIOUO010000095.1:0-10992 GCA_044867195.1 Ilumatobacteraceae bacterium
GATGCGCGCAGCGCCCGCACGACCGGCCGACCGTACGTCGCGCAGCACGCGTCGTGGCGACCGTTCGTGCAGACCAGCACGTACCGGTCGCCATCCTGCTCCCACCGTTCGTCGAGCTGGTGGCCGGCAGCGATCCACGCCGTCGCCGCCACCACGTCGTGGAGCTCGGGGATGACCAGCCGGTGTGCCGCAGCCGGGGTGACGCCGGGCCGCGGGGCCACGATGTGCACCAGCCGGACACCGCTCTGGCGGTGACGGTGATGGCTGACGTCGCGGCGGATCGTGACCACCCGGACGCCACGCTCACGCATCGCCCGCCGCCACACCGCGGGCGCGTGCGGACCGAGCTCGCTCTGGCGCACCGCGTCGCGACCCCACGACCCGTCGACCTCGACCAGCAGCCACTGGGCGACCTGCGACGCGGTCGCCTCGACCGGCTCGCCACGTTGCGCCGAGGCGACGGAGCACTCGAAGCGCATGCCGTCAGCCGGCCGGCTCGACGACACCCTCGATGGCGAGGCGGCGCCCGACCACCAGGCGCGAGCTCTCGTCGAGCGAGACATCGAGTTGTGAAAGCGTGAACGTGCCAGCGCGCTGCAGCACGGCGGCGAGCAGAGCGTGGGCCTCGACCGGCATCGTCAGCGTGCGGTCACCGAGTCCCAACTCGCAACGGTCGCCGTGGCGAGACAGCCACAGCAGCGGGCCCGGCGTCAGCACGAGCGGCATCAGTGCGTCGACCACTGGGGGATGAAGCGGCCGTAGTCGGGTCGCCGGTTGGCGCCGCCAGACTTCGCGGGCGACCCAGCGGGCGACGGCGTCGGCCCCGAGGTGGGCGGCGAGCTCCTCGAGTCCCGGCCGGTCGGGCGACTCGGCGCGGATCGACTCGCGTAAGGAAGTCGAAGTCGACGCGACGTCGGCGACGTCAGCGATCGCCGCGTCGACGGCGTGCTTGACGGCCTGCTGCCACGTCAGCGCCAGCACGCCGATCGTCAGGTGCGACGAGCTCGCCTCCACGGTCTCGGCGGCGTGGGGGAACCCGCGCGGCAGGTAGAGGCAGTCGCCGGCGCCGAGCGTGAGGTCGAGGTCCGGCGGCCCGAGCTCGTCGAGCGTCGGCATCGGCACGCGGGCGGTGCGCACCGGCAGGCGGGTTCGCTCGATCGGGTCCCACACCCGCCACCGCTTGGCACCGTCGAGTTGGAGGACGAAGACGTCGTGGTAGTCGAAGTGCAGCTCGAGCCCCCGCGTGCCTGGCGGTGTCAGGTAGGCGTTGACCTGCACGGCATGGCCGAGGTCGAGGGCGAGGTTCGTCGCCAGCCGGGCGAGATGGGGATCGGTGAACTGCAGCCCCTGAAGGACCATCGTCGCACCGGCGGCGTGGAGCTCGTGCACCCGGTTCGGCTGGATGACGTCGTCGATCGTGCGGTGCCCGATCCCCGCTTGCCGGCAGTACTCCAAGTGCGGCAACGTACGCCCGTCGCGCACGAGCCGGAACGTCGGAGTCCTGGCACCCCGGTTGAGCACGTCGGCCCACAGCGCGCCCGGCGTGGCGAACTGGTCAGGCTGGCGGCCGTTCGCCGGCGACCACACGCGCCGTCGGAACAAGTCGTCGGCGACGAACGCATCCGGGTCGGCCACCAGCGCGCCGAGCCGGGGCGCGTCAGGGTGGTGGACCCGCCGCGTGAGCCAGTGGGCCTGGCTCACGGCTCAGGGTCCCGCGCGCCACGCCCGCGGTCCGGGCATCGACTCAGGCGTCGGAGCCGTCGCCGTCCGTGCCGTCCGTGCCGTCGCCGTCGCTGTCGGAACCGTCACCGTCGGAGCCGTCGCCGTCGGTGCCATCCGTGCCGTCGCCGTCCCCGTCCATCGTGATCTCGATGGCGTCGCTCAGCTCCCAGTCGGTCTTGATGTCGTCGTTCGTGATGCTCATCGCGCTGAACCTATCCGCTCGACCGCCGGCCGAACCCCGCGCTCCCCGCCCCGCAGGGCACCTACAGTCGACCCGTGAGGTTCGACGTGCCGGCCGAGGCCTACGACCGGTTCATGGGCCGCTACTCCCGGCAGCTCGGCCTGCAGATGATCTCGCTGGCGGGCGTCCGCGCCGGCCACACGGCGCTCGACGTCGGCTGTGGCCCAGGCGTGTTGACGGGCGAGCTCGTCGCATTGCTCGGAGCCGAGGCGGTCAACGCCATCGATCCGTCCGAGTCGTTCGTCGAGGCGACCCGAGGCCGGTACCCGGGCGTGGACGTTCGCCGCGCGAGCGCCGAGGCGCTGCCGTTCGCCGACGATCGCTTCGACGTCGCGATCGCCCAGCTGGTGGTCCACTTCATGGAGGATCCCGTCGCCGGGCTGGCGGAGATGCGCCGCGTCGTGCGGCGCGGCGGCGCCGTCGCCGCGTGTGTGTGGGACCACGCCGGCGGTCACTCGCCCATCGCCACCTTGTGGCGGGTCGTCGCAACCATCGATCCCGGAGCCCGGGACGAAGCCGACCTCGCCGGCGCCCGCGAGGGACACCTCGCGCATCTGTTCCAGGACGCCGGGCTCGACGACATCCGCGCCGCCGAAGTGTCCGCCGAGGTCGAGTACTCGACGTTCGATGCGTGGTGGGAACCGTTCCTGCTCGGCGTCGGCCCGGCCGGCCAGTACGTCCACTCGCTCGACGAGCGACGGCGTCAGGAGTTGAGCGACGCCTGCCGTGAACTGCTCGGTCCGCCGCCGTTCCGCATCACCGCGCACGCCTGGGCGGTCGCCGCGACGGTCGAGTGATCGCCATCCCCGCCTTGAACTCGACATGATCTCCAGTAACTCCGCGGCGGTACCATCGATCCGCGCGCGTGGGCACGCGCCGCGGAAGAGGTGAACGATGGAGCAGTGCGATGTGGCGGTCCTCGGCACGGGAGCCGCCGGTCTGACTGCGGCGATCACGGCCCACGAGGGCGGCGCCGACGTGCGGCTGTTCGAGAAGGCCGACCTCGTCGGCGGCACCACGGCGTGGTCCGGCGGGCAGGTGTGGATCCCCAACAACCGGCACATGCCCGAGGTCGGCATCAGCGACAGCCGCGAGCAAGCGCTCACGTACATCATGTCGTTGTCACGAGACATGCTCGAGCAGCGGCTCGTGGAGGCGTACGTCGACGCCGGGCCGGAGATGGTCGAGCTGCTCGAGGCCAAGACCCCGGTGCAGTTCTACGCCGTTCCCGGCATGCCGGATTACCACCCGGAGTTCCCCGGCGGCAGCCCGGGCGGCGGCCGCACGATCGAGTGCCCGATCTACCCCTTTGACGAGCTCGGCGAATGGGCCAGCCGCGTGACGCCGTCGCCGTACTTCGCCGAGCCGCACATCACGATGAGCGAGACGCCGCTCGGCAAGGCGGTGCCCGAACCGCCGTCAGATGAGGAGCTCGCCCGCAGGCGGGTCCGCAATGAGCGCGGGTGCGGGCAGGCGCTGGCCGGCCGGCTGCTGCGCGGCTGCCTCGACCGCGGCATCGAGCCACGCACCAGCAGCGCCGGACGCGAGCTACTGGCCGACGGCGGCTCGGTGGTCGGCGTGCTCGTCGACACGCCAGGCGGCCCGCTCGAGGTGCGGGCCGGCAAGGGCGTCATCCTCGCGTCGGGTGGCTTCGAGTGGAACCCCGAGCTGCGGCGGGCGTTCCTGCGCGGACCGATGACCCATCCGGTGTCGATGGAGACCAGCACCGGCGACGGCCTGCTGATGGCGATGAAGGCCGGGGCGATGATCACCAACATGCGCGAGGCGTGGTGGATCCCCGTCGGTGACGTGCCGTTCGACGACAACCCGCTGGGCCGGATCCTGGTCAACGGCCAGCGCACCCTGCCGCACTCGATCATGATCAACCGCCGCGGGCGGCGGTTCACGAACGAGGCGGCGAACTACAACGCGTTCGGCGCCGCGTTCCACGTGGAGGACGTCTCCAGGTTCGAGTACGCCAACCTGCCGTGCTGGCTGATGTTCGACCAGAACTACGTCGAGACGTACGGCTTCCGCGTCACGGCTGGCGCCGGCGGCGGCGACGTGCCGTCATGGGTGCCGCGGGGCGACACGCCGGCCGCGCTCGCGGGCGTGCTGGGCATCCCTGCCGACGAGCTCGAGCGCACGGTGAGCCGCTGGAACCAGCTCTGCGCCGAGGGCCACGACCCCGACTTCGGCCGCGGCGACAGCGCGTTCGACTGCTGGTGGGGCGACCCGCACCGCAAGGGCCGGCGCGACGCCACGCTCGGTCCGCTCGAGCGCGGCCCGTTCTACGCGTACGAGATCCACAGCGGCGCGCTGGGCACCAAGGGTGGCCCGCGGGTCGACCCCGACGCGCGTGTGTTGAACATCGCCGGCGACCCGATCCCCGGCCTCTACGCCGCCGGCAACGTGATGGGATCGCCGTTCGGGATGACCTACGGCGGTCCGGGTGGAACGCTCGGCCCGGCGATGGTGTTCGGCTACCTCGCCGGCAAGCACGCCGCCGCCCGCACCAGCTGAACAAAGGCCCTGCCCGATCTGGGCGGGATCCGTGCCTTTCTTCAATCTGGGCGCGATCCCTGCTAACAGTTGTCAGCCTGCGCGCCCAGATCGAAGAGTCACACGGTCGCGAGGCGACGCGACTCGCTCTAGCCTCGGAGGCGGAGCAGGAGCTCGCGGCGCCGGAACCGCCACTGACCGTCGTCCTGACGGTGGAACTCATCGTGGTACTGGAACCAGATCACCGCGCCCGTCCCCTCACCGGACGCCCGCGTCGCGAGGCACCAGCTGACGCCGCGCACCGTGTCGTCATCGACGGCGACCAGCAGCGGCGAACCCGGCACGTGCATCATCGGCTTGGCCGCGTCGAAGTGGCGGACGACAGTCGCGGCGATCGCCTCCGGGCCCGCCGCCGTGCCATAGCCGAGCGAGGTCCCGTCCCAGGTCGCGTCGGGGGTGAACAAGGCGGCCAGCTCCGCCTCCCGACCGGCATCGGTGTGCAGGCAGTACACCTGCGTCAGGTTGGCCAGCACCGCCGCCACCTCTGGCGCCGGCGGCGACGCCCAGTCGCGAGCGGTGTCCAGCAGCTCGTCGGCCATGAGTCCTCCTCGGTGTGCCCGGCAGCCAGTCTCGCAGCCGGCGTCGAGCGCCCGGTGTGGTAGCAAGAGCGGCAGTGGAGCTGCTGTTCATCCGGCATGCCCTACCTGTGCGCGTCGAGGGGTTCGACGGCCCGGCTGATCCCGAGCTGTCCGAGGCCGGCCACCACCAGGCCCGGTACCTCGCCGAGTACCTGGCGTTCGAGCGCATCCACGCCATCTACGCCAGCCCGATGCGGCGGGCGGTGCAGACCGCCGAGCCGGTCGCCGAGCGGCAGTCGATCGGGGTGACGCTGGCCGACGGGATCGCCGAGTACGACCGCGAGGCAGTGGAGTACATCCCCGTCGAGCAGATGAAGGCCGAGAACCTGCCGGGGTGGCAGGACGTGGTCAGCGGCCAGATGCACCGAGCCGTCGGCGTCGATCCGCACGCATTCCGCACCGGCGTCGTGGAGGCCGTGGAAGCGATCCTCGCCGCCCACCCCGGAGAGAAGGTGGCCGCCGTCTGCCACGGCGGCGTGATCAACGCCTACCTCACGCATGTCCTCGGGATCGAGGATCCGACCGGCTTCTTCTACCCCAACTACACGTCGATCCACCGCATCGCCGCGGCGCGCACCGGCGAGCGCAGCGTGCTGTCGCTGAACGAGACGTCCCATCTACGCGGCACCGGGCTGCCTGTCGGCCTCTTTGGCGGATCGTGAGCGCCGGGCCGGAGCTCGGCCGCGTCGTCCAGGTCGCCTACGCCGTGGACGATGTACGCGTCGGCGCCCAGCGGTTCGCCGCGTCGCTCGGCGCCGGGCCGTTCTTCGTCCGCCACCACGCCCTGCCCCGACAGGTCGAGCACGGCGGCGGGCCGGCGCAGTTCGACCACTCGTCGGCCTACGGCCAGTGGGGTGCGATGCAGATCGAGCTGGTCGAGGTCCACCACGCCGAGCCGGCGAGCCTGGCGGCGATCGTCCGGCGCACGAGCGGGATCCACCACGTGGCCACGTTCGTCGCATCGATCGACGCCGAGCGCGATCGCCTCACCGAGTTGGGCTGGCCACCGGTCATGTCGGCCGAAACCGCGGGCGGCCTGCGGTACGCGTTCCACGACGCCAGGGCAGAGCTCGGCCACCTGCTCGAGGTGTACGAGCCGTCGCCGGGGGTGCTCGCGCTGTACGACATGGTGGCCGCCGCGGCGAAGGACTGGGACGGAACCGACGCGATCCGCGAGTGGCCACGCGTCTGACGGGGGGTGAAGACGCCTGTGGTACTTTCCGAACTCGGGGTCAACAAACGTCGCTCGAAGCACGTCAGGGCTCACGCGCCGGCGTCACGAGGAGAAGCGAGATGAGCGTCACGACTGAGACCAAGGAAGCTCTCGACCACAGCGTCCTGCTGCGGATCTACGAGACCGTTGCCCGGATCCGGGCGTTCGACGACAAGGCGTCGGCGCTGATCGGCAACGCCCAGGCGTTCTTCGTCCACTACCCGGTCCGCGGTCACGAGATCATCTCCGCCGCGGTCGCCGAGGCGATCGAGCCGGACGACTACATGACCGCGACGTACCGCGGCATCGCCGACGAGATCGCCAAGGGCGTGCCGCTGCACGAGATGTGGGCGGAGATGCTCGGCAAGGCGACCGGCACGTCCAAGGGACGCGGCGGCCCGATGCACATCTCCGACCCGGCACACGGCCTGATGCTGTGCACCGGGATCGTCGGGGCGGGGATGCCGGTCTCCGTCGGACTCGCGCTGTCGTCGCAGCTGAGGGACGACGGCAAGGTCACGATCAGCAACTTCGGCGACGGGGCGACGAACATCGGCGCCTTCCACGAGTCGCTCAACCTCGCCTCGGTGTGGTCGCTGCCGGTCGTGTTCGTGTGCCAGAACAACCAGTACGGCGAGCACACGCGCTACTCCGACACGGCGCGCAACCCGTCCGTCGTCGACCGCGCCGCCGCCTACGGGATGAAGGGCATCAAGGTCGACGGCATGGATCCCGTCGCCACCCACCTGGCGGCCAAGGAGGCTGTGGCCCACGCCCGCCGCGGCGACGGGCCGGTGCTGCTGGAGTGCGTGACGTTCCGCACGCTCGGTCACGTGCTCAGCGACAAGAACGAGTACATGGACCAGGAGCACCTGGCCGAGCAGATCGCCAACGACCCGGTGCCGCGCTTCCGGGCCTGGCTGATCGCCGAGGGCGTCGCCGACGACGAGGCTCTGACCAAGATCGACGACCAGGTCGGCGCCGAGGTCGACGGGGCCTACGAGCAGGCTGCTGCCGACCCCGATGCCGACCCGGCGACCGTCATCGAGGACAACTACGCCAGCAGCACCGTCACCGACGAGCCGGGCGAGGACGCCGAGCCCAACGAGCGGTTGACGTTCCGCAACGCCATCAACCAGGCGATGGATCAGGCGCTGGCCGACGACGACCGCGTGTTCGTGATGGGCGAGGACGTCGCCGACTCCGCCGGCGGCGGCGTGTTCCACGTGACCGACGGCCTGTCGGCCAAGCACGGCGAGGACCGTGTGCGCAACACGCCGATCTCCGAGGAAGCGATCATGGGCGCGGCTGTCGGCTCGGCGATGGCCGGCATGCGGCCACTCGCCGAGATCATGTTCATGGACTTCCTTGGCGTGGCGTTCGACCAGCTCGCCAACCATGCCGCCAAGTTGCGCTACATGTCCGGCGGCCGCACGCCGGTGCCGCTCACCGTGCGCGTGAACATGGTCGGGGGGACGCCGATCGGCGCCCAGCACAGCCAGTCGCTGGAGGCGCTGCTGATGCACACGCCGGGGCTGAAGGTCGTCTTCCCGTCCACGCCGTACGACGCCAAGGGCCTGCTGCTGGCGTGCCTCGCCGACGAGGACCCGTGCGTGTTCATCGAGAGCACGGCGCTGTTCATGCGCCGGGGCATGGTGCCGACGGAGCCGTACACGATCCCGATCGGGCGCGCGGCCATCCGCCGCGAGGGCGACGACGTGACGATCATCAGCTACGGCCGGCTGATGGGCGAGGCGCAGAAGGCCGCCGAGCAACTGGCCGGCGAGGGCGTCTCGGCCGAGGTGATCGACCTGCGCTCGGTCGCCCCGCTGGACATGGACGCGCTCCTCGCGTCGGTCGCCAAGACGACCCGCGCGGTCGTCGTGCACGAGGCCGTGCGCACCTGCGGGGCCGGCGCCGAGATCGCCGCCCGCCTGCACGAGGAGCTGCACGGCCAGCTCAGCGCGCCGGTGCGCCGGGTGACCTCGCCTGACTCGTCGGTGCCGGCGCCGGCCGGTCTGGTGGCGGCGTTCTACCCCAACGCCGAGCGCATCGCCGACACTTGCCGGGCGATGAAGTGAGGGACCATGACGGCAACGGCTGACGCACCGGGTACCGCTCGATCGCCGGGGCTGTCGTACCAGCAGCTGCTCGACGCCGACACGCACAAGGTGCCCGACATCCTGCGCGAGCAGTCGCCGCGGTTCTTCGGCGACGAGGACGTCTCGATCGACCGCTACATCTCCCGCGAGTGGCACGAGCGGGAGAAGGCGCGGCTGTGGTCGCGGGTCTGGCAGTTCGCCTGCCGCGAGGAGCACATCCCGCACGTCGGCGACCACACGGTCTACGACATTGCCGGCCGCTCGTACCTGCTCGTGCGGTCAGCGCCGGACACGATCAACGCCTATCCCAACGCCTGCTTGCACCGCGGCCGCCAGCTCAAGCAGTACGACGGCAACTGCTCGGAGATCCGCTGCCCGTTCCACGGCTTCGCCTGGCACCTCGACGGCAGCCTGCGCGACGTCCCGGCGCAGTGGGACCTGCCCCACGTCACGCCCGAGCGCTTCCACCTCCCCGAGATCAAGGTCGGCACGTGGGCTGGCTTCGTGTTCGTCAACCCCGATCCGGACGCCGAGCCGCTGGAGGAGTTCGTGCGCGATCTGGACGCCCACTTCCAGCGCTGGAACCTCACCGACCGCTACGTGCAGGCTCACGTCTCGAAGGTCATCCGGGCCAACTGGAAGATCGCCCAGGAGGCGTTCTGCGAGGCGTTCCACGTCAACGCCACGCACCCCCAGATCCTCCCCTACATCGGCGACACCAACAGCCAGGTCGACGTGTGGGAGAACTGCAGCCGGGTGATCACGCCGGCGGGCACACCGAGCCCGCTGCTCGACTGGACGCCCGACGACGAGACGATCCTGCGCTACGCGCTCGACGTGCGCCTCGACGAGGAGGTGTTCATCACCGTCCCCGAGGGCGGCACGGCACGGTCGGCGATGGCCGAAGCGACGCGGAGCAAGTGGCGCCCTATCGTCGGTGAGCTGATCGACGAGTGGTCGGACGCCGAGATGGTCGACAACCTCGACTACACGCTGTTCCCCAACTTCCACCCGTGGGGGGCGTTCAACCGCATCGTCTACCGCTTCCGGCCCAACGGCGACGACCACCGCAGCTCGATCATGGAGGTGCTGTTCCTCGCACCCTTCGAAGGCGATCGCCCGCCACCGGCCCCGGCTCACCACCTCGACGTCGACCAGCCGTGGACGGATGCGCCCGAGCTCGGCGTGCTGGGGAAGGTGTTCGAGCAGGACACGTTCAACATGGCCCGCGTGCAGCTCGGCTTGGAGAGCACGCACAAGCCCGGGGTGACGCTGGCCAACTATCAGGAGAGCAAGGTCCGCTGGCTGCACGTGAAGCTGGACCAGTGGCTGGATCGAGGGGAATGACGTGTACGGCGTGAGGCACCCGTTCAGCAAGGCGGTGTACGAGATCGACGAGAGTGGGGCCGTCGTGATCACGACGACGGACGGACGGGTCGGTCGCTACCGGCGCGACGGCTCGTGGATCGGGGGCGCGATGTTCGACGTCGATCCGCAGATGTGCAACTGGGTCGGCGGCGTGCGCGCCCAGCACCGCCTCCAGAGCGAGCCGAAGGTGAGTTGAGTGATGGCCACACATCCGTTCCGCTTCGGTGCCAAGGCGGTCAAGGCCGGTTCCGCCAAGGAGTGGACCGACACCGTGCGCCAGGCCGAGGACCTCGGCTATGTGAGCTTCCACATGGACGACCACTTCGGCAACCAGCTCGCCGTCGTGCCGGCGTTGATGGCCGCCGCCGACGCGACGAGCTCGATCCTCGTCGGGCCCCACGTCGCCGGCGTCGACTTCCGCAACCCGGTCCTGTTCGCCAAGGAGTGCGCCACGATCGACCTCCTCAGCGAGGGCCGGTTCACGCTCGGGATCGGCGCCGGGTGGTCGGAGAAGGACTACGCCATCGCCGGCATCCGCCAGGACGACGCGCTGACCCGCATCGCCCGCCTCCGCGAGGCGGTGCAGATCATGAAGGGCCTGTGGGGTGACGGGCCGTTCTCGTTCACGGGCGACCACTACACCGTGGCCGAGGTCGACGCGGTGCCCAAGCCGGCCTCACCGATCCCGATCATGATCGGTGGCGGCGGGGCGAAGATCCTCGGTCTCGCGGCCGAGCAGGCCGACATCGTCGGGATCAACCCGAAGATCGTCGGGCGGGCGATCAACCCGCGGTCGATGGCCACCGCTGCGGCCGAGGCGATGGACGAGAAGGTGGAGGCGGTGCGCGCTGCGGCGGGCGACCGCTTCGACCAGCTCGAGCTGCAGGTGCAGGTGTTCAAGACGACGGTGACGGACAAGCCCCAGGAGGTCGCCGAGCAGCTCGCGCCGGCATTCGGGCTGCCGCCGGACGTGGTGCTCAACGCCCCGTTTTTCCAGATCGGCAGCGTCGAGCAGATCACCGAGAACATCCTGGCGCTGCGCGAGCGCTGGGGGATCAGCTACGTCCTGTTCCAAGCCGACGGCACGGTCCCCATGGCCCCGATCGTCGAGCGGTTGTCGGGCACCTGAGGTTTCGCCTCGCAACCGGAGGTTGCGAGGCGAGCTTCGAAGCGCCGGCCTCCGGCCGGCACCCAATCTGCAGGCGA
>JBIOUO010000096.1:0-8990 GCA_044867195.1 Ilumatobacteraceae bacterium
GATCCAGCTTGGCTGGTCGATCGGCAGCAACTCTTCAGTGCCGGCCGGAGGCCGGCTCGCTGCACTCAGCGGAAAGGCTTCGCCTTTCCGCTGAAGCGCTTAGGCGACGTTCACGTGGTAGTTGATGCGTGGGCTGCGGGCGGGGAGGTTCGTCGTGTCCTGGTCCAGCTTGAGCGACCAGTCCGTCGTCAGGCTGGGCGCGACCCACGCCCCGGCCTTGCTCAGCCACCACTTCCGGAGTCGGCGCCACACGCGTTGGGAGACGGTCGTCGGGGCGAAGTGGCCAGCTGCACCGCCCGCTGACGTGCCCCAGGTCCCGTCGGGGTTCATGCCCGCCAGGTTGTCGGTGGTGTTCCAGATGTTGAGCTGGGTGTTCACCGCGTTCTGCTCGGCGGTCAGCGCGAGCTGCTCGGCGGGAGTGAGCGCCGTGGCCGCTTGCGCCGCGTTCGTCACGATCTGGCTGAGGTTCTTCTTCACCAGCTCGCGGAACGGGTCGAGACCGATCAGCACCTCGGCGTCCTTGAACGGATCGACCACGGGCCAGGCGAACTTCTCCTGGAACTTCTTGAGGCTCCCGGTCATCGCCGGCTGGCGAGCCATGCGGTCCTTGTATAGAGCATCGCCGGCCTTCTCGACCTGCTCGTCGAGGTGGTCGGCCACGTCGTCCAGTGCCATCTGCAGCGTGCTGATGATCGTGTCGAACTCTCGCTGCATGTCCCGCCGGATCGCCCGGCGCTGTGCTTGCGCCTTCTTCTGCCCGAGGGCATTGGAGACGTTGTTCAGATCGAGCGTCAGGTCCTTGAACACGTTGAAGTGCGCTTCGACGTCCGAGCGGACCGTGGCCGGGATCTCCTTCGTGCTGAACTTCTGATCCGGGCCGAATGGACCGAACTTGCGGGCGAAGTTCCACGGGTTCTTCATCTCGTCCTTGTCGTACTTGAACAATGCGACGAGGTCCTTGGTGTCGCCGCCCTCGATCTCCAGGCGGCGCACGGTGGGGTCTTGCTGGACCACATGGGCCAGCTCGTGAGCCAGCACCCGTTGGCCCGACGCCGTGGTCGGGGCGTAGGCACCAGCGGCGAAGTGCACGTCTCGCCCCCACGTGAAGGCAACCGCGCCGATCTGCTGCGCCACGTCGCTGTCGGCGTGCACACGAACGTCGCCGAAGTCGGTGCCGAATGCAGCTTCCATCGGCGCTCGGACGTCTGCGCCCATCGGTCGCCCACCGGCGCTGGACCTGATGCGCGACTCGACGGCGCCGTCGACGGCACCGCCTTGCGGCCCGATCGAGTCCGTTCGGCGAACGATGCGCGTGTCGTCGGCGCCCTCGAACAGGCGCTGTGCCTTCTCCGAGCGCGACGGCGCCACGGTCCCAGCCGGCGGACGACGCCGCTTGGGAGCCGATCGCGCCGGTACACGCGCTGTGGCTGGTGGCGCCGGCAGGCGCCGGACCCGCACCCCACGTCGCTCCTCGAAGTCCACCATCGTCAGCCTCCCTCAGCTGCCGGCCGGGCGCACACCGACCGTATCAGCGGGCTGTGGGCGGTGAAGGAGCCGCACGATCTGGGCGCGCTCCCTGCCTACAGCCGGCAGCCAACGCGCCCAGACGCCGTTTGCCGGTAGGCATCCTCGTTCGTCGATGCCGGGGTGCATAGCGTCGGCCGCATGCTCGATATCTCGTGCGCGTTGGCGACCTCGATGACGACACCCGCGCATGTGCGGTTGGCCGAAGAGCTCGGGTACCGGCGGGCGTGGCTGTACGACTCGCCGGCGCTCTATCCGGACGTGTGGATGATCCTCGCCGAGTGCGCCCGCCGGACGTCGGTGATCGAGCTCGGCCCAGGTGTCGCCATCCCGTCGCTGCGCCATCCGATGGTCACCGCGGCGGCGATCGTCACGCTGTCCGATCTGGCCCCAGGTCGCGTGAACGTGGCGTTCGGGTCCGGGTTCACAGGCCGCCTGGCGCTCGGCCAGAAGCCGCTGCCGTGGAGGTTCGTGCACGACTACGTGACCGCCGTGCGTGACCTGCTTGCCGGCGGGACGGTCGAATGGGAGGGCGCGGCGATCCGGATGATGCACCCCGAAGGGTTCGGGGCGCCACGCCCCGTGCGGGTGCCGATCCTCCTCGGCACGGGCGGCCCGAAGGGTGAGGCCGTCGCCCGCGAGCTGGCCGACGGTGTACTGGCAACTGAACCGAGCACGGCGTTCGAGCGCTGCTCCGTGCTCACGTTCGGAACCGTCCTCGACGACGGCGAGGACCCCGGCAGCGATCGGGCGATGGCCGCCGCAGGGCACGCGGCGGCCGTCGTGTACCACGCCCTGTACCTGCGCGGCCAGGTTGCGGCGTTGCCTGGCGGTGACCGCTGGCTCGCCGCGCTCGAGGCGGTCCCCGAGCGCGAGCGTCACCTCGCGCTGCACGAAGGCCATCTGATCGAGGCCAACGAGCGAGATCTCGCGGTGCTGTCCGGCGAGACACTCGCCATGCTCGGTGTGGCCCGGAGCACCAGCGACTGGCGCGACCACCTCGCCGCGCAGGAGGCGGCCGGCGCGACGGAGATCGCCTATCAGCCCGCCGGACCGGACATCGACGGCGAGCTTCGACGCTTCATCGACATGGCACGGGGGTGAGAGGTCATGTCGATTGCGACCAGAGTGGCGCCGCATCCGCGACGCCCCGCAACGTCATGCGACCGTAGGATCACGCCATGAAGGCGCGCGACGCTCGCGTCCTCGATGCTGTGCGCGCCTTCGGTGCGCCGATGCTTGCCGAGATCCGCGCGCACAGTGCCAAGATCGACGCCTACGGGGCCGAGGCGGCCGCGGCGCACGCCAGGATGGACCGACGGCTGTCCGGCATCGAGACCAAGGTCGATGCGCTCATCGACACCGTGGCCGATCTTCGCCGCGATCTTGACGCCCACCTTCAGGGACACGACGTCGCCGCCTGACCCCAAGACGACGGCCCAGCAGGGGTCGCCGGTCCGCTCGTCGATCCTGCATCGCAAGCGGCCACCCCATGATGTGCGGAGCCTGCAGTTGCCCTCGTCGCTAGCGGGTACGGTCCGGGCGATGGCAGCCACGCCCGACGAGTCGGCGACGACGTTTCCAGCTGGTGTCGTCCCGCGCTGGGAGTGGCGGACGTTCGGTGATCAGTTCGCCGCCGCGGACGACCTGCTGGCGACGCTGACGCCGGATCGGGAGCGGACCAGTCAGGAGCTGTACTTCCTGTCGGTGCACAGCGATGCGTCGGTGAAGGTGCGTGACGGGCTGATGGACGTCAAGCACCTCTTGCAGGTCAACGACGAGGGCTTGGAGCTGTGGACTCCGGTGTTGCAGGCCGCGTTCCCGCTGTCGGACGCCGACGCCTCGACCGTGCTGGAATCGCTGGCGGTCGCCGGACAGTCGGGCGGCCGGACGTCGTACTCGCTGGACGCCTTCGTCGATGAGGTGATCGAACCGCATCCGGAGCTGCGCACGGTGAAGGTGCACAAGCAACGAGCGCACTACATCGTCGACGAGTGCATTGTCGAGTTGACCGAGCTCCGCGCTGACCAGGCGACGACGCGCACGCTGGGCGTGGAGTCGCCGGACCCGTCCCTGGTGTCGACCATCGTCGGCAGGCTGGGATTCGGGGAGCGCCGGAATGTCGGCATGGCGCGTGGGCTCAAGGCGCTCGTCGGATTCGGGGTCCGTCGGCTTGCCGTCATCGACGTCGGCACCAATTCGGTGAAGTTCCACATCGCGGAACGTCACGCTGACGGGTCGCTGCACACGGTCGTCGACCATGCCGAGACGACCCGGCTGGGCGAGGGACAGGCCGACTCCGGCACGCTCGCCGAAACGGCGATCGGGCGGACTGTCGACGCCGTCGCGGCAATGGCTGACGAGGCGCGCCAGGGGGGTCCGGTTGAGATCGTGGCGGTCGGCACCGCCGGGCTGCGCCGCGCGCCCAACCGGGCGGCGCTCGTGGATGCCGTACGCACCCGCTCCGACGTCACCGTCGAGGTCATCTCCGGCGAGGAGGAGGGTCGCCTGGCCTACCTCGCAGCCACCTCCGCGCTGCCCGCGGCGCGTGGGCAGCTCGTGGTCTTCGACTCGGGCGGCGGCAGCACGCAGTTCAGCTTCGGCCGCGACGACCAGGTCGACGAGCGATTCAGCGTCGACGTCGGGGCGGTGCGGATCGCGGAGCGGTTCGGTCTCGCCTCGGCGGTCCCCACGAAGACGCTCGACGCCGCGCTCGCCGAGCTCTCGAGCGAGCTGGACCGCCTCGACGGCCGTCCGCGGCCCGACGCCATCGTCGCCATCGGCGGCACGGCGACCAACCTCGCCGCGGTGAAGCACGGTCTCGCCCAATACGACCCCGACCGCGTCCATGGAACAACCCTCGACATCGCCGAGCTCGATCGGCAGATCGAGCTGTACCGCAGCCGCAGCGCCGACGAGCGGCGCCAGATCGCCGGGCTGCAACCGGCCCGCGCCGAGGTCATCCTCGCCGGGGCGTGCATCGTGCGCACGATCTTCACCAAGCTGCAGCACGACTCGATGACGGTGAGCGACCGTGGCCTGCGCCACGGGGTCGTTCTCGACCGCTTCGGACGCTGAGGCGCCCTACCGGCCCGCCTCTAGTGATCCAACTGGGCTTCTGGGCGGGAATCGTCTCGGATTCCGGGACGATTCCCGCCCAGATACGAATCCCCCATCGATTTCACCGCGCTTCAACCTTCCAGGACACTCGACCACCGCTCAGAACGACACGCACGACGACGCATCGGTGCGCAGGACCGATTGCTGGTCGAACTGGTCGATGTACTCGGCCCGGATCTCGTCGATCTCCTTCGACGCGACGTCCCCGCCGCCGTGGAGCAGCACGAGCACCTTCGACCTCTCCTCGACGATCTCCCCATCGTCGAGCTGGAACTGGCCTCGGCCCGACAGCAACGTCAGCCCCTCCGGGAACCGCGGCGTCACCTCGTGGTCGACGAACCCGGCGAACTGGCGCTCGGTGATCCGGCCACCCGGGCGGGACAGTCCGAAGAACAGCTCGGTGCGCACGAACTGCTCACCGGACAGACCGTCCCCGCAGGTGAGCGTCGGGGGATCGTCCTGGTGAACGGGGCTCGCCGTAACCAGTCCGATGGGCACGGCGACTGACGCCAGCGCGACCGCGCCGAGCGTCAACCGGGACGTCAAACGAGGGGTGAGGTTCATCGGGATACGTTGCGCAGGCTGCGACTTGCCGCTCCTGGAGATGGTTCGGCCATCTCATGGAGATTCCGGGTTGGTCAGCTCGAGCAGGAGGAGATCAGGCCGTGACCATCGCAACGTTCGCCGACGCCCTTGACGCCGTGCACCGCGGCACCGCGGCCGACGACGCCGCCCGCCAGCTCGTCGCGGCGATGACGGCTGAGGAACGGCTGTGGTGCCTCGACGGTGACGGCCCGATGCTGGCCGGCCTCGGGTACCTCACCGGGGAGGGCGGGTACCACAAGGCGACCTTCCCGGCAGCCCACGTCGAGCGCGTCGGCCTGCCCGGTGTCAGCTTTACCGACGGGCCGCGGGGTTGCGTGGTCGGCAACGCGACGTGTTTCCCCGTCTCGATGGCCCGCGGTGCGACCTGGGATGCAGAGCTCGAGGAGCGCGTCGGTGAGGTCATCGGGCGCGAGCTGCGCGCCGTCGGTGCGACGCTCACCGGTGCGGTGTGTGTGAACGTCCTGCGCCACCCGGCGTGGGGCAGGGCGCAGGAGACGTACGGCGAGGATCCTCACCACGTCGGCGAGCTCGGTACCGCGCTGACCCGCGGGCTGCAGCGCCACGTGCTGGCGTGCGCCAAGCACTTCGCGTGCAACTCGATGGAGAACGCCAGGTTCACCGTCGACATCGAGATCGACGAAGCCAGCCTGCACGAGGTCTACCTGCCGCACTTCAAGCGGATCGTCGACGAAGGCGTCGCCTCGATCATGTCGGCGTACAACTCCGTCAACCGCGAGTGGTGCGGCCAGCATCACCAATTGCTCACCGACATCCTGCGGGGAGAGTGGGGGTTCCAGGGCTTCGTCGTCAGCG
Source organism: Ilumatobacteraceae bacterium (assembly GCA_044867195.1). Taxonomy (GTDB): domain Bacteria; phylum Actinomycetota; class Acidimicrobiia; order Acidimicrobiales; family Ilumatobacteraceae; genus JALZMG01. Next base: position 6,064 of record JBIOUO010000096.1, read on the forward strand.
ACTTCATCTACGGCCTGCGCGATGCCGCGACGTCGCTGTCCGCCGGCCTCGACATCGAGATGCCCTACCGCATGATCCGCGCCCAGCACCTCGCCGGCTCGTTGGAGCGAGGCGAGGCGTCGTGGGACGACGTCGACGCCGCCGTCAGCCGGATCGTCGCCACCTTGTTGCGCTTCGACGAGGTGCTGTCGACCGTGCCGCCGCCGCGCGACATCCTCGGCGCGCCGGAGCACCGCGCGCTCGCCCGCGAGGTGGCGGCGAGCTCGGTCGTGCTGCTGCGCAACGAGAGCGTCGGCGGCGCGCCCGTCCTGCCGCTGCGCGCCGATACCCGCGTGGCAGTGATCGGCACGCTGGCCGGCACCGTCAACCTCGGCGACGGCGGCTCGAGCGACGTGTGGGATCTCGACTGCCACACGATCCTCGATGGCATGCGCGCGGTGGTCGCCGACATCGTCCACGACGACGGCGGCGACCTGCGCCGTGCGGCCGGTGTGGCGGCCGGTGCCGATGCGGCGCTCGTCGTCGTCGGCTACACCGCGGCGGACGAAGGCGAGAACATCGGGCAGAAGCAACCCCAGTTGCTCGAGCTGCTCCCACCGAGCGACGACCCGCAGCTCGTCGAGCAGTTCCAGGCCGCCATCGGCCAGCTCCCACCGACCGTCACACCGCCCCGCCTCGAAAGCCGAGGAGAGGGCTTCGGCGCCGGCGGTGATCGAGACACGCTGCGACTGCGCGCCAACGACGTCGACCTCATCCGCGCCGTCGCCGCTGCCAACCCGCGCACCGTGGTCGCCATCCAGGCTGGCAGTGCCGTCGTGATGACCGAGTGGATCGACGCCGTCCCCGCCGTCGTCCAGGCCTGGTACGGCGGATGCCGCGCCGGCGAGGGCCTCGCCGACGTGCTCGTCGGCACCGTCAACCCGTCGGGACGCCTTCCCTTCACGGTCCCGGTCGACGAGGCCGATCTCCCACCTTTCGACCGTGACGCGACGACCTTCCGCTACGACCGCTGGCACGGTTGGTGGCACCTGCAGCGCACCGGCCGCGCCCCCGCTTACCCGTTCGGCTTCGGCTTGTCCTACACGACGTTCGCCATCGCCGACATCGACGTCGAACGCGCCGGCGATGCGATCGTCGTCCGCGGCACGGTGCGCAACAGCGGCGACCGCGACGGCGCAGACGTCGTCCAGATCTACGCCCAACTCCCCGAGGCCGATGCGCCCAGCCGGCTCGTCGGCTTCACCCGCGTCGAGGTCGCCGCCGGCCAGCACGCGGCGTTCGAGGTCCGTGTCCCCGTCGACCGACTCGCCACCCGCGACACGGTCGCCCACGCTTGGCGCCCGGCCTCGGGTCGCCACCGGATCACGGTCGCCCGCCACGCCAACGACGCTGACGCCACGACGGTCGCCCTCGACCTGTAACCCAGGGCGCGAACGACGGTGCGGCCGGTCGTGCTGTGATGGGGCGGATGCGGGATCTCGACGACGTCGATCCAGGTCTTCCGCTGAAGCTCTGGACATGCTCGAACGGCGAGTACCTGCCGCCGCCACTCGACGACCTGCGGCGGGAGGCGATGCGGCGGGCACGAGTGGCGGCCGATCTGCACGCCCGCCGCCACCGGTGGTCGCGACGCCGGTTCCTGCTGTCGTCGGCCGGGATGGCATCCGGGCTGGTCGCTCTCCAGGCCTGCAGCGGCGAGCAGTCACGGTCGCGAGGGACCGAGCCCGGCGGGCGGTTCAGCATCGCTCCGTCGGCAGCAACCGACCCCGCCGAAGCGGAGGCGACCATCCACGGTCCCGCCACGTCGTCACCCGCCACGCCGGCGCCGACACCCCCAGCTGAAGCGCCGGAGGTCGTCGTCGACGTGCAGACCCACTTCCTCGAGTTCGGCGAGTGGGGCGTCGGCTTCCCCCAGGGCGCGTGCGGGGAGGCCGACCCGATCGAGTGCTTCTCGGCCGAGTACTGGCGCGACCTCGTGCTCGGGCACAGCGACACGGCCGTCGCCGTGATCTCCGCCATCCCGGTGGTCGGCGCGGCCGACCCGCTGTCGATCGCGGCGATGGAGCGGGGCAAGGCGCTGGCGACAGAGCTGTGTGGCGACGGCCGCGTGCTGATCCAGGGCCATGCCGTCCCCGACGTCGGACCGCTCGACGTGGCGCTGGCGGCGATGGCCGATGTCGCCTCGACCCACCAGCTGTCCGCCTGGAAGGTGTACACCCACGCCCCCGGCGGCTGGTACCTCGACGACCACGATCCGGCCGCGCCGCAGGTCGGAGCGCCGTTCCTCCAGGCCGTCCGCGACAGCGGCGTGCTCGTCGTCGCCGTGCACAAGGGTCTGTCCGGCGGCAACCCCTTCGCCTCGCCCGCCGACATCGGGCCGGCGGCCGTCGCCAACCCCGACCTGTCGTTCCTCGTCTACCACTCCGGCTACGAGAGCGGGTTCACCGAAGGGCCGTACGATCCCGACGGCGCCGGCGTCGACCGCCTCGTGCGCACCGCGACCGACGCCGGCCTCGGGCCCGGAGGCAACATCTACGCCGAGCTGGGCTCGACGTGGCGAACGGTCATGGGCAACCCCGACGAGGCCGCCCACGTGCTCGGCAAGCTGCTCGCCACGTTCGGCCCGGAACGCATCCTTTGGGGCACTGACAGCATCTGGTATGGGTCGCCGCAGGACCAGATCGCCGCGTTCCGGTCGTTCGAGATCACGCCGGCGTACCAGGAGCAGTTCGGCTACCCCGCCGTGACCCCGGCGATCAAGCGGCGAATACTGGGCCACAACGCGATCGAGTTGCTTGGCATCACGCCACCGGCGACGCCGTGCTCACCGGTCGAACCTGCCGGGGTGCGCGCCGGTAACCGCACGTATGGGCCGGTCTCCCGGCGCGACATCGCCACGACGTTCGTGCGCGAGCACCCGTGGGCGC
>JBIOUO010000097.1:0-16161 GCA_044867195.1 Ilumatobacteraceae bacterium
TGAGCCCGCGCAGGTTGGCGACCGTCATCGCGGCGATCAGCACGAGGCAGATCGGCACTCGCCACTCGCTGTCGAAGTCGAACGCCGACTGGATCGCCAGCACGCCGCCGGCCACCGAGACGGCGACGGTGAGGATGTAGTCGGTGAGCAGCGAGGCGCCGGCGACAAGCGACGGCAGCTCGCCGAGGTTCTCGCGCGAGACCACGTACGAGCCCCCGCCGGACGGGTAGGCGTAGATCGTCTGGCGGTACGAGACCACGACGATCGTCAGGAGGATGGCGACGACGATCGCGATCGGCACCAGCTTGCTCCACGCCGCCGCGCCCACCTTCGCCTGGACCAGCAGCACGACGAGGATGGCATCCGTCGCGTACGCAGTCGAGGAGATCGCGTCGGACGCGAACACGGGAAGCGCGATGCGCTTGGCCAGCCGGTGGTGTCCCTCGTCGGATGTCGCGATCGGCCGCCCGATGAGCAACCGCTTGGCGATCGACACGCGGCTCATCGTGGCACAACGGATCTCGGCGGCGATGTGGGCAGACCCCGCCCGGCGGGACCCTTCACGCCCCCTTGGCGCGTCGCCACCCGTTCTCAACGCGTTCTTCACCCGTCGCGGGGCGTGTCATCAGGGGCTCGCGCGGGTACCTAGGGTTCGGTCCGATGCCCAGCACGTCCATGCCGAGCTCACGCCCGAGTCGGGTCGTCGTCGAGCCCGTCGCGCCCGTGGTCGACGGCGGCGCGTTCCCGGCCAAAGCGACGATCGACGAGCCGGTCACGGTGCTCGCCGACGTGTTCTCCGACGGTCACGACCGAGCGGCTGCCGCGCTGCGCGTGCGATGCGAGCCCGCCGGCAGGCCAGCCAAGCAGGGCAAGGAACGCTGGCGTGAGGTGCCGATGGTTCCGCTCGGCAACGACCGCTTCGCGGCGACGTTCGTTCCCGACCAGCTCGGGCGCTGGCAGTACGAGGTCGCCGGCTGGCTCGACCACCTCGGCACCTGGCGCCATGGGATGGAGCTCAAGGTGGAGGCAGGGGTGGACGTCGCCGTCGACCTGCAGATCGGCATCAACCTCATCGACCGGGCACTGGAGAAGGCCAAGGGGGCGGACAAGAAGGCGCTCGCCGAGCTGCGCCGGCACCTCGCCGCGGGCGATGCCCTCCTGCTCGGCCATCTGGCGGCGGCCAGCGAGCGTCACCTCGACGGCTACTTGCCCGACCTCGAGGACGTCGAGCCCGAGCACGAGGGGTTCGACATCGAGGCGCTGTTCTGGCGCACCGGCGTACGCGAGCCGCTGGCGACGAGCCCGACGTTCGACATCGAGGTCGATCCGGTGCGCGCCCGGTTCAGCGCGTGGTACGAGTTCTTCCCCCGCTCGACGCTCGCCCCGGCCACCGGGCACGGCACGCTGGCCGACGCCCTCGACCGCCTCGACTACGTCGCCTCGATGGGCTTCGACGTGGTGTACCTGCCGCCGGTCCACCCGATCGGCGTGACCCAGCGCAAGGGCCGCAACAACACCACGACCCCGGCGCCCGACGACACCGGCAGCCCATGGGCGATCGGCGGGCGCGAGGGAGGTCACACCGAAGTCCACCCGCAGCTGGGGACCGTCGACGACGTGGCCAAGCTGGCAGTGGCCTGCCGGGAGCGGGGCATCGAGCTGGCGCTCGACATCGCGTTCCAATGCACGCCCGACCATCCCTGGGTCACCGAACACGCGTCGTGGTTCGCCCACCGTCCCGACGGCACGATCCAGTACGCCGAGAACCCGCCGAAGAAGTACCAGGACATCTACCCGCTCGACTTCGAGAGCGAGGACTGGCAGGAGCTCTGGGCGGCGCTGGCCGGTGTGTTCCGGTTCTGGATCGCCGCCGGCGTCAGCGTGTTCCGCGTCGACAACCCGCACACCAAGGCGTTCGCCTTCTGGGAGTGGGCGATCCCGACGATCCGTGCCGAACACCCCGAGGCGATCTTCCTCGCCGAGGCCTTCACCCGCCCACGGGTGATGCAGCGCCTGGCGAAGGTCGGCTTCAGCCAGTCCTACACCTACTTCACGTGGCGCCAGTCGGCCTGGGAGCTGCGCTCGTACTTCGAGGAGCTGTCGACCCGAACAGTCGACTACATGCGGCCCAACGCCTGGCCCAACACCCCCGACATCCTCACCGAGCAGCTGCAGACCGGCGGCCCGAGCATGTTCGCCATTCGCGCCATCCTCGCCGCCACGCTGTCACCGGCGTGGGGGGTGTACGGCCCGGCGTTCGAGCTGCTCGAGCACCTCCCGCTGCGGTCCGGGTCCGAGGAGTACCTCGACTCGGAGAAGTACCAGCTGCGGCAGTGGGATCTCCACCGCGCCGACAGCCTGGCGCCGCTGCTCGGGCGGCTCAACCGCATCCGCCGCGAGCAGCCGGCGCTCGCCCACCTGCGCACGCTGCGCTTCCACAACACGACGAGTCCGGCGCTGCTGTGCTACTCGAAGTCCGACCCGGCGGGCGTCGGGCCCCCGGTGCTCGTCGTCGTCAGCCTCGACGCCCACGCCCATCAGTCCGGGTACGTCGACGTCGACCTGAAGCCGCTCGGGCTGCCGTACGGTTCCAGCTACGACGTCGTCGACCAGCTCACCGACGCCCACTACCGCTGGCACGGGAACATGAACTACGTCGCCCTCGATCCCTCGACGCCCGCCCACATCTTCCGGGTGGAGTCGTGATGGCGCCCGCCTGCGTTTCGGTCCGGATTCTGGTCGCACGGGCAACCAAAATCCGGACAAAAACGCTGGGGAGGCGGTCGGCGTGAGCCGGGGAGAGCGCAGCGCCCGGGCGTCGACGCTGCCCACGCGAGTGGAGGGGCCGGCTGACTGGTACCGGGACGCGGTCATCTACGAGCTCCACGTGCGGGCGTTCGCCGACTCCAACGGCGACGGGATCGGCGACTTCAACGGCCTCGCCCAGCGCCTCGACTATCTCGCCGACCTCGGCGTGACCGCGATCTGGCTGCTGCCGTTCTACCCGTCGCCGCTGCGCGACGACGGCTACGACATCTCCGACTACCGAACCGTCAACCCTGACTACGGCGACCTGCGGCAGTTCAAGCGCTTCCTCGCCGCGGCCCACACCCGCAAGATCCGGGTCATCACCGAGCTCGTCGTCAACCACACGTCCGACCAGCACCCGTGGTTCCAGCGCGCCCGCCACGCGCGGCCCGGCTCGCCCGAGCGCGACTTCTACGTGTGGAGCGATCACCCCGACCGCTACACCGACGCACGGGTCATCTTCCAGGACTTCGAGGCGTCGAACTGGACCTGGGACCCAGTGGCCGAGGCCTACTTCTGGCACCGCTTCTACTCCCATCAACCGGACCTCAACTACGACAACCCCGACGTCGAGGCCGCGATCTTCGACGTCCTCGACTTCTGGCTGGACATGGGCGTCGACGGGCTGCGCCTCGACGCCGTGCCGTACCTGTACGAGCGCGAGGGCACCAACTGCGAGAACCTCTCCGAGACCCACGAGGTGCTGAAGCGGCTGCGCAAGCACATGGAAGCCCGCTACCCCGATCGGATGCTGCTCGCCGAAGCCAACCAGTGGCCGGAGGACGCCGCCGCCTACTTCGGCGTCGGCGACGAGTGCCACATGAACTTCCACTTCCCGGTGATGCCGCGGCTGTTCATGTCCCTGCGCTTGGAGCATCGCACGCCGATCGTCGACATCATGGAGCAGACGCCCGAGCCGCCCGAGGGCGGCCAGTGGGCGATGTTCCTGCGCAACCACGACGAGCTGACGCTGGAGATGGTGACCGAGGAGGAGCGCGACCTGATGCTGCGCGCCTACGCCACCGATCTCGAGATGCGGATCAACCTCGGCATCCGCCGCCGGTTGGCGCCGCTGCTCGGCAACGACCGGCGCAAGATCGAGCTGCTCAACGCCCTGCTGTTCTCGCTGCCGGGGACGCCGGTGATCTACTACGGCGACGAGATCGGGATGGGCGACAACGTCTACCTCGGTGACCGCAACGGCGTGCGCACGCCGATGCAGTGGTCGGGCGACCGCAACGCCGGCTTCTCGACGGCCAACCCGCACCGCCTGTACCTGCCGCTGATCACCGAGCAGGGCTACCACTACGAGTCGGTCAACGTCGAGACCCAGGCCGCCAACCCGGCGTCGCTGCTGTCGTGGATGCGCCAGCTGATCGCCCTGCGCAAACGCCACCGGGTGCTCGGCCGGGGCACGATCGAGTTCCTCGAACCGGAGAACCCGCACGTCCTCGCGTTCATCCGCCACCCGACGCCGGACATGGATCCCGGCGAGCAGCCGCTGCTGTGCGTCGCCAATCTGTCGCGGCACGCCCAGCAGGTCGAGCTCGACGTGCGCCCGTTCGACGGGGCCGTTCCCGTCGAGGTGTTCGGCCGCAACCGCTTCTCGCCCGTGGGCGACCGCCCGTACTCGCTGACGCTCGCCCCGCACGGGTTCATGTGGTTCGTGCTCGACTGCGGCCAGGGGGCGCTGGAGCCGGCCGCGGCGCGTGCACCGCAGCGGGTCGCCGGCTCGTGGCCGGACGTGCTGCGCCGGCGGGCCGCGCTCGGCCGGGCCATCGGCCGCTGGATGCCGAGGCGGCGCTGGTACGCCGGCAAGGACGCCATCGTGCGCGAGGTCACGATCGACGACGTCGTCGAGCTCGACGACCGGGTCGCGCTGGTGATCGTCCGGACGTCGTTCACAGAGGGTGACGATCACCAGTACGCGGTGCCCCTGCTGCACACGAGCGAGGACCGGGCGCAGGACGTGGACCGCCAGGTCCCCGGCGCCTTGGTCCTGATGTGTGACGACGGGGCGGTGGTCGACGCGATGGCCGTGCCCGAAGGCGCCGGCCCAGTCGGCGCGTCAGCGCTGCGGCGGCGTACGCGCCGTGGGCGGCGAGCGGTCGCCACCGGGCATCCCCGGCGACCGGGCCTGACGAAGCTGGCGAACGATCGGCGCGACGTCCACGTGCTCGGCGTCGAGCAGTCCAACTCGTCGGTGGTGCTGGGTGGCCGGGTCATCGCCAAGTTGATCCGCCGCCTGTCGCCAGGGGAGAACCCGGACGTGACTCTGCCGCTGCATCTGCGCGCGGCGGGGTTCGAGCAGGTGCCGGGCGTCGCCGGAACGCTGGATGTGTCGCTCGACGGCGGGCAGGCGGCGAACGTCGTCGTGGTCCACGACCTCGTCGGCAACGAGTCCGACCTGTGGGAGTTGAGCCAGGACATGCTCACCCGCGAGGTCGAGCGGCTGGTCACCGAGCCGAGCTCGCACGGCGACGACGCGGTGATGAAGGTCGTCACCGATCTCGTCGCCCAGCGCACGGCCGAGATGCATCTGGCCCTGGCGGACGGCGCGCCGGGGTTCGAGCCCGAGCCGTTCACGCTGCTGTGGCAGCGCTCGACCGTGCAGAGCCTGCGCAGCGCGCTGCGCGAGACGCAGCGGGCCGTGCGCCGCAACCGGGCCACGATCACCGGTGAGGCGGCGGCGCTGGCGACGATGCTGCTCGACGACGGCGACCGGCTGCTCGGCGCGTTCGACGCGCTCCGCACGCGCAAGCTCGACGCCGCCCGGATCCGCGTGCACGGCGACCTCCACCTCGGCCAGGCGCTGTGGACCGGGCGCGACGTCGTGTTCATCGACTTCGAGGGCGAGCCCGGCCGCTCGATCGGCGAGCGGTCGATCAAGCGCTCGCCGCTGGCCGATGTCGCCGGGATGCTGCGCTCGCTCGACTACGCCGGGCGGGTGGCGCTGGCGACGTCGGCCGAGCGCGGCCGCACGGGCGCCGCCGACGCCGCCCACCTCGAGCGCAGGCGACGCGACCAGACGGCGAAGATGCAGGAGCTGTTCTGGTCGACGTATGTCCGCACGCTCCGCGAGCGCGCCCACCCGGCCGCACGCGGCGTGCCGCTGATCCCGCCCGATCCGGCCGACGCCCGCCTGCTGCTCGACGCCCACATCCTGCTGAAGGCGCTGTACGAGGTGCGTTACGAGCTCGCCACCCGCCCCGCCTGGGTCGCCTGGCCGCTCGCCGCGATCGCCCAGATGCTCCCGGCCACCGGATGAGCATTGGAGTGTTTCCGGCCGATGGAGTGTTTCCCGCGGGTCCCCCCCTCCGGAAACACTCCAACGGAGTGGAGAAACGGCCTCGGCTGGGGGCGACGCCGGCTGACGGCGGGACCCGGTTCGAGGTGTGGGCGCCGTTCGCCGGCGAGGTGACGATCGAGCTCGACCGCCGCTCGTTGCAGCTGCAACTGTCGGCCGACACGCAGACCTGGCTGGGCTTCGCCGACGACGTCGGGCACGGCGACCGGTACCGGATCCTCCTCGACGGCGGGGAGCCGCTCGCCGACCCGGCATCGGGCTGGCAGCCCGACGGCGTCCACGGTCCGTCGGCGGTGGTCGACCCGCGTCGATTCGTGTGGTCGGACCAGGGTTGGCACGGGCTCGCGTTGGCAGACACGGTGTTGTACGAGCTGCACGTCGGCACGTTCACGCCGGCCGGCACACTCGACGCGGCGATCGGCGAGCTCGATCGGCTCGTGCGCCTGGGTGTCACGGCCGTCGAGCTGATGCCCGTCAACCAGTTCCCCGGTGCGCGCAACTGGGGCTACGACGGTGTGTTCTGGTCGGCCGTCCAGGACACCTACGGCGGCCCGGAGGCGCTGGCCCGCTTCGTCGATGCCGCCCACGGCGCCGGGCTGGCGGTCGTGCTCGACGTCGTCTACAACCACATCGGTCCCGAGGGCAGCGTGCACCGCCACTTCGGCCCGTACCTCGTCGACGCCGTCCGCTCGCAGTGGGGCCAGGCGGTGAACGTCGCCGAGCGCGGCAGCGATCCGGTGCGCCGGACGATCATCGAGAGCGCCTGCCGGTGGATCGAGGACTTCCACGTCGACGGCCTGCGCCTCGACGCCGTCGACGCCATCCACGACCTCACGGCGCGGCCGTTCGTGTGGGAGCTCGCCGGGGCCGTCCACGACGCCGGTGCAACGGCGGGGCGCTCCGTGCTCGTCATCGCCGAGAGCGCGGCCAACGATCCGCGGGTGGTGACGCCGGTCGCGGCAGGCGGCCTGGGCTGCGACGCGCAGTGGGACGACGACGTGCACCACGCCCTGCGAGTGACGCTCACCCGTGACCGCCGCGGCTACTACGCCGACTACGACGGCACTGCCGACCTGGCGACCACGCTGTCGCGCCGCTGGCTGTTCAGCGGGCGCTACTCCCGGTTCCGCGGCCGCACGCACGGTCGCCCGGTCGACCATCTTCCCGCCGAGCGCTTCGTCGTGTTCACGTCGAACCACGACCACGTCGGCAACACGCCCACCGGCGACCGGCCTCCCTACGACCTGCGCCAGCGGCTGGTGGCGGCGGCGACGATCCTGCTGTCGCCGTTCACGCCGCTGCTGTTCATGGGCGAGGAGTACGGCGAGCCGGCGCCGTTCCCGTTCTTCGTCGACCATGGCGACGCGGCGCTCGTCGAGGCCACGCGCGAGGGGCGGCGGGAGGAGTTCCGCGAGGAGTGGACGGAGGAATCCGTCGATCCCGGGGACCCGGCGACGTTCGCCCCGGCCGTGCTCACCCCGTCGCTCGCCGCGGCAGAGCCGCACCACACGATCCTCGCCGCCTACACCGAGCTGCTCGCGCTGCGCCGGCGGATCGGCGTGCTGCGCGGTGAGGCGGAGCAGGACGTCACGCGCGACGGCGACACGATCGTTGTCGACCGCCGCCGCGGCGGCGAGCGGTCGGTGCTGGTCCTCGGGTTCGGCAGCGCGCCGGCGTCGGTCGCCGTCGATGCGTCCGGTCTGCAGGTAGCGTTCGACTGCGCCACATTCACCGGCGCGGCCGCGGCGACGATCGCTGACGGCACGGTCACGATCCCCGGCCGCACCGCCGTGCTGCTCACCGGCTCTGCGTGAGCGATCAGTCGCGATTCGCGCATAATCGCTCACGCAGAACGACGCAGGACGATCGCCGGGAACGCGGCGAGCGCGCCGTCGATGTCGAGTGAGCGCTCGGCCGCCGGCAAGGCGTCGACGAGCACGTGGCGCCAGCGGCCGGGCGGCAGCTCGACGGCCATGCCGCTTGGCCGGTCCACGGCGCGCGGGACGATCGTCACGAGCACGGCCTCGCCGGCCTGGTCGGTGCGGGCGAACGCGATCAGCTGCTCCGGCGCGGCGAGCGCCTCGTAGCCGGCGAGCTCGAGCTGCCGGCGCAGCGGGAGCAGCCGGCTGATCGCCACCGCGCGGCTGGCCGGGCCGCCCTGCTCGGCCCACGCCGCGGCGCCGTCGACAGACGCCGCATGGCGGACAAGGTCGTCGAGCGCGACGTGGTCCGGCTCGACGCGGTTGTCCGGGTCGACCAGCAGGTACCGGAACGCCTCGGTGCCCTGGTAGACGTCGGGGATGCCCGGCGCGGTGAGACGCGCGGCCAGCAGCCCGATCGACGCGGCCTCGCCGGCGCGTTCGAGCTCGGCGGCCAAACCGAACGCCGGTGCCCAGCCCAGCAACGCCGCGGCCAGCATCGCCAGACATGCCTCGAATGACTCGTCGGGCTGGCTCCACGACGTGTGCAGCGCGGCCTCTCGCCCACCCTTGACCAACGCCGCGGTCAGCCGGTCGACGTCGATCCCTGGCACCATCAGCGCCGTCTGCAGCGCTGACCAGTGGGTGGCGGCGTCGACCGGGATGGCCGCGCCCGGCCCGCCGAGCCACGCGTCGAGCAGCTCGGACCATTGCTCCGGCCGGGCGCTGAGCGCCAGTCCGATCGCTCGCACGTCCTCGCCCCGCTTGGTGTCGTGGGTCGTGCCGGCGAGCAGCGTCGCCGGCCACCGTTCCTGGGTCCTGGCGTGGTGGGCGTGAAGGGCGGCAACCGGATCGGTCACCTCGTCCGTGTCTGCCTCCGGCCACCCGCCGACCTCGGCGAGCGACGTCAGTGGCGCGTAGCGCCAGAACGCCCGGTCCTCGACGCCTTTCGCCGCGGCCGGGCCGGTGAGCTGCTGCCAGCGAGTCCGCCACTCCCCTGGCTCGTCGAGCGCGGCCGCCAGCCGCTCGATCGTCGGCGCGTCGGCGGGATCGGCGGCTGCGGCCGCGGCGACGGCGGCGGCCAGCGCGGGCCTGCCCTCGGGATCGGGGAGGTAGGTCCGGTAGCGAGGCAGGTGGGCCGTCAGCCCGGCGACGGCCTGCCTGACATCGTCCCCGTGCGCCTCGACAGCGAGATCGGCAGCCGCGGCCCGCGCGGCGCGATCCAGGTCCGGCCGCAGCGGGCCGGCCAGCACCTCCTCCCGCGCCTCCAGCTCCCAACCACGGAACCGCCGCCCGTCGCCGGTCACAGCGACCCACGCGTCGCGCAGGCGGGTCCAGCCACCGTGGTCGAGCATCGCGTGCTCGAGGCGAGCGGCGTGCTCGTACCCGGTCGTGCCCTCGACTGGCCACGCCGCCGGCAGCGTCTCGTCGGCGGCGAGAATCTTCTCCACCACGATCCATCGATCGCCGATGCCAGCGCGGAGGCCCTCGAGGTATCCGAGCGGGTCGGCCAGGCCGTCGATGTGGTCGATGCGCACGCCCGCAAAGCCGGGATGGTCGGCGAGCAGCCGCGGCAGCGTGTCGACCACAGCGGCGACGGCGGGATCCTCGACGCGCACAGCGGCCAGCGCGTCCACGGCGAAGAAGCGGCGCACGTTGCGCGCCGGGTCGCGCCAGTGCTGCAGTCGGTAGTGCTGGCGCTCGATCGAATGGTCCGGCGCCAGCGCTTCCGTGCCCGTGGCCAGCGGCCACCGCCGCGTACCGAGCCGGAGCTCGCCATCCACGACCTCGAACCGCTCGACGAGCTCGGAGAGCGGCTCCTCCAGCACGGGGAGGATCACCTTCCCGCCAGCCGCCGCCCAGTCGACGTCGAACCAGCGCGCGGCGTCGCTCGCCGGCCCGTCACGCAGCATCGCCCACCACCGACTGTTCAGCTCGGGCCGGGCGATGGCTGTGTGGTTCGGGACGTGGTCGACCAACACGCCCATCCCTCGGTCCACGCACGCGTCGAGCAGCCTGGTCAGGCCGTCGGCACCGCCGAGCTCGGCCCGCGCGGTGGCGTGGTCGACGACGTCGTAGCCGTGGGTGCTGCCGGGCAGCGCCTCGGCGATCGGCGACAGGTAGACGTGGCTGACGCCGAGCGCCTCCAGCCGCGGAAGCTGGTCGAGGGCACGGTCGAACCCGAACGACGGCGTGAGCTGGAGCCGGTACGTCGCGACCGGCAGCGGGGGACGCATCGCCGACTGCTACCCCGGCCCGGTCAGACCCATCCGAGTGTGTGGCGCATCGGAGTACGAAGCGGTCGAAATCCGGCCCTCCGGCACTCGGATGCCCGCCCACACTCGGGTGGGGTCAGCCGTTGGGGGGGAGGCGGTCGGCACGGGGGATCGGGAAGTAGCGGTGGTGGTGGGCGCCGGTCAGCTCGTAGATGCCAGTGCCCCGGCGACCGTCGTCGGTCGTCACCTCGACCTGGCTGAGGCCGCCGCCGACGGCTCCGTAGCGTTGCGCCCAGCGGCCCTTGGCGTCGAGCCCGATCTCCTGGCCGCCCGCCAGCGTGATGTCGACGTGACCGGCGATGCCCGCCACCTCCTCCCCGTCGCGGGCATAGCTGACGACCTCGCCAGCGGAGTCGACCCAGTCCAGTTCGTGGCGGAGGTCGACGATCGGGACCGGCTCACCCCCACCGGCGGGGGCGAAGCAACCATCGGTGAAGATGCGCGCCCCGTTGGGCAGCTCCCAGTGCCACACCCCGATCATCCCGTCGGGCAGCTGGACGGCCAGCCACATCCAGAACGGGCAGCGGGCGTGGTCGCGGATCCCCCACGAGTGGTCCCGCTGCCCCCACCAGTCGTCGACCTGGTACGTGCGGCCCTCGTGGGTGTACGTGCCACGGTACGTGCCCGACTGCAGCATGTGGCTCTGGTCCCAGATCAGCTCGTGGCCGGCGCGCATTGTGCCCCGCCGCAGCCCGTACGCGGCGGTGCGCGCGGTGAACGTGAGGTCGAGGGCCACCGGGACCTCGACCCAGTCCTCCACACGCATGCGCACCCGCTGGTACGCCTCGACGATCTCGATGTGCACCGGCCCGACGTCGAACGAGTGCGGGTCGTCGCCGGCACGGCGGGCGTGGCGGGCGACCGTCGATGTCGACCCGACCATCCCGAGCTGCAGCGAGTCGAGCTCGCCGCGGGCGGGGAAGTGGGCCATCGTCAAGATGACGACGTCGCCGAGGCGGCCCCGCGGGTGGAGGACGAAGAACAGGCTCTCCCGCCAGTGCTGGTGGTGGGTGACGACGTTCGGCAGCGGCTCCGGGATCTGGTGGACGAAGTACTCGTCGAGCGCGGTGAGCTTGGGCACGGATCCTCCGGCGTCAGGTTGCCCTCGTGGCCCCGAGACCGTAGCCAAGCGTGCCGGCACGCCGCGCCCGGCGGTCTTTCGACACAGAATTCGCTGGTGACCGAGAGGACGACGCCGACGCTGCTGATCCGGCGCGCCGACGTCGACGGCCGGCGCGTCGACGTCCGGTGCGCAGGCGGCTTCGTCGCGTCCGTCGAATCCGCTCGGACATCGCCGGCTGCGGGTGCCGACGTCGTGGTCGACGCCGGCAGTGGGGCGCTGCTGCCTGGCCTCCACGACCACCATGTCCACCTGCTGGCGATGGCCGCGGCGCGGGACTCGCTCCTCCTCGGCCCGCCCGCCGTGTCGTCGCCAGCGGCGTTCGACGCCGCCGTCCGGGCGGCCGGCGGTACGGGTTGGCTGCGCGGCGTGGGATACCACGAGGCGATCGCCGGGCCGCTCGACCGCTGGCGCCTCGACGCGCTGGCGCCGGGCCGACCGGTCCGCGTGCAGCACCGCACCGGACAGCTGTGGGTGCTCAACACGGCTGCGCTCGACGCGACGCGCATCGACGGGTTGGACGACACCGGTGTGGAGCGCGACTCGTCGGGCGTCGCGACCGGGCGGCTGTTCCGGCTCGACGACGTCCTGCGCGCCCGGGCGAGTGGATCGCCGCCCGACATCGCCGCTGTGGCCGCCGACCTCGCCGGCTTCGGCATCACCGCTGTCAGCGACCTCACCGCGAGCACCGATCCCGCCGAGCTGGCGCTGCTCGCCGCGGCCGCCGGCCGGTCGGGCTTCCCGCTCGACGTCGCCGTCACGGGCGGCCCGGCGCTGGCGGCGACGGAGGTCGGGCTCCCCCGCGGCCCCGTCAAGGTGATCCTCGACGAGGCTCGGCTCCCCCCGCTCGACGACGTCGTGGCCTGGTTCCGGCAGGCACGCGCCGCGGGGCGCGCGGTCGCCGTGCACTGCGTCACCCGCGCCGAGCTCGTGCTGGCGCTGGCGGCGTGGGACGAGGTCGGGACCATGCGGGGCGACCGGATCGAGCACGGTGCCGTGATCCCGCTCGAACTGGTGCCCGTGATCGCCGAGCGCGGGCTGGCAGTGGTCACCCAACCATCGTTCGTCGCCGAGCGGGGCGACCAGTACCTCACCGACGTGGAGACCAGCGAGCAACCGCACCTGTGGCGATGCGCCTCGTTGCTGGCCGGTGGAATCGGCGTCGGCGGCAGCAGCGATGCCCCGTTCGGCAACCCGGACCCGTGGCGGGCGATCGCCGCGGCCGGCGACCGCACGACGCCGTCGGGGCGGGTCATCGGTCCCGGCGAGCGGCTGCCGGCTCGCCGCGCCCTCGACCTCTATCTGACGCCGCTGGCTGATCCCGGCGGGCGCCCGCGCCGCATCGAGTCCGGCGCACCGGCCGACCTCTGCCTGCTCGACGCGCCGCTCGACGTCGTGCTGGCCGACCCAGTGTCGGCCCGCGTTGTCGTCACGGTGCGACGGGGCATCGTCACGGCCGGAGCTTGATCCTCAGTATCCCGGCGGGCGGTAGCCGCCCGGGTCGCCGCTGGGAGGCGGGCCGCCACCCGGACCGCCAGGGCCGCCACCGCCCGGGCTGCCGTCACCTCCGCCCGGCGAACCCGTCGACTCCCCGGTCGGGTCGACCGGCACGGTGAGCGCGATCGTGAACCCGACATCGACGGCGCCGATGACGGACGCCAGCTGCGACACGCCGCCGTCGTCACCGAACACGTTGTCGGTGGCGAGCGACACCCGAGAGAGGTTCTGCACGCTCTGCTCGTAGCCATCGGTCGCGTACACCGCGCTGCAGATGTCCTCGGGCAAGGCGACCTGCGACGTGGCGATGCGCGTACCACCGCTCGTCGCCGCTTCGAGGCTCTCGTAGACCTCGAAGTGGATGTGCGGCCAGCGGCCCGAGTAGCACGCCGGGAAGACGCTCTGGAACATAACCCTCCCATCGGCGTCGGACTCCTGCACGCCGCGCAGGTAGTTCTCGCCCTCGACGCCTTGCGAGTACAGCGAGTACCCGCCCCCGCGGTCGCAGTGCCAGATGTAGACCGCCGCACCCGCCATCGCCGAGCACCCGTTGGTGACGTCGAGCAGCGTGAGGTTGATCGTCACCGGCACGCCGTCGGCGACCGTGGTCGAGGACCCGAAGCTGCTCGTGATGTCGGCCCGGACCACGCCGTCCTCGGTGAGCACGTCGGGCCCGTTCGACCCATCGCCGGGAAACGGCCCGGCAGTCTCCTCGGGAATCTGCGAGCACTCCGTTGCCGCCGGTACCACCGTCGCCACGGCGGAACCGGCCGGCGGCGGCGCCGTCGACGCGCTGCCGGTTGGCGCCGGGGTCCGGCTGGTGGAGCTGGCCGTGTCGTCGTCGTCGCCGCAGCCGGCCAGCGTGGCGACGCCGGCGATGCCGAGCAGCTGGAGCACCCGGCGGCGGTCGAGGAGACGAGGTCCGTCGTGGTCCATCGCGCCAGCTTGGCGCATCCGGTGCGCGCGACAGCCGCGGCACCGCCGTCGCCGATCTGTGAGCCGTCGGTACGGGAATCCGCCGTCCAGCTCACAGATGCTCGGACCGGCGGCGGTCAGCCTTCGTCTTCGTACTTGAACGAGACGCGCAGCTTGGTGCGGAACGTCGCCGCCCCGCTCTCGTCGAGATCGAGGTCCTGCTGGACGACCTCGGCCACACGCAGCTGGCGGATCGTCTCGCGGGCCTTCTTCACCGCCGCCAGGCCGGCATCCTCCCACGACTCGCTGCTCGTGCCGATGATCTCGACGACCTTGTAGACGCTCATTCCAACCCCCTGTCTCGCCCACGCGGTCGCGTGGGGCACGAGCAGTATGCCCGCCCACGGATCACGGGGTCGAACGCCGCGACGACACGGGGACTTCCCGATCCGCTTCCGAGCGGGCGCCGCTACGGTCAGCGACGACAAATCGGGCGAGTGAACGGGCGGGCGGCACGTGGAAACTGGGCAGGCGGACGACGATCGCGCGCGGACGCGATTCGCGTTCGTGATCGCCACGCTGAACGGCGAGGCGACGATCGCCGCCACCGTGCGCGAGTGCGCCCGCCAGGCCGACACGTTCGTGGTGTCCGACGGCTCGACCGACGGCACGGCCCGCGTGGCCGAGGAGGCGGGCGCCACGGTGGCGCTACAGCTGGCGGAGAACGTCGGCAAGCCGGCGGCGATCCATCGCCTGGTCGAAGAGCAGCGGCTGCTCGACCGCTACGACATCATCAGCATCGTCGACGATGACACCATCGTCGCCGCTGACTTCGTCGCCGAGTCGACGCGTGCGTTCGCACCCGGGGTAGCCGTGGTGTGCACGAAGACGGCGTCGGACTGGGGTCGCGAGCAGCGGTGGAACGCCATCGTCGGCTCCCGCGCGTTCGCCTACTGGAAGTACCAGACGTTCATCCGCCGGGGCCAGTCGGCGCTCGGCGTGATGAACTGCATCTCCGGCTCGAACAGCGTGTACCGCTCGTCGTTCCTGCGCCAGGTGCTGCGCCCGGACACGCCCTACGTCGTCGACGACACCTACTGGGTGCTCGAGGCGCACCGCCGCCAGCTCGGCCGGATCGTGTACTGCCCGACCACCTCGGCCCGGATCCAGGAGCCGACCACGATCCGCTCGTGGTACAAGCAGAGCCTGCGTTGGATGTGGGGGACGTTCCAGGGCATCCGGGGCCATCGCGTCGGCCGCCGGGCGACCTGGTTCGACCTCGCCTATCTCGGGCTCCTGCTCGACTGGGTGCTATTCACGCTCGTCACGCCGGTCGTGCTCGGGCTGCTGCTGGCACTCAACCATGACAACCCGGGCACGCTCGCCCGCGTCGGCATCTTCTACGCCGCCGGGTACGCGGTATGGGCCGGCATCGGCGCGCTGGCGTTGCGCAAGTGGCGCCTGTTCGTGCTCTGGCCGGCGCTCGTCGCGCTCGACTGGATCGCCCGCATCAACCTCGTCCACGCCGCCGTGAAAGCGATCCGGCAGCCGACCGCCGCCTGCCGCTGGGAATCCCCGGAGCGCTACCGGATCGCCGCCTGAGCCCGGGCGTGGCCAGCGCCGCCCCACAACCATGACCTGCAACCAACGAAGGAGATCCAACATGTCCACCTCACTGGGCGGCTCGACCGGCAGCGCCGGCGATTCGTTCCTGCCTGCTACGGGCTTCGGTCCAGGCAGCCTCCTCGTCGCCGTGCTCGGCGGCGTGCTCACGCTGTGCGGCGTGATCGCCCGCCGCGTGGCCGGCCGCCACCCCCATCCTGCCGCCTGACTGGTCGCCGACCCGCCGCGGTGGCGGACGGGCGTTCCCTGGCACGGATGTGTGCGGTGAGCAACGATGGGCGGGATGGGAATCTTCGCCCGGACCGCCCGGACCGCCCGCACCGCCCGCACCGCTCGCGCGACCAACCCGGCAGGCCCGCTGCGACGACGCCGCCGGCTGCTCGGGCTGCTGGCGGTGCCGCTGCTCGCCGCTCAATGCGGCCCGCCGGCATGCGCGCCACCGCACACCGTGGCGACGTTGCTCACCGGGCTCAACCACCCGTGGGACGCCGCGTTCACGCCGGACGGATCGCTGCTGATCACCGAGCGTGGCGGCACCGTCAGCGTCTACCGCAACGGGCAGCGCACCCCGCTGAGCGGGCTCACCGGCGTCCAGGCCGTGAGCGAGGGCGGGTTGATGGGCCTCGCCGTCGACCCGGCATTCGACAGCAACAGGCGCATCTACACCTGCTACATGACCGCGACTGACGTGCGAGT